>JAQCMY010000199.1 GCA_028274865.1 Haloferacaceae archaeon | reverse complement strand
GCGCTACATCCCCATGTCCGCCGCCGCCCCGGGCACCGGCAGGTCGCCCGGTCGGACGCCGAGCAGCTCCGCGGCGTGGTCGATCGCCATGTCGAAGCCGTAGTAGCGCTCCAGTTCGTCGCCGTCCGCCCGGACCATCAGCATCGCGTACCCCTCGGCGTTCTGGGCGACGGTCGCCGCCCGCCCGTCGCGCTCGAAGGTCAGCAGGCGCTCGCCGTCGCGCTCCTCGTACCGCGCCCGCACGTCGTCGGTGTCGGCACTCGTCTCTTCCATACGGACCGCTGGGGCCGACGACACTTCAGGGCTATCACGCGGCGCGCACGCACACGCGATCGCGCACGCATGCCGACAAGCATTACCCGGTGGGGACTGTACAGTTGTGTATGGCGGAACCGACCGATCTGGAGAACCTGCGCCGCGGGACGGACCTCGTCAAGCGCGGGTTCGCGCGGATGCAACAGGGCGGCGTCATCATGGACGTGGTGACGCGAGAGCAGGCGCGGATCGCCGAGGATATCGGCGCGGTCGCGGTGATGGCCCTCGAGGCCGTCCCCGCGGACATCCGCAAGCGTGGCGGCGTCGCGCGGATGCCCGACCCGGCGAACGTCGAGGGTATCATCGACGAGGTGTCGATCCCGGCGATGGGGAAGTCCCGGATCGGTCACCGGAAGGAGGCCGAGATCCTCGAGGCGCTCGGCGTCGACATGATCGACGAGAGCGAGGTGCTCACGCCGGCAGACGACCGCTACCACATCGACAAGCGCGAGTTCACCGCGCCGTTCGTCTGCGGGGCGCGCAACCTGCAGGAGGCGCTGCGCCGCATCGACGAGGGCGCGGCGATGATCCGTACGAAGGGCGAGGCCGGCACGGGCGACGTGAACCAGGCCGTCCACCACCAGCGCAACATCAAGGGCGCGATCCGGCAGCTGACGGGCATGAAGCACGAGGAGCGCGAGAAGTGGGCCCGCGAACACGAGGCGCCCGCCCACCTCGTCCACGAGACGGCGGAGATGGGCCGGCTCCCGGTCGTCAACTTCGCCGCCGGCGGCATCGCCACCCCCGCCGACGCCGCGCTGATGATGTACCACGGCTGCGACGGCATCTTCGTCGGCTCCGGCGTCTTCGGCGCCGAGGACCCCGAGCGGATGGGGACCGCGATCGTCGACGCGGTCAACGACTGGGACGACCCCGAGGCCCTCGCGCAGGTCGCCGGCGCCGCCGGTAGCGGCATGTCCGGCGAGTCGAACGCCTCCCTCCCGGAGGAGGAGCAGCTCCAGGACCGCGGCGTCTGAGATGCGCGTCGCCGTCGTCGGGGTCCAGGGAGACGCCGCCGAACACGTCGCGGCGGTCGAGCGCGCCGCGGCCAGTTACGGCCACTCTGTCGAGGCGACGGCAGTCCGAAACGCCGGTGTCGTCCCCGACTGCGACGCCGTTGCCCTCCCCGGCGGCGAGTCGACGACCATCTCGCGGCTCCTCCACAGACGCGACATCGCGCCGGAGCTCGTCGCCCACGTCGAGGCCGGCAAGCCGCTCTTTGCCACCTGTGCCGGCCTCATCGTCGCCGCCCGCGACGCCCGAGACGACCGGGTCGAGACGCTCGACGTCCTCGACGTCGCCGTCGACCGCAACGCCTTCGGCCGACAGCGCGACAGCTTCGAGAGCAGGCTGGACGTCGCCGGCCTCGACGACCCGTTCCCCGCCGTGTTCATCCGCGCGCCCGCCGTCGCCGACGTCGGCCCCGACGTCGAGGTGCTGGCGACCGTCGACGGTCAGCCCGTCGCCGTCCGCGAGGGGCCGGTCGTCGGCCTCGCCTTCCACCCGGAGCTGACCGACGACTCCAGGCTCCACGACGTGGCGCTGTTCGACCCGCTGACGGGCGGCTGACCGCTCACCGCTCCGGGTGGACCGGCGCGTCGAACCCGCCGCGACACAGCGGCCGCGCGACGTGCCGGCGCGCCCGCGGCGGCACCTCGTACCACCCCTCGTCGAGCAGCCGCCCGACCGGCTGTTCGACCCGACCGGGTGCCGCGGTCCCGCAGTCCCGGCACCGGTAGCCCGCGTCCGCACCGGCAGACGACATCGACCCGTCGCAGTCTGGACAGGTCGGCACGACCCGCTCCGTCTCGACGAGGCTCCGGACCGCGAACTTCTCCAGCTTCAGCGTCCCCCGACCGACCTCGCCGCAGGCGGTCACCCGGTCGCCGACGCGGAGCGCCCGCACCCTGTCGCGGAACCGCTTCGTCGGCTCGAACGCCACTGCCGGGAGGTCGGCGCCGCCGTCACGGAGCGTCAGGTGGACGTGCCCGCCCGCACGGGTCTCCGGCGCCGCCGCGACGGTCGCGTCGACCCGGTACGACCGGCCGTCGCGCACCGCCGCGAGCGCCGCCCGCCGCAGGTGGGCGTCGGTCCCCTGGTTCGTGACGAACGTCGCCGCGCGCTCGGCGGGTTCGTGGTCGATCTGCCCCGCGACGCGCTCGACGATCTCGGGGCCCTCGCCACGGATCCCGAACAACACCGGGCCGGGTGTCGCGGGGACGCAGACGGCCTCCTCGGCGGCGCGGTCGACGGTGTCCCACGCCGCCGGCGAGGCCGCCGTCGCCGCCGCGAAGACGCTCGTCTCGTCGACCCGGCGCTCTGTCCCCCACCGCTCGCGCGGGCGGTAGACCAGCCGCTCGTAGGTCCGGTCGTCGGCGACCGCCGGCCACCCGACGGCGGCGAGCGCGCCGATCCGGCCCCGTCCGCCGGCCCACCCGTCGTGGGCGTAGCCCGCGGCCTCGGCCGTCGCGACGGCGTCGTCGAGCGTGTGGTGCCCCCGGACGGCCCGGCGGGCGAACGCGCGGACGCCGCGGGGCACGACGCCGGGTGCGTCCGGCGCGACGACCAGACCGGGGCTCGTCCGGTCGCCCGCCGCGGCGTGTGCGTCGACCAGTTCCCGCCCGACCCGCCGCGCGGCTGTCGGGTCGACGTCGGCCTGGACGGCGCAGGCGGCGTTGCCGCGGGTCTTCGCCGCGACGGCGGGGTTACACCGGACCAGCAGGCACCGCTCGACCCTCGCGCCCGTGTCCGCGAGACGGGCCGCCAGCCGCGCCGCGAGGTAGGTGGTACACATCCCGTCGCGGCTGTCGGTGTCGTCGACGGCGACGACCGTCACGGGCGCCTCCGTCCGGGCGACGGGCCGGCGTCGCCGACGTCAGCGCCCCGTCGTCTGCACACGGCTCGTCGTCGGGCCGGAGGCGCTTCGGCGTTTCCATTCTCGCGGGTCGCTCCCGCCCGACGGCGCCGGAGTCCCGACACAACGTATATATACAACCGTAGAACTAGGTTAGGTTATGTCCCGGACCGCGCTGGTCGAGAACCTCGCCGCGATGCTCCGTGACGCGGGCTTTCTCGTCAGCGACCGGTGTGCGCTCAGACCAAAGAGCTTCGACCTCGCGGCACGGCGCGGCGAGGACCTGCTCTTGGTGAAGATTCTCGGGAACGTCGACGGCCTCGACGGCGCGACGGGTGCGGAGCTCCGGCGTCTCGGCACCTACCTCGACGCCACGCCGCTGGTGATCGGGCTGCGGACCCGCGACGAGGAGCTGAAGCCCGAGGTCGTCTACTTCCGACACGGCGTCCCGGTCTTTCACCCGGACACCGCGTACGACCTGTTCGTCGAGACCGTCCCGCCGCTCATCTACGCGGCGCCGGGCGGCCTCTACGTCAACATCGACGGCGACCTGCTGGCCGACGAGCGGGAGGCCCGCGACTGGAGTCTCGGGCGGCTGGCGAACGAACTCGGCGTCTCTCGCCGCACCGTCTCGAAGTACGAGGACGGCATGAACGCCAGCGTCGAAGTCGCGGTCCAGCTGGAGGAGCTGTTCGACAGGCCGTTCTCCGCGCCCGTCTCCGTCCTCGAGGGCGCCGAGGACGTTCGCGACGCCGACCCGACGCCGGACGACCCGGAGGCCGACCCGGACGACGAACACGTCGTCGCCGTGCTCTCCCGCGCCGGATTCACCGTCCACCCGACGGTCCGGTCGCCGTTCGACTCCGTCACCGAGGACGACGAGGCCGAACACCTGCTCACCGGCCACTCCGCGTTCGACCGCGCGGCGAAAAAGCGCGCCGAACTGCTCTCCTCGCTCGGCGAGGTGACCCGTACCCGCGCCGTCTACTTCGCCGAGGACCGGCCCAAGCGCCGCGCCGTCGGGGGCACCGCTATCGTCGCGTGCGAGGAGCTGCGCGAGACGAAGGGCCCCGAGGAGGTCCGGCGTCTCGTCCGCGAGCGCGCCGACGAGGCGACAGAGGCCGCCGACCGGGCGTGACGGCCCCGACGGGACCGATACCCCACGAGCACGGGCCGTCTCCTCGTCGGGCCCGCCGGCAGCCAGCCGTCCCGCGCTACGCGTACGTCCGGTCGAGGTAGGCGACGATGTCGTCGCTCTCTGGCATCCCGTGGACGTCGTTCTCGGGGTCGAGGATGACGGGCACGCCCGTCTGGCCGCTGACCTCCTCGACTTCCGTCCGCTCGGAGTGTGACCGCGGGACTTCGATCGACTCGTACTCCAGGTCCAGCGCCGCCAGCTTGTCCTTCACCTTCGCGCAGTAGGGACAGCCCGGCAGTTCGTACAGTGTGAGGTCCGTCACGTCTGTGAGGAGGGTCGCCGTTTACAAGAACTGTTCGCTCGTCGGCGGGCAGCGCACACTGCCGTCAGCCCGTCACCCCGGCAGCGTGTCCACGAGCCGTCGACACGAGAGGACGACCTCCGCGCCGCCCCACGCGACCCCGACGAGGAGCGCCAGCACGAGGTAGCCAAAGCCCCACGGCGGGAGCCAGACGGGCCGCACCCACGGCACGACGTGCGACCAGCGCTCGGCGAACGACGACGCCGGGGCGGCGAACGGCGTCCCCGCGAGCGCGCCGGCGAGCCGCGTCGCCGGGCCGACCGTCGTGGCGGCGTCGCTCTCGCCGCCCCGGACCTCGTAGGTCCCCGTGACGCCCTGTTCGGCCATCGTCGGGCCGTCGGACCCGTCGCCGGTCCCGATCCGTTCGGCGTCGTACGGCCCCCAGGTCGCGCGGTACTCCCACACGACCTCGCCGGTCGGCGTCACCTCGATCACCCGCTGGTTCAGCGTGTCCGTGACGAGCGTGTTGCCGTTCGGGAGGCGGTCGGCGTCGCGGGGCCACGACAGGCCCGACCGGAGCGTCCAGGTTCGGGTCCACTCGCCGTCGCGCCGGGCGTACTCGACGATCCGGTCGTTCTCCGAGTCGGCGACGAGCACCGTCGGCTCCCCGTCCGGTCCGGTCAGCAGGTCGGGGTTGTGCTGCTCGTTCAGGACGCCGTGTGCGTCGTCGCGCCCGAGACGCCAGACGATCTCCTTCGTCTCGCGGTCGATCTTGATCACCTGGTCGAAGTTCCGCGGCGAGACGAGGAAGGCCGACCCGCCGTCGACGACGTCGACGTCGTTGACGTGGGTCCAGTCCTCGCCGAACCCGCCGTCGGTGTCGTTCGGGTAGTGGTTCCGGAACGTCCACTCCCAGAGCACCGTGTCGTTCTGCCGGTCGTAGACGAACACCCGGTCGTTCGAGACCCCGCGCTCGGCGTCCCAGTTTCGCATGTTCGCGACGACGAGGTGACCCTCGGGCGTCAGGTCGACGTCGTGGGTGTCGCGGGCGTCGATTCGCTCGCGCCACTCCACCTCGCGGGTCTCGCGGTCCATCCGGACGACGACGGTCGCCCGGCGCGAGATCGAGGTGACGAGGAGGTCGCCGTCCGGCAGCGGGTCGACGTCGTAGTACCACGCCGCCCGACCGGAGCCGTCGTACACCCACGCCGTCTGTGCGGAGCGGTCGGCGGCCAGGAGGCGCGGGGGCTTCTTCGGGTTGCCCGTCCCGTCCCAGTGGAACCCCTGGACGCCGACGACAGTCTGTCCCCCCGCCGGCTCGGCCACCCGGCCGCTCCCGAGTGTGGAGCGCTGGTCGGGGTCGTATGCGAGGGTCGTTCCCGCCGTCGCGAGGAGGAGCGACCCGACGAGGAGGGCGGCGGCGACGCGGGCGACGCGACGGCGTTCCACGTCCCGTCTCCGGGACAGCGGCGGGTATAAGCCCCGCGGATCGGCTCAGAACGACAGCTGGCCGGAGAGGATGCCGCTCGTCCGCACGAAGAAGTAGACGACGAACGCGCCCGCGAGGACGTAGTGGCCGGGACGGAGGTCGCCGGCCTTGCCGGCTGCCAGCTTCACGACCGGGTAGGAGACGATGCCGGCGGCGATACCGAACGCGATCGAGTAGGTAAACGGCATCACGAGGATGGTCAGCCCCGCCGGCACCGCGTCGGTGACGTCGCCCCACGCGATTTCGACGACGTTGCGGAGCATCACGACGCCGATGACGACCAGCGCGATGTGGGAGGCGTAGAGCGGCACCGCGGTCGCCAGCGGCACCAGCGCCAGCGCGAAGACGAACAGCACGGCGACAGTGAGCGCCGTCAGTCCGGTCCGACCGCCCTCCTCGACGCCCGAGGCGGACTCGATGTACGTGGTGACGGTGGAGGTGCCGAGCGCCCCACCGACGGTGGTGCCGACGGCGTCGGCCATCAGCGGGCGGTCGATGTCGGGCAGGTCGCCGCGCTCGTCGAGGAACCCGCCGGCCTGCCCGACGCCGACGAGCGTCCCCGCGGTGTCGAAGAAGTCGACGAAGAAGAAGGTGAACACCACCAGTGCGAACGTGAACGACTCGACGCCCGACAGCCCCGCGACGAACGCCCCCGCGAGCGGCGTGATGTCGTACCGGGGCGCGAACGCCAGCGAGAGGTCGAGGCCGCCCGTCCGGACGAACGCCGGCGCGACCGTCCCCGGCTCGACGAGGCCGACGAACGTCACCGCCATCCCGGCCAGCGTCGTCAGGACGATGCCGACGACGATCGACCCGCGAACCCCGCGGGCGTAGAGCGCGAACGTGACGAACAGCCCGAACACCGAGAGCACCGCGACCGGGTCGCTCGCCACGCCGCCGAGGGTCAGGAGCGTCGCCGGGTCGTCGACGACGACGTTCATCGCCTGGAGACCGATGATCGTGAGGAACAGGCCGATACCGCTCCCCACGGCCAGCTTCACCGGCTCCGGAAACACCCGGATGATATACTCGCGGGCGCCGACAGCCGTGAGGAGAACGAAGATCACTCCCTCGACGACGACCGCCGCGAGCGCCGTCTGCCACGGCACCCCGAGGGCGCCGACGACGGTGAACGCGAAGAAGGCGTTGAGCCCCAGTCCCGGCGCCTGCGCGAACGGTCGGTTGGCGTACAGCGCCATGATCAGCGTCGCGACGGCGGCGGCGAGGATGGTGACCACCGCGAGCATCGACACAACCGCCGGCCGCGAGAGCCCCTGGACGGCGATACCGGGCGCGTTCTCGCCCGCCGCGAGCACGTTCGGGTTGACGACCACGATGTAGCTCATCGTGAGGAACGTCGTCACCCCGGCCAGCACCTCGGTCGAGACCGAGGTGTCGTGTTCGTCGAGGCCGAAAAAGGCCGCCAGTGCCCCGTCTCCCCCGCCGTCGCTCGTTGCCATCTCACTCACCACTGCCGTAAGCACTCACTTGAAATTTGATACAGCCTCACGACATCTGCGATCCACGCTCGTGGATCGATCAGCCGAGCCGGACGAGCGCCTCGACCGGCGCGTCCGTCCGCTCTCTGGCGCGGACGAGCCCCTCGTCGCCGGCCGCGATGAGCGCCGCGACGCCGACCACCTCCGCGCTCGTGCGCTCCGCGATGTCGAGCAGGAGGGTCTGTGTCTCGCCCGAGCGCACCAGGTCGTCGACGACGAGGACGCGCTCGCCGGCCGAGAGCGCCGCCGCCGGGAGGTAGTAGGTGAGTTCGATCCCCGACGCCAGCCGGTCGCGGGCCTCGACGAACTCCTCGACTGCCGTCTCGCGTGTCTTCTTTGCGTACGCGATACGGGCGCCGAGGCTAGAGGCAACCGCCGCGCCGAAGGTGATGCCGTCCGTCGCCGCCGTCAGCACGGCGTCAGGCGCGGGGTCGTCGAACGCCGTCGCGACGACCGGCGCGACGAGGTCGAGAAACGGCTGGTCGAAGACGACCCCGGAGTTGTCGACGTAGCCCTCGTCGTCCAGCCGGATCCGCTCTTCCAGCTCCGCGGCGACCGTCTCGCGGCCGGCGCCCTCGACGACGGCCCGCGCCCGCTCCGCCCCCGGCAGGACGTGGCCGTTGACGTAGCGGTTGAGGTCGCCCGCGGGGAGTCCCGTCTCGGCTGCGAGTTCGTCGTACGTCCGGCTCCGCTTCAGCGCCCGGAGCACGGCGACCGCGCGGAGCTGTAGCCGGGCCTTTGCTGCCCTGTTCACACCGGGCCGGGGACCCGCACGAACATGAACATACCGACGTCGAATCGGAACGGGATACACACAGACACGGGCCGACGCCTACTCCGCCGCCGCCAGCAGGTCGCTCGCGGTCACCAGCGCCTCCAGCGTCACGCCGTGGTCGGCCAGCAGGTCGCTCGCCCCCTCCTCCCGGTCGACGACGACCAGCACCCGGTCGACGGCGCCGCCGGCCTCGCGCAGCGCCTCGACGGCGTCGAGCGCCGACCGGCCCGTGGTCGCCACGTCTTCCAGTACGACGACGCGCTCGCCCTCCGTCAGGTCGCCCTCGATACGGTTGCCGGTGCCGTACTCCTTCGTCGCCTTCCGCGCGATCAGGTACGGCTCGCCCGTCTCCAGCGCCGTCGCGACGACGAGCGGCACCGCGCCGACGGCGACGCCGGCGAGCCGCGCCCCGTCGACGCGCTCCGCGAACGCCCGCGCCACCAGCGCGAGCGGCGTCGGCTCCGTCCCGAACCGGTACTTGTCGACGTAGTACTCGCTCGTCCCGCCGTGTGAGAGCTCGAACTCGCCGTAGCGAACCGCGTCGGCGGCGCGCAACGCCGCGACGAGCTCGCCGGTGTCGACCATACGGCTCCACGCCGCCGCCGAGCGGTTAAATACGCCGGTCGGCGGAGCGCCCCGCTCACCACGGCTCCGCCTTCAGCCCGGCTCCGTACGCCGCGGCGTTCGTCAGGAGGTGGAGCAGCGGCGTCGCGGCCACCACGACGGCGAGCGCGGCGAGCGAGAACGTCGCCCGTGTCCAGGCAGGCGCGACGACCGCGACAAGCGCCAGCGCCCCGAGGACGAAGTCGAGCTGGTCCAGCCCCGGCGCCGCGGCGCCGCGCTCGCGGTCCAGCCGCCGCTTGGCGAACGAGGCGACGGCGTCGCCGAGCATCGCGCCCGCGGCGAGGCCAGCCGCCGCCCAGAGCGGGAAGCCGACGAGGGCGACGTCGAGGACGTCGACGACGGCCGGGCGAACGAGGTTCAGCGCGCCCGCGACGGCGAGTCCCGCCCCGACACCGGCGACGGTGCCGCGCCAGGTCTTGCCGTCGCCGAGGAGGCGCGCGCCGCCGAGCGTCCGTCCGGCGTCGACCGGCGGACCGCCGCCGAACAGGACCGCGGCGTTGTTCGGGACGTAGGCGGGCAGCATCGCCCACAGCGCCCCGACGACGACCGCCAGCAGGGACATAGGCTCAGTCTGACGGGGCCGGTCTTAGCCCCGGCGGTCCGGGACGGACACCGCCGCGCCCGTCTCGAGTCCGGACCGCACGGCGGCGTGGAGCCGCGCCGCGCCCGCGACCCAGTCGCCGGCGACGTGGAGGCCGGCGTCGGCGGCGTCGGCGACGGGACCGGACGCGACGCCGTCGTCCGGGAGCGCGTGGCGCCAGAACTTGTGGTCGGTCCACGCCGGGTCCCCGAGGCGCTCGTCGCCGACGACGCTCGCGGCGTGGTCGGCGAGCGTCGCTGTCGTCTCCGCCGGGTCGACGTCGGCGTGGGCGACAGACCAGTCCGGGCTCGCCTGGACGACGAGCACCGTCTGGCCCGCCGGAACGTGCCCCGGCTTGTGCTCCTCGCGGGAGATCCACCCGACCTCGTGGTCCTTGTCGACGTTCACCAGCCCGTAGTACGGGCGGTCGAGCCGGAACCCGTAGCCGAGAACGCCCGTGTAGACCGAGCGGTACGGCACCGCCGCCGCGGCGTCGGCGAGGGCACGGCGGCGCACACCGGGGTCGCCGGCGCGCAGGAGCCGTTCGGTCTGTGGCGCCGGCGGCGTCAGGAGGAGGGCGTCGAACGGCCCCCAGCCGTCGCCGTCGTCGTCGACGACGCGCCAGCAGTCGTCCGACCGGCGCACGCGCCGCGCCCGCACTCCGTGTTCGACGCGCGCGCTGGTCCCGTCGAGCAGCCGCTCCGCGAGCGACGAGATTCCGGCGCGGTAGCTCCGCTTGCTGTCGTCGCTGTCCCGTCCCGACGACACCGTCCCCGACTCGTCGAAGACGTCGACCGGTCCCGCCACCTCGACGAGTCCCTCGCCGTCGAGGCTGTCGCGCACGAGTTCGACGACGCCCTCGTCGTCGTCTTTCAGGTAGTTCGCGCCGTAGTCGTAGGTGATCCGGTGTCCGTCGTACTCCCGGGTCCGGGACGCCGCGCGCCCGCAGACGACGTTCGACTTCTCGAGCACCGTGACGGTCGCACCGCGGTCCGTGAGCGTCCGCGCGGCGGCGGCGCCCGCCGCGCCCGCGCCGACGATGCCGACGTGTGTCACGGAAGTACGTCGGGCCGCAGCGGGGAAAAGGAGGCGGTCGGGCCGACGACTCCGGGAGCCGGGGCTGTCACGCGGCTGCGCCCGGGTCCCGGCCCGACGGCGTGGAGAGATCACGGGATACGGTACCGATTGTCGAACGCCTGATCCGCCTGTGGTGTTTATGTTGATCGACGGTGAGGTCGGGGGTATGCGACTTCCGGAGACGCGCGACCTGTTCAGCAGACGAGTGTCGTTCCCGACCACGGCGGAGACGGTCCGGAGCGAGATCGGCGACGTGTCGCTCGAGGCGCCGATGGGCGACGAGGAGACGATCGGCGAGGTGCTGTCCCGGTGTCCGCACGAGGAGTTCGAGAACGCCGACGCGCTGTACGACGCGCTCGTGACGTTCGTCGGCGACGCCTACGTCGGCCGGAAGTTCTACGACGACCGCGGCTCGCAGGGCGGGATGGACGACGAGGAGGTGTCGTTCTGATGGGCGTCACGCTCGTCTCCGGCGTCCCCGGCGTCGGCGCCTCGACGGTGTGTGAGACGACGCGACGCCGTCTCGACGACGACTACCAGCTCGTCAACTTCCGGGACGTGATGCTGGAACAGGCCGCGGCGCGCGGCCTCGCGGAGCAGCGCGACGACCTGCCGCGGCTGACGGCCCGCGAGACACGGCGGCTCCAGCGCCGCGCCGGCGAGTACGTCGCCGACCGGAGCGAGGTGCGCGACGTCCTCCTCAACACCTACCTCGCGGTCGAGACGGAGGACGGCTACCTGCCGGGGCTGGCGAACGACGCCTTCGACGGCGTCGTCCCCGAGCGGTTCGTCCTCCTCGAGGCCGCGCCGGAGACGATCGTCCGACGGCGCCGCGAGAGCACCCGCCCGTACGACAACACCGTCCGCGAGGTCCGGTTCCAACAGGAGCTGAACCGCACGGCGACGGTCGAACTCGCCGCACAGACCGGCGCACCGGTGCGGCACGTCGAGAACAAGGAGTCGGTCGACGACGTCGCGGCGGCGCTGGTCGCCGCGCTCCGCTGATCAGTACTCGTCGTACTCGTCGACGAGTTCCCGGGTCTGCCGGCGCCGGCGCACGTATCCGCGCGCGACGAGGACGACGACCGCGACGAAGATTGCCGACTGGAAGCTCAGGAGCGCGACGAACTCCACAGTCACACCGAACACATGTACGTGTGGTGGTCGAGCCTGATAGGCCTTCTGGGGCGACTCTCGGCAGCGCGCCCGCCCCCGCGCCGCGTGAGGCTTACCCCCGCGGCGCCCCGACGACGGGCCGTGACGCGTGTCGACCTCTACGACGACCTCGACGGACAGACAGCACTGGTGACGGGCGCGACGCGGGGCATCGGTCGGCGAATCGCCACAGCGCTCGCCGACCTCGGCGCGACGGTGTACGCCGGTGCGCGCGACACCGCCGACGTCGACGCGACCGACCGGCAGCCGGTTCGGCTCGACGTGACCGACGACGACGAGGTTGCCGCGGCGGCCGAGCGGGTTCGCGACGAGACGGGCCGTCTCGACGTTCTGGTGAACAACGCCGGGGTGTTCGAGCGCGCCGGCCCCCTCCACGAGACGTCGATGGAGACGGTCGACCGGACGCTCGCGGTGAACCTCCGTGGCCCGGTGCTGGTGACCCGCCACGCCCTCTCGCTCCTCCGCGAGACGGACCGCCCGCGGGTCGTCACCCTCTCGTCGGGGCTCGGGCGCTACACCGACGGGCAGATGGGCGGGGGCTACCCGCCCTACCGGCTCTCGAAGGCCGCCGTCGGCGGCCTGACGGCCTACCTCGACGCCGAGTACGGCGACGAGGGACTCCTCGCGAGTGCGGCCAGCCCGGGCTGGGTTCGGACGGACATGGGCGGGTCGGAGGCGACCCGGAGCGTCGCGGAGGGCGCGGACACGCCCGTCTGGCTGGCGCGGCTGCGCGACGGGCCGGGGGGTCGGCTCTGGAAGGACCGCGAGACGGTGTCGTGGTGAGCGCGGGCCGCCGCCTCGACGCCGAGGCCCCGGCCCGTCTGGCTGGCGCGCTCACGCGCCTCGCGTCGCCGCGTCACCCGCGGCGAATCTCCACCCGAAGCCGTGCCGTTTCCGGATCCGATGTCAACTGTCGACACAGTAGCCGTCGGCGACGGCTGAGCCCGCCCGTCTCGCGCGTAGCGCGGCCCCGGGACAGAGAATAATTATAAATATTTATCATAGCGGATGTGCTTCTCTGGCTACACATGACGGACAGTCGTGTTTCACGGCGGCGATTCGTCGAGGCCGTTGGTATCGGTGGCGTTGTCGGACTGGCTGGCTGTTCCGGCTCCGGCGGCTCCGGCGGCTCCGGCGGCTCGGAGGAGACGGAGATGGACAGCACCGACTCCGGCGGCTCGGAGGAGACGGAGATGGACAGCACCGAGTCGGGGGGGTCCAGCGGCGGTTCGAGCAGCGACCCGATCCCCGTCGGCACGCTCGCCCCGTTCAGCCAGGGGCTCGGCTGGGTCGGCCCGAACGCCGCCCGTGGCCGCGACGTGGCGCTCCAGTCGATAAACGAGGAGACGATCATGGGTCGGACGGTCGAGATCAACGAGCAGGACACCGAGACGACGCCGCAGGCGGCGGTCTCCGGGTTCACGACGCTCGACGAGGCCGGCGTGGTCGCGATGCTCGGCCCGTCGAGTTCGGTTATTCCGAACCTGTTCCAGCCGATCCGGGACGCCAAGCTCCCGACGCTCTCGGTCTCTGCCGGGACGATCCAGATGAACGACGTCGGCGGTCCCGAGGCGTACCTCTGGCGGACGGTCCCGAGCGACTCCATCGCCGGTCGTGCGCAGGGTCAGTACGCGCTCGACCAGGGGTTCGAGAACATGGCCGTGGCCTACAAGGACGACAAGGGCTCGCAGTCGTTCTCGGCCTCCGTCGCCGACTACTTCACCGGCCAGGGCGGCTCGCAGGTCGCCGACGTCCCGCTGGCGATCGAGACCGACTCCTACCGCAGCGAGGTGCAGGACATAATCGACGCGGAACCGGACGTCATCTCGATGACCGCCGGGACCGAGGTGTCGGCGCTGTTCATGCAGAACTACATCGAGGCGGGCGCCGACATCCCGCTGTTCCTCGGCAACGACGTGCTGACGCCCGACTTCGTCGAGCGGGTCGGCGCCGACGTGATGGCCGAGAGTCCCGTCTTCGGCCAGGCGCCCGCGCCAGGGCCGGCGTTCGACCAGTTCGAGCAGCGCCACCGTGACCTCCACGGCGAGGCCCCGGGCACCTTCGGCGCCGCCGGCTACGACGCGATGAACCTCATCGCGCTCGCGGCGGTGCGGGGCGGCGCGGCAGACCGCGAGACGATCACGCAGAACGTCAACCCGGTCGCCCGCCCGGACGGCACGGAGGTCTCGACGTTCGCCGAGGGCAAGTCCGAACTCGAGGCCGGCAACGAGATCAACTACCAGGGCGCCTCGAACCCGCAGGACTTCAACGAGTTCGGCGACCCCGTCGGACCGTTCTCGGTGCTCGAGGTCAGCGACGCGAGCTGGGTCGAGCTGACGACCTTCTCGGCGGACGAACTGACGGCGTAACGCCCCGGCCTGGCCGCCCGGCCCGCGGGCACCTTTACCGACGTCCCTCACATTCAATGAGCACGACCCCGATACGACAGTTAGACGCACGAACCCGCAACAGATGGCACTACTAGACCTCCTCTTAGTCGTCGGCATCATCGCAGGGGTGTACTCCCTGCTCGCGATCGGCATGAACATGCACTGGGGTGACACCGGCCTGCTGAACTTCGCGCACGCGGCGTTCTTCGCCGTCGGCGCGTACACGTCGGCGATCCTCACCACGCCGACCCCGGAGGCGGGACTGCTGGCCGAGCGGGTGGTCGGGTTCGACCTCCCCGTCGCCGTCGGCATCGTCGCCGGGACGGTGCTGGCCGCCGTCCTCGGGTTCGTCATCGCGACGACGAGCGTCCGGCTGGAGGGCGACTACCTCGCGATGGTGACGCTGAGCTCCGCCGAACTGGTCCGCCTCGTCATCCACAACGAGGCGTGGCTCACCACGGGCGCACAGACGCTGAAGAACATCCCCCGACCGATGGAGTCGACGGTTGCGACCCTGCCCGTCAGCTACGACGTCTTCTACTTCCTCCTGGTCTGGGGCCTCGTCGGCGTCTGCTACCTCCTGTTCGAGCGGATGTCGAACGGCCCCTTCGGCCGGGTGCTCCACGCCATCCGCGAGAACGACGACGTGGCGCTGGCGCTCGGCAAGGACGTCACGCAGTTCAAGCTGAAGTCGTTCGCCATCGGCGCGGGCGTCGCCGGCCTCGCCGGGACGCTGTGGGCGCACTACGTCTACGCCATCTCGCCCGTGATGTTCCTCCCGAGCATCACCTTCCTCATCTGGGCGGCGGTGATAATCGGCGGCGCCGGCAGCTACGCCGGCGCGATCGTCGGCGCCGTGGTCATCGTCCTCCTGCGGCAGGTCACCCGATTTATCCCCGGGTCGGTTCCGTTCTCGGACCAGATGTCGTACCTCCGCCTGATGCTCGTCGGCGTCGTCCTCGTGGCCGTCCTGTACTACCGACCGGAGGGACTGCTCGGCAACGCCGAACGGCTCCAGGCCGGCACCTCGGAGGGGGACTGAGATGGTCCTCGACCCGCAGTTCGTCTGGAACGGTATCGTCGTCGGGAGCATCATCTCCGTCTCCGCGCTGGGGCTGACGCTCATCTTCGGCATTCTGAACTTCATCAACATCGCCTACGGCGACTACATGGCGACCGGGGCGTACCTCGCGTTCGCGGTCAACGCCCAGATGGGCCTGCCGCTCGCGGTGGCGATCGCCGCCGGCGTCGTCGGGATGGCCGCCGGTGCCGTCCTGATCGACAAGCTGGTGTTCGAACACTTCCGAACCAGCAGCCCGGTCACGCTCCTCATCGTCTCCATCGGCATCGCCTTTTTCATCAGGAACCTGATACGTGCGATATGGGGACCGAGCGGCAACTTCTACGACGTGCCGATCGAGGCGAACCCGAACCTGTTCGGGGTCCGGTACAGCGTCGAACAGCTCTCGATCATCGTCGCCAGCCTCCTGCTCCTGACTGCCGTCTACGTCCTGCTCCGGCGCACCCGGATCGGGATCGCGATGCGCGCCGCCTCCGACGACCGGACGCTCACGCGCATCCGCGGCGTCGACACCGAGCGGCTGGTGCTGTACGTCTGGATCGCCGGCGGCGCGATCGCCGGTCTCGGCGGGATCATGCTCGGCCTCGACGCCCAGATCCGCCCGAACATGGGCTTTACCGCGCTGATCCCGATCTTCGCGGCGACGATCCTCGGCGGCATCGGCGACCCGAAGGGCGCCGTCGCCGGGGGGTTCGCGATCGGTATTCTCCAGGAGGTGAGCGTCGTCGTCGTCCCTTCGGAGTACAAGTTCGCGGTCGCGCTGGCGGCGCTCATCGTCGGTCTGCTCCTCCGCCCGGACGGACTGTTCGGGGAGGCGACCCGATGACGCTGCTCAGCGTCGACGGCCTTCGGAAGACGTTCGGCGGCATCGTCGCCGTCGAAGACGTGAGCTTCGACGTCGAACGGCAGGACATCGTCGGCGTCATCGGTCCGAACGGCGCCGGCAAGTCGACGACGTTCCGGCTCCTCACGGGCTTTCACACCCCCGACGCGGGCACCGTCGAGTTCGACGGAGAAGACGTCACCGACCTCTCACCGGACGCGCGCGCCCGGAAGGGGATGATCCGGACCTTCCAGATCGCACAGGAGCTCACCGGGATGTCGGTGATGCAGAACATGCTGCTGGCGGCCCAGGGCCACCCGGGCGAGCGCGCGGTGACCTCGGCGCTCGGCATCGGCGGCACGAGTGCGTTCGAGGCAGACCAGCGCGACCAGGCCGAGGAGCTGCTGCAGCTGCTCGAACTGTGGGAGCTCCGCGACGAGTACGCCGGTAACCTCTCGGGCGGCCAGCGGAAACTGCTCGAGCTCGGCCGGTCGCTGATGGCCGACCCCGATCTGCTCCTCCTCGACGAGCCGATGGCGGGGATCAACCCCGACCTGACCGACCGCCTGCTCGAGCGGATCCTCGAACTCCGGGACGAACGCGACATGACCTTCCTGTTCGTCGAACACGACATCGACGCGGTGATGCGGGTCGCAGACACCGTCGTCGGGATGCACAACGGCGCGGTGCTGTCGATGGGCACCCCCGAGGAGGTCCAGTCCGACGACCGGATGCTGGAGGCGTACTTAGGGGGTGAGGTCTGATGCTCCTCGAAGCCAGAGACGTCGTCAGCGGCTACGGCGACGCGCAGATCCTCAGCGGCGTCGACCTCTCGGTGTCAGAGGACGAGATGGTCTGTATCATCGGCCCGAACGGCGCTGGCAAGTCGACGCTCCTGAAGACGATCGTCGGCATCGTCGACACCTGGGAGGGCGAGATCGAGTTCGCAGACGAGGACATCACCGGCCTCCCGCCCGAGCGGGTGGTCGACCACGGCATCTGCTACGTCCCGCAGGACGACAACGTGTTCGCCGACCTGACGATCCGCGAGAACCTGCGCATGGGCGCGTGGGCCGCGGAGGGCGACGACTGGTTCGACTTCGACGAGCGCGTCGAGGCGGTGTACGAGCAGTTCCCGGTGCTGCGCGAGCGCCTCGGCCAGACGGCCGGGTCGCTCAGCGGCGGGCAGCAGCAGATGGTCGCGATGGCGACCGCGCTGATGCTCGACCCCGACCT
>JAQCMY010000195.1 GCA_028274865.1 Haloferacaceae archaeon | reverse complement strand
GTCGCGATAGAGCAGCACCTCGAGCGCGAGAAGCGCTACTCGCTCGACGTCGACCGACCGGACGGCTCTATCGCCGACTCGTTCCTGTTCGAGATGGACGCCGGCTACTGCACCTACTACGCGACGACGATGGTGACGATGCTGCGCTCGGAAGGGGTGCCCGCGCGGTTCGTCGTCGGCTACACGGCCGGCGAGGCGGTCGACGACGACGAGTACGTCGTCCGGGGGCTGGACTCGCACGCGTGGGTCCAGGTGTACTTCCCCGACGTGGGCTGGGTGCGGTTCGACCCGACGCCCGCCGAACCGCGCGAGACCGCCGAACAGGCACGCGTCGACCGGGCCCGCGGCGGGGGCCAGACGGGCGTCGACACGGACGCGACGGGCCCGGTGCAGGGCTCCGACACCGACGTCGCGAACCTCACCAACTCGACGCCGAACTCGACGCAGAACTCGACGGTGGCCACCGCGACGCCGAACTCGACGGCGGCCACCGCGACGCCGATCGCGCCGCCGGGCGACGGCGACGACGGCGGACTGTCGCTCCCCGACCTGCCATCGACCCGGACGCTCGGGGTGTGGGCCGTCGCCGTCGCCGGACTCGTCGCCGTGGGCCGCCGGACGGGCGTCCTCGCGCGCCTCCGCGAGGCCGTCGCGCTCCGGCGCCAGCCCCGCGCCGACCCGGACGCCGACGCCGTGCGCGCGTACGACCGGCTAGAGACGCTGCTCGGCCGGCAGACCCGGGCCCGTCGCTCCGGCGAGACGCCACGGGCACACGTCGAGGCGGCGGTGGCAGCGGGGGCGGACCCGGCGGCGCTGGACGTCGTCGACGCGTACGAACGCGCGCGGTACGGCGACGGTGTCGACAGGGAGACGGCGGACGAGGCGGTGGCGACGGTCGACCGTCTCGTCGACGACGCGGGGCTCGCCGGCTGAGCAGCCGCCCCGACAGCATTTTGTACCGGGATTTCGAACCGAGAGCCGGAATGGGAGAAGTCTGCTCGACGTGCGGGCTGCCCGAGGAACTCTGCGTCTGCGAGGACGTCGCGAAGGAGTCCCAAGAGATCAGCATCCGTATCGACGAGCGCAGATACGGCAAGGAAGTGACGATAGTCGAGGGGTTCGACCCGAACGACGTGGACATGGACAGCCTGTCCTCGGACCTCAAATCGAAGTTCGCCTGCGGTGGCACCGTCGAGGACGGCGCCATCGAACTCCAGGGGAACCACTCCGGTCGCGTGGAGGACTTCCTCCGCGACAAGGGATTCAACGTCGCCTGACCGCCGTCGAGCCGGGACGCTCCCGTCTCGCGCTCCTCTGTCTCCTCACAGCACGCCCGCCTCGCGGGCGAGCAGTACGCCTTCCAGCGTCGCGTCGTTCGTCGGCGGCGCCCGCGCGACTGACACTGCCTCGTCGACTGGCACCGACCGCGGGACGAGGAACTCGTTCGAGTCGTGGTCGACCGCTCCGGCGTCGGTCAGGTCCGTCGCGAGGACGATGCCCCGGCGGTGGCGGAGCAGCCCCGTCGCCGTCCAGAAGTCGGCGAGGAGCTCCGTCTCGCCCGCCGCGAACCCCGTCTCCTCGCGGAGTTCGCGCGCGCCGGCCTCGGCGAACGTCTCGCCCGCCTCGACGACGCCGGCGGGGAGTTCGAGCTGTGTCTCCCGCACCGTCGGGCGGTACTGTTCGACGAGGAGCAGTCGGCCCTCGTGGACCGCGACGACGACGGCAGCCGGCGGGAGCTCCGCCCAGTAGTAGCGCTTGGTCGACCCGTCCGGCCCCTCGACGAGGTCGTAGCCCGCGGTGACCCACCCCGTCTCGTACTCGACGACCTCCTCCAGCACCGGCCGCGAGGGGTCCGGGTCGCCGACGTCGTTCTGGGAACTCACCGTCGCACCTCGGCTCGGTAGCGGCTCCCGTCGACCGTGATCCGGACCGCGTGCTCGCGCCCCTCGACCGCCGCGCCGGGGGCCCGGGCGACGAGCCCCGCGACCTCGTCGAACGGCGAGTGTGTGAACGACTCCTTGAGCCCGACCGGGCCCGTCCGGTAGCCCGACGACCGACCGTCGGGGGCACGGAGCGCCGCCGTCAGGTAGGGGTAGCGCCGCTCCGAGAGGCCGCTGGCGTTCGCCGCCGGCCCCGTCGACTCCGCCTCGGTCACGACGAGGCGGTACGGCTCGCCGCTCCCGAGCGCCGACGGCGCCGCGCCGAGGGCGACCAGGGCGACGACCAGGAGGCAGAGACCGGCGGCGGCCCGGCGGGTGACGTGTCGCACGGCGGACCGTCGGACGCGGCGGTAAAACGACTGCCGGTCACCCGTCGGTCGCCTCCTCGAACGCCGGCCGGTAGAGCCGTCCGAACGCCTGCCGGCGGAGCGTCCCGACCGCCGCCTCGCGGTCGGCGTGGAACGTCGTCGCGACGGCACCGGTCGGCGCGACGTGCCACGCCACTCGGTCGACGTCGGGGCTGCCCGTCTCGGCCACCTCGCCGTCGTACGCCGCCCGCCACGCCTCGTAGGCCGACCGCGGCCCGACGCGGACACGGAGTAGCGACGCGAACAGCGCGTCGCGGGCCGTCTCGACCACCTCGTCCGTGACCCGCTCGCGGTAGGCGTCGCGGTCGAACCCCATCGCACGCGCCACCTCGCGCACCACCGTCGCCGCCGCCGGTCCGCAGGCCCCGTGTCGCTCGCGGGCCGCCGCAGCCGTGTCTGGCGCGAGGAGTCCCTCGGCGGCGACGTCGTCGCCGCTCACGCGTCTCCCTCCGGCCCGTCGTCGGACCCGTCCCCCGTCTCGTCGCCGACGACCTCGGCCCGCATCCGTCGCGCCTCCGCCATCGCTGCCCGTGCCGCCTCCGTGTCGGGAGCCGGCGCGGCGCCGTCGGGGTCGCGGCCCTCCGCGGTCGTGTCCTCGAACACCGTCTCGTGGGCTGTCTCCTCGGCGCGGGACGCGACCCGGTCGCCGAGCGTCGCGGGCGACTCCTCGACCCACCCCGGGGCGTGTTCGTCCAGCCACGCCTCGTGGCCGTCGCCGTGGGTGAGCGCCGTCACCGCGAGGTGGTTCGCGAGGTGTTCGGCGTCGTGCTGTGGGTGGTCACAGACCGGACACACGTAGCCCATGACTGTCTGGTCGGCCCCGGACGGGAAAAACGGTCAGGCGCGCGCGTCGAGGGTCATCACCAGCGCGTCCTCGCCGTCGTCGTAGTACCGTGGCACCCGCCGGGCGGGCGCGAAGCCGACGTCGCGGTAGAGCGACCGGGCCGGGTCGTTCGACTCGCGCACCTCGAGTTTGACCGTCGCCGCGCCGCCGCGGCGCAGGCGGTCGAGGCCCGTCGTGAGCAGGAGCCGGCCGACGCCGGCGCCGCGCGACTCCGGCCGGACGGCGATGTCGCGGACGTGGCCGATCGCCCGCCCGTGGTTCGGGACGAGCGACGCGACGAGGTAGCCGTGCACGGTCGTCTCCGTCTCGCCCTCGGCGACGAGGAACGCGGCCTCGTCGAGCGAGGACTCGAACGCGGCGTACGGCCACGGGTCGGCGAACGACGCCCGCTCGATGCGGAGGACGTCGAGGAGGTCGGCCCGCTCGGCCGGCCTGACGGTCGGCGCCACGCCCGGGGTTGCGGTCGGGCGCGCAAAAGCGCCGCGCTCCCGTGTCGCCTCCTCAGTCGTCGGCGGGCGCCGGGCCGCTCCCGCCGCTCGCCTCCCGCTTCGTCAGCGAGAGCTTTCCGCCGGCGGCGAGGATGCGCCGCTCGCGCTCGGAGGCGTCCAGGCGGGCGGTCGCCTCCCAGTCGTCGTTCACGCGGAGGGTGAACGCCTCGCGGCCCTGGTCGACCGCGGTCCGGACGTCGTCGACGATCTCGACGTCGTCGCCCTGGTCGATCCGCTCGTAGGTCGCCTCGTCGATCGTGAGCGGGATCAGCCCGAAGTTGAACAGATTGGCCTTGTGGATCCGGGCGAAGCTCCGCGCGAGGACGCCCTCGACGCCGAGGTACATCGGACAGAGCGCGGCGTGCTCGCGCGAGGAGCCCTGGCCGTAGTTCTCGCCCGCCAGCAAGAACCCGCCGTCGGCCTCCAGCGCGCGGTCGGCAAACGCCTCGTCGACGCGTTTGAGCGTGTGTGTCGACAGTTCGGGGACGTTCGAGCGCAGCACCGACACCTCCTGGGTCGCGGGGATGACGTGGTCGGTGGTGATGTTGTCGCCCATCTTCAGCAGGGCCGGCCCGGCGAGGTCGGCCTCGAGCGGTTCGCCCAGCGGCACCTCCTTTATGTTCGGCCCCTTCACCGGCGCGTCGTCGACGGCCCGGTCTGGCGCGATCAGGTCGCCGTCGCTCGCGCCGACGTACTCGTCGGGCATCTCGAAGCCAGGGGGCTCTATGCCGTACTCGTCGGCGGCGTCCCGCGGGTCGACGATCTCGCCCGCGAGCGCGGAGGCCGCGGCCACCTCGGGCGAGCAGAGGTAGACGGTGTCCTCCTCGGTTCCCGACCGGCCCTCGAAGTTGCGGTTGAACGTCCGGAGCGACACCGAGTCCGAGGCCGGGACGTGTCCCGCGCCGATACACGCCCCGCAGGTGGCCTCGGACATGTTCACGCCGGCGGCCATCAGCTCGGCGGTCCAGCCGTTTCGCGCCAGCATCTCCGCGGCCTGCTTCGACCCCGGCGCGACGACTGCCTCCGTCTTCGGGTGGATCTGTCGGCCCTCCAAGAGACGCGCGACCGGGAGGACGTCCTCGTAGGCGCCGTTCGTACAGGAGCCGACGAGCACCTGGTCGACCGGTGTGCCCGCCGCCTCCCCGACCGGCATCACGTTGTCCGGCATCGAGGGCGCGGCCACGAGCGGTTCGATCGCCGAGAGGTCGACGACCACCTCGTCGTCGTACTCGGCGTCGTCGTCCGGGGTGATCTCGACGTAGTCGTCCTCGCGGCCGAGGCGGGCGAGGAACGCCCGCGTCCGCTCGTCCGTCGGGAACACGGAGGAGGTGGCGCCGAGCTCGGTCCCCATGTTCGTTATCACGGTCCGCTCGTGGGCCGACAGCGCCTCGACGCCGGGGCCGGTGTACTCCAGTACCTTCCCGACGCCGCCCTTGACCGAGAGCCGGCGGAGCAGCTCGAGGATGACGTCCTTCGCGGTCGCCCACTCGTCTAGCTCGCCCTCCAGTCGGACGTTTAGGACCTCCGGCATCTCGAGGTAGTACGGCGCGCCGCCCATCGCGACGGCGACGTCGAGGCCGCCGGATCCGATACCGAGCTGGCCGAGCCCGCCTGCGGTCGGGGTGTGCGAGTCGGCACCGATGATCACCTTCCCGGGCGCGGTGAAGTTCTCCTTGTGGACCTGGTGGCAGATGCCCGTGCCGGGGCGGGCGAAGTGGGCGCCGTAGGTGCCACAGGCCGAGCGGAGGTATCGGTGGTCGTCGGTGGTCCGGTAGTCGCTCTGGTAGGTCTGGTGGTCGCAGTGCTGGACCGCCTCGTCTACCTTCACCTCGTCGAGATTCAGCGCCTCGAACTGGAGCCAGACCATCGTCCCGGTCAGGTCGTGTGCGAGCGTCTGGTCGACCTCGATCCCGATCTCCTCGCCGGGCTCGAGGGCTCCCTCCACGAGGTGGTCGGCGAGAATCTGCTCCGTGACGGTTCCTGACATAGTGACCTATCGCGGGAGAGTCGGAGACTTAAGTGTGACGTGAGACGACGGCAACCCCGGGACTCGCCGTCGGCCCCGTCGAGCAGTCGCCTCCACGGAGCTGTTCCCGCCCGCAGCCGACTGCCGGCGGAGCGGGGACGACGTCGACGAGGCCGCGGCGCACGCCCCGGCGGAGCCGAGCGCTCGACGCTCGCGGACCGCGGCGAGACGACCGAACGGGCCGTAATCGTCGACGACGAGCGCGGTGCTCACGCGGGCCAGAGGCGAGGACGACGCCGAACGGACGACCGTCGAACGGGTCCGGACGCACGACGCGGTCCGGAGACGGGTTCAGTGGCGCGTTGCTCGTGCGCCGGCGAGGCCGACCCCCGTCGACGTCCGCTTCGGGGAGTACGCGAGGCGCCGAGCGCTCGGGGTCCCGCCGCCGGTCGTCTCCCGAGCGGTGACACCCGCGAGGTCACTGTCGAGAGCGCAGCTCCGGAAGCTGGGGGGCAGCGTGAGCCGGGTCCGGTAGCTGTGACTCGCGCTTGAGCCTTCGGTATATACAGTGTACAGTGCCGGCCAGTCGGAGGCGACCCGCCCGAAACAGCATGTCTGCTACTGTCGATCCCCCCTGGCCGGAGCGTCCAGACGAACGCGCAGAGCGACTCGACCTCACGGCGGCGGCACTCGACACCCTCGCCGTGTCGGGTCGCGCGGGAGGCCGGCGATGAGTCGCGTCGCCGCAGTCAGGCAGCGAGCGTCTCACAGCCCCGTCGGAACCTTCCTGGTCGTCCTGACACTCTACTCCGGACTCGTCGCCACGGCCCTCTACGCGGCCTTCGGGGCCGACGCTCCGGGGCTGGCGGCGATTCCGTACGCGTGGGCCCCGGTGGTCGGCGCAGGCGTGACGGTCTGGCTGTGTGACGAGAGCGTCCGGGAGTGGCTCGGACAGCCCCGCGGCCTCCGGGCCGGTCTCCACTGGTACGTCGCTGGCACCGGAATCATGATGCTCGGGACGGAGTTCGAGACTGTCGTCGCGGCTCTTCTCGGCGGTGACGTGGCAGTTCCGGCTGCTCCGGTCGGACAGTACCTCTTCGTCTTCGCCGTCACGCTCTTTCTGGCCGGCGCACTAGAGGAGCTGGGCTGGCGCGGCTTCCTGCAGCCCCGTCTCCAGCGGCGGTTCGGTGCGCTCCCCGCGAGCGTGGGGGTCGGCGTCGTGTGGGGCCTCTGGCACGTCCCGATGATACTCGCCGGCGCCGGTGAGTTCACCGTCTTCTGGGAGTACATGCTGAACGTCGCTAC
>JAQCMY010000193.1 GCA_028274865.1 Haloferacaceae archaeon | reverse complement strand
CCAGCTCCCGTGACTCCTCGGGGTCGAGGACGGCAAATCGGTTGACGTGCTCGATCGCCCGCGCGAGCTCGTAGCGCATCTCGCGGTCGTCGTTCACCGCCCGCTCTACCTCGACGTCGGCGAGGAGCTCCTTCGCCTCCGAGACGGTGTGGTACTCCTCGTCGAGTTTCTCTTTGAACAGGGTCATCGCGCCTCGAGACCCTCCACGCCGCGTGGCCGTCCCCGGGTCTGACCGGGCCCTCGGCAGACTACCTCGTTCATACGACCAGCAGTGTCGGCGCACGCGGGAATAGTTGACGAAGCGCCTCGGAGGGAGACGGCTGCGCTCTCGCGTCGTGAAAGCGTTGCTGTCGGTTTAAGCCTCCGAGCGGTCGTCTACCGACATGTGCGAGGATACCCCGGTCGTCCTGGTCGTGGAGGACGAGGCGGACCTGGCGGACTTCTTCGCGACCGTGCTCCGGCGAGAGTACGACGTCCGCGTCGCGCTCGACGGCACGGAGGCAGTCAGGGCGTACGATGAGTCCGTAGACGTAGCGCTGCTCGACCGCCGGATGCCGGAGCGCCGCGGCAGTCAGGTCCTCACGCAGATCCGGGACGCTCCGGGGGACTGTGCCGTCGCGATGGTCACTGCCGTCGATCCGGACTTCGACATCGTCGAGATGGGGTTCGACGACTACGTCCGCAAGCCGGTGTCACGGGACGAACTGGTGTCGCTCGTCGAGCGGATGGTCCGGCGCCGGCAGCTCGACGACAGTCTCCGTAGCCACTACCGGCTGGCGCGGACCGCAGCGCTGTTAGAGGCACAGAAATCCGGCGCAGAGCTCGCAGCGAGCGACGAGTACGACCGCCTGCTCGCCGAGCTCGATGCGACGGAGCAGGAGCTCGTCGGGTCGGCTGAACTCAGCGCGGCAGACGTCGGGAGCCTCCTCCGCGACGACGGGTCGCCGGAATGAGCGACGTGCCGCCGCTCGGGTCGAACGTGCTGGTCGTCGAGAGCGAGCCGACAGCCGCGCTCCGGTACGCGTTCGACAAATTCGGCGAGACGGAGGGGCCGACGATTGTAGTGAATGCCGCTCCCCGGACGGAGTCGGTGCTGGCCGCTGCCGGCGAGGCGTGGGCTGCCGAAGCGAATCACGTCGTCGACTGTTCTGGCGAGACAGCCGACGCCACGGCGCTCGACGCCGCCCTCACTGTCGCCGGGAGCGACGTCCCGTCGGTTGGAGAGGCGACGGTCCGGGCGCTCGACGACGCGACGACTCCGGTCGGGCTCTGTCTCGACCCCGTCTCGGCGGTCGTCGAGCGGTCGTCGATCCAGCAGGCGTACAAGCTGCTCTACCTCGTCGCCGAGCGCGTCCGGTCGCTCGACGCCCGAGCCTTCTACACCTGGAACGGTCCGATCGAAGAGCGGACACGCCGGATCCTCGCCCGGCCGCTCGACGACGTCGTCCAACTCGGTGCCGGCGAGCGACGAGCGACGGGGGCAGGCGACGGTGAGCGGTGACGCCGCCGGGTCGCGCGCGACGTTCGACGCCGTCGTCGACGGGGTAGCGGCGTGGCAGCCGGACGAGACAGCGACTCGTGGGCTCTGTGAGTATCTCGACCGGCGACTGAACGAGGGTGTCGAGAACATCTGGGAGCGCGAGGTCGTCGAGCGAGAGCCAGGGTCGTCGGGGGCCGAGGTGGTCGTCAACGGCGAGATAGCCGTGGTGTTCGCCGAGGCGGTCGGACCGACGACGGTGTCGGAGCTTCGACAGTCGCTCTCGGCGCTCGCACGCCGGTACAGCTATCTCGTCGTCTACTGGCGAGACCCGGAGCGGGCGGACCGGGGGTATCGCTGGTCGGTCGAGCGCTCCATCTCGGCGCGCCGCGTCGGTGCCCGGGGGTTGACATTCGTCACGCCGCCAGACGAGTCATCCCCTGAAGAGAGGGACTCTCGAGTGCTGTCGTGGTCGACAGTTGCAGGGGGGGCGACGCTCCTCTGTGCCGTCTCGGCGTCGCTGTGGCTCGTCGTTCGAACGACGGGATTCGTCCAGGTTCTCGCGGCGGGTGCCGCGGGACTGTTCGTCTGGACGCTGCTGGTCGGTCCGTTCGTCGCGCGCTGACGGCTTACTCGTCTGGGTCCTGTGCCGCGAGGTGAGCCGCCGTCGCGAGGAGCGTCTTCGTCTTCCCGCCGTCGACGATCTCCACCTTGTACGCCGACCCCTGCTCGCCGACGACGGTGCCGGTGTGGCCGGAGAACCGGTGGTGGAACCGACCGTCCGGGACGCTCGGGTCGATACTGAGATGGACCTTCTGGCCCTCGTCGAACTGCTGGATCGCTCGCTGCGGGGGCGACGTTCCCCGGTCACGTGGTCGGTTCGAGAGCTTGCTGCGCGTTCCGGTGAGCGGACCGTTCGAGTTGGGCATTGTTGTCTACTCTATCGCGGACGGGAGTAAAAGCAGTACGGTCCACGCCGGACCACCGGCGCAGCCGCTCGTGCGTGTCCGTTACAGGCGGCCGACTTCCTCGACGGAGACGCTCTCGACGCCGTCGGCGCCGGCGAACGCCTCCTCGACGGCGTCCGTGCCGCCCGCGTCGTCGGGGACGACGACGGAGAGCAGCAGCGCGACGAGGCCGAACGCCACGTCGTCGGTGTCGGAGCCGCGCACCTCCGCGCCCTCCGGGAGTGCCGTCTCCAGCCGCTCTTTCAGCGCGTCGAGGTCGACGTCGGGGCTCTCGGGCATCACCTTCATCGTGGCGGCGACGTCGCCCATCCTACGGCCCCCGGAACCCGCAGTCGGGACACTCGTAGAGGTTGCTCTGCTTGCGACAGCGGGCACACCGGCTGATCTCGGTCCCGCAGTCGGGACAGGCGAAGGTGGCCGCGCTCATACCGCGGATGTTGATCCCGCAGGAGACACACTGGCGCTCCTGCCCGGACTCGGGTTCGCTCTCGCTCATACACCGCCGTTTGGCCCACTGCGGTTAACGGTTGTCGGTTCACGATCAGATGCCGACCGCCAGCGGCCCCAGGAGCGCGCCCATCAGGTGGACCCGTCGGGCGCCGAGTCGCACCGGCACCAGTCCGACGGCTCCGGCGACGACGTAGACTACGACGCCCGTCGCTCCGGCGAAGAGTCCGGCGAGGACCGCCAGACCGGCCAGCACACCGGCGGCCAGCGCCGCGCCGTCGACCCGACCGACGACCCGGAGGTAGCGGTCGCCGACTGTCACGACCAGCACCGCCCCCGCCGCGGCGGCGAGGGCAACGACGGGCACCAGCGTTCCGAGTGCAGGCGGAACACCGGCGGTATCGAGCGCCACGGTCACGCCCGTTCGCGTCTCGCCGAGCCCGGAGAACGCGAACAGCGCGAAGGTGGCCGTCGCCGTGTTCGCGCCGCTCTGTGCGACGACGAACCCGCGCGCCCGGTGGGCTGCCGGCGCCGCCGGGAGTGCGAGCGTCGCCGCGACGCCCGCCGAGACGCCGGGGAGGTAGGCGACGAGCGCACCGGCGAGCGCACCTGCCCCGGCGGTCACGCCGAGCGCCGACCGCGGGAGCGAGAGCCGGGCGTCGTCCTGTGCGGGCAGGTCGCCCGACCCTCGCGCCGCGTCGAGCAGCACCGGCGCGCCGAACAGCCCGGCGAACAGCGGCGCGAGGACGCTCCCGACCGGGAGCGGCGCAGTCGGGTCGAGGCCGAGAGCGACCCCCCCGAGCGCCGCGCTCAGGCCGAACGCGAGAACGCCGCCGAGCGCCCCGCGGAGCGACGACTCCGTGGCGACGAGGTAGCAGGCGACGCCGCCGAGGACGAGCGGCAGGTGCCGGTCGACGACCGGCGCCAGCGTCCCGGCGACGCGGGTGAGCGGCACCGCGAGCGGGACCGCCGCGAGCGCCCCCGCGGCGCTCCCGAGCGCCGACAGCCGCAGCGCCTCCCGGCCCCGCCCGGCGAGCACGAGCCGGTGCCCGGGGAGGGCGCTCGCGGCCATCGACGGGTCGGGGACACCGAGCGCCAGCGCGGGGACCACGTCGAGGAAGGTGTGGACGACACCGGCAGCCAGCATCGCGGCACCGACGGCCAGCGCCGGTCCGGGGAGCGCGCCGGCACCGGCGGCGAGGAGGAGCGCGAAGGCGTTCGCGTGGACGCCCGGCGTCAGGCCGCTCGCCGTCCCGAGACAGACCCCGACCACGGCGTACGCGACAGTCGTCGTCGCCGGCCCGAGGCCGGCGGACGGCAGAAACACGTGCCGCGGTGGTCCCGGTATCGCACTTGAACGCCGGGGCCGCTCACTCCGCCACGAGGCCGTCAGCGTACGTCGCGACGTCTTTGATCCCCGCGCCGGTGTTCAGCAGGAGGACGGTGTCGTCGGGGCCGAACTCGCCGCGGTCGGCCAGCGCCGCGGCGCCGCTCGCTGCCGCCGCGCAGGTGACGCCCATCTCGACGCCCTCCAGCCGGCAGACGTCGAGCGCCGCGTCGAGGATCGCCTCGTCGGTCGTCGCGACGGCGCCGCCGTTGCTCTCCCGAAGCACCTCCAGCACCCACGGGCTGGCGCCCGGGTCGGGGACCTCGATCCCGTTGCACACCGTGTCGGGGTCGGTCACGGCTTCGTGGATCTGTGCGCCGGCCTCGAACGCGTCGACGATCGGCGCACAGCCGGTCGACTGTGCGGCGTACATCGACGGCTGGTCGTCGGTGAACCCGAGGTCGCGGAACTCGGCGGCGGCCTTGTGCATCCCGATCAGTCCGACGCCGCCGCCCGTCGGGTAGACGACGGCGTCGGGGACCGACCAGTCCATCTGCTCGGCGATCTCGTAGAACATCGTCTTCTTGCCGTCGTGGCGGTACGGCGTGACGAACGTCTTCAGCGAGTGCCAGCCCGCCTCGGTCGCCCGTTCGTCGTGTGCCGCGCCGGCCTCCGTCAGCGGTCCCGGCACCTCGGTGAGCTCCGCGCCGTGGGCCCGCACCATCGTCCTCTGGGTGTCGCCCGCCCGCGTCGGGAGGAAGACGTGCGCGTCGAGGCCCGCGCGGGCGGCGTACGCCGCGTGGGAGTGGCCGGCGTTCCCCGCCGAGGGGATCGACACCTCGTCGGCGCCGAACTCGACCGCGCCGGTCATAGCCGCCGCCTGCCCGCGGTCCTTGAACGTCCCCGTCGGGTTCCGCCCCTCGTCTTTGATCAACACGCGGTCGACTCCCATCTCTTCGGCCAGCCGGTCGCACTCGTGGAGCGGCGTCGCGCCGGCGCCGAGTTCGACCGCCGCCTCGCGGTCGAACGGCAGCAGTTCGTCGTAGCGCCACATCGAGTCGAACGGTCGCTCCCGGAGGGCGGCCCGCGTCAGGTCGACGGCGTCGAGGTCGTACGCCGGGTCGAGGATACCGCCACAGTCGGGACACCGACCCGTGACCTCGGTCGGATCGTGTCTGGCGTCACAGTCGATACAGTCCAGCCCGGCGAACGCCGTCGAGGTGCGCATGCCCGCCGCTCCCGGCGCAGGGAGAATAGTCCTTCGGTCGGTGACGGCGGCGCCGCTCGCGGTTGAAGAACGCGCGTGGGAGACCGTGGGGCCTACCCGAAGAGCTCGCCGAGGCCCTCGCCGCTGTCGTCGTCGTCGTCGTCCTCGGGTTCGTCGGCGGCCTCCGCCTCGTCGGCGGCCTCCTCCTCGGACTCGTCTTCGTCTTCGTCTTCGTCTGTCGCCTCCTCGGCGGCGCCGGCAGCCGCGCCCCCGCCGGCGCCCGCGGCGGGCGCGGCGGCGGCGGCGTCGATCGCCTCCTCGACGTCGACGTCCTCGAGCGCGGCGACGAGCGCCTTCGCGCGAGACTCCTCGACGTCGACGCCCGTGGCCTCGAGGACCGCGGTGACGTTTGTCTCGTCGATCTCTTCGTCAGCCTCGTTCAGCAGCAGCGCGGTGTAGACGTACTCCATTGTGGTGTGTGTATCAGCCGAACATCGCACCGAGGGCGTCGCCGCCGTCGTCGTCGTCGTCGCCGGCGTCGTCGGCTCCCTCGGCCTCGTGGTCGTCGTCCTGTGCGTCGTCGTCCTGTGCGTCGTCCGGTGTATCGTCCGTCTCGCCGGCGTCCTCCTCGACGGCCGGTGTCGCGTCCGGCTCGGCGCCGCGGAGCTCCTCCGGGAGCGCCTCGTCGTCGAGGTGGGTCGCGAGCGCACGGACCTGTGCGTCGGCCACCGCGACGAGGTCGGGCATCAGCTCCTCGTCCTCGATTGCGGCGAAGACGCCGAGCGACTTGGCCTCGCCCGCGCCCTTCGCGAGCAGCGCGCCCGCGGTCTGCCGGGTCGGGTAGGCCGCGCCGACCGAGAGCGACCGGGCACGCGCCGCGGCGGCCTCGACGTCGGCGCGGTAGGCGTCGACGTCGATGTCGAGCTCCTCGGGGTCGAACATGACGCCCTCGGAGTAGACCGCTCGAAGGTCGAGCCCGACCTCCTTCGGCTCGATGCCGAGTTCGCCCAGCACGTTCGCGAGGTCGGCGGAGACCGCCTCGCCGGCCTCGAGCACCGTACTGTCTTCGGTGACGTGGATAGAGCCCTCCATGATGCGGGCGGCGGCACCCACCTGCTGGAGGTCGCCGACGAACGGTCCGGGGTCGACGCCGGTGTCGCCCTCGGGGATCACGACGTCGCTCGGCGCCTCCTCGCCCGCGCCGATCGGCGCGGGCGTCTTCGACGCCTCGAGTTCGCGGTAGAGGGCGAACGGGTTGTCGTTCGTGCCGACGAACGCAACCTGTCCGGCGACGTGGTCGGTCAGGGCTCCAAGCCCGTCGCCGACGGCCTCCAGCGCGCGGGTCATCAGCGTGTTGCGGCTCACGCGCAGGGCGGCCTGTCCGTGGAGGTCGGCGCGCATCGCCTGGAGCTGTCGGCTCGGGATACCGGCCACGCCGACGATGCCGACGCTGTCGTGTGACTCGAGGAAGGCGACGAGTTCGTCGATCTCCTCTTGCTTCCACGCCGGAATCTGGTCCGTCCGGCGGGCCTCGGCGGCCTCCGACCGGCTCTGGCTCACGGCAGCACCTCCGTGGCGCCGTGAGCAACGAGCGGAGTGACTGTGTCCACGACGTCCCGTAGGGACTCGTGGGCAACGAGCGGAGTGACTGTGGTCACGCCGGCACCTCCACCGACGGGCCCATGGTCGTCTTGACGTACATTGAGTCGATGTTCAGCGGCCCCTTCTCGAGGCTCGCCTCGAGTCGACGCGCGATAACGTCGATGTTCTCCGATATCTCCGCGGCGCCCATGTGCTCTGCGCCGACGCGCGTGTGGAACGTGCGCCGGTCACGGGACCGAAGCTGGACGGTGTTCTTCATCCGGTCGATCGTCTCGACGACGTCGTCGTCGGGCTGGAGCGGCGTCGGCATCTTGCCACGCGGCCCGAGGACGGTCCCGAGGTACCGGCCGATGTCCTGCATCAGCGCTGCCTCGGCGACGAAGAAGTCTGTCTCGCCGGCGACGTCCTTCGCGGCGTCGTCGTCGTCGCCGAGCTCCTCGAGCTCGTCGGGCCCGAGCACCTCGTCGGCGACGTCTTGCGCGCGAAGGGCAGTCTCGCCGGTCGCGAAGACGACGATGCGGGTCTCCTGGCCCGTTCCGGCGGGTAGGACCACGCTCTCGTCGACGCGGTTCGACGGGTCGTTGAGGTCTAGGTCGCGCAGGTTCACGGCGAGGTCCACGGTCTCCCGGAACTCCCGGGGCGGGGCCTCGTCGAGCGCGTGCGCCACTGCTTCCTCTATCGTATCTGCCATCTTTCACCTCCGTAGTACGCAGGAACTGCTCCTACGGTGTGACACAGGCAAGTCCTGTCTCGTCTCGAAAGTCGGTCAACCGAGGCATAAAGCCGTCGAAGCGCCCGTCTCGCGTCACGCTCCTCCGCTCTCGCCGTCGGCACACGCCACCAGCCCCGCGTCGTCGTACGCGATCACGTCCTCGCCGTCGACGCGGCCCGTCACCCGGCCGACCATCACGCCCCGCTCCGGCTGGCTCTCCGACCGCCGGAGCTCGGTGAGCTCGTACGTCACCGCCATCCGGTCGCCCGGCCGGACCGGCGCCAGCCACCGGACGTCGTCGATACCGAGGCCGCCGACCACGGCGACGTCGCGCCGCCACGAGCCGGCGAGGCGGGCCGTCGCACAGAGCGTGTGGAAGCCGCTGGCGATGAGGCCGCCGTGCTGGGCGGCGCCCCGACTGTCGGCGTCGACGTGCATCGGTAGCGGGTCCCACTGCTCCGCGAACGTGACGATCGCCTCGCGGGTAAACTCGTGCTCGCCGAGCGACCCGGGCTCGCCGAGCGACAGATCCTCGAAGTAGCGGCTCACAGCCGTTCTGTGGCGGGGCGAATCAAAACAGCGAGGGTTACGTCGCCGCTGCCTCGTCGGCGAACAGGTCGTCGTACTCGCCGTCGTCCAGCCGCTCTTTGAACTCGCGGGGGTCGTTCCCCTCGATCGTGACGCCGAGCGAGGTACAGGTGCCGACGACCTCCTTCGCGGCGTTTTTCATGTCGTACGAGAGCAGGTCCGACTGCTTCTGCTCGGCGACCGTCCGGACCTGGTCGACGGTCAGGTTCGCGACGAACTCCGAGTGTGGCTCGCCGCTGCCCGTCTCGAAGCCCGCCTCGTCCTTGACCAGTTCTGCCGTCGGCGGGACACCCACCTCGACGGTGAACGAGCCGCCGTCGTCGTAGTCGACGGTGACGGGAACCTCCATGCCGTCGAACGCGGCGGTATCATCGTTTATCTGTGCGACGACGTCCTGGACGTTCACCGGCGTCGGGCCGAGCTCCGGGCCGAGCGGCGGGCCGGGGGTTGCCTCTCCGCCGGGAACGAGCACCTCGATCGTACCAGCCATACCGCAGTCTTCCGTGCTGTCCCGTTAATCGTTGCGTTACACGTCCACCGCGAACGACTCCCGCGTCGTCGCCCGCTCGGCGAACACGCGGAGGAGGCGAGCCGTCGCCGTCAGGTCCGACGCGCTCACCACCTCGACCGGCGTGTGCATGTATCGGTTCGGCACGCCGAGGTTCAACGCCGGTGTTCCGCCGTCGGCGACGTAGAAGGCGTCGGCGTCCGTTCCGGTGCGGAGCCCCGCGGCCTGTAACTGGACGTCGACGTCCGCGTCGGCGGCGGCGGCCCGCGCCGTCTCGACGACAGCCGGGTGGTTCGCGCTCCCGCGCGAGACGACGGGACCGGCGCCGAGTTCGACCGGCGTCTGCTGCCCGGCGCCGAGTCCCGGGTGGTCGCCGGCGTGGGTGACGTCGACGGCGACGACCGCGTCCGCGTCGAGGTCCGGGCCGACCATCTTCGCGCCCTTGAGACCCACCTCCTCCTGGACCGTCGCGACGGCGTGGACCGTCGCCCCGACGTCGGCCGTCGCCGCGCGGCGCAGCCCCTCTGCGGCCGCCCACACGCCGACGCGGTTGTCGAGGCCGCGCGCGCTGACACGGTCGCCCGCGAGGTCGACGACGCCCTCGCTCGCGACGGTGACGGGGTCGCCGACGTCGACCAGTTCGCGCGCCGCGTCGCCGTCGTCGGCGCCGACGTCGACGTACTGTTCGTCGACGTCGACCGGGCCGTCCTCGTCGTCGCGCAGGTGGATCGCCGTCTGTCCGACGACGCCCGGCACCGGTCCGTCGTCGGCGTGGACGACGACCCGCCGGCCCCGCGTCACCGTGCGGTCGGTGCCGCCGATCCGCCCGACCCGGAGGTAGCCGTCGCCCTCGACCCGCCGGACGATCAGGCCGATCTCGTCTCCGTGGCCCGCGAAGGCGACACTCGGACCGTCGCCGCCCTCGTGGGTCGCGACCGCGTTGCCGTAGTCGTCGACGGTCACGCTGTCGGCGAAGCTCTCGACGTAGTCGATCCAGACCCGCTGGCCGCGCGTCTCGAACCCGGACGGGCTCGGGACTGCGAGCAGATCCTCGAGGAACAGCCGTCTCGACTCGTCCATACTGACTGCGTGGACGGTACGGTGAAAAGTCGACCGCCACGGCTTTGGCCCGCCCGCGGCCGCTGTCGAGCGTGACCGACCG
>JAQCMY010000190.1 GCA_028274865.1 Haloferacaceae archaeon | reverse complement strand
ATCCGGAGTCCGTCCGGCGTGCCGGCGCCGACGACGACCCCGTCCGGACCCGGCGAGACGGCGAGGTTCGTCGTGAACGTCCCGCCGACGTCCAGCCGCCACGGCTCGACGAGCCCGTCCGCGGTGCGCCGGAGCGCGGCGAGGACGCCCGTCTCCGGCGTCGGCACGAGCAGCTCCGGGCGACCGTCGCCGTCGAAGTCTGCCGCAGCCGCGCGGTCGAGGTTCCGGCTCCCGAACCCGTGCGAGGGGTACGACCCCGTCGACGCGACGCGCTCTAGGCGGCTGCCGTCGAGACGGTGGAACTCCGCCTCCGCGGAGCGGTGGGGCGTCCGGACCGACGCGACCTCGAGTTCGCCGTCGGGGCCGAACGGCGCGACGGCGATCTGGTGGCGCCAGCCGAACCCGATGCCGACGGGGTCACTCGTCGCAACCACGGTCCCGCCCTCGCTCCCGTCGTCCCGCAGGAGCGCCAGCGACGCGCCGCGGTCGCCGTCGCTCGCGGTGACGAGGACCGACAGTTCGCCGCCGAGTTCGGTCAGCATCGGCGAGAGCCCCTCGATCACACCGTACGGCGGGACGAGGGGCCGGACCGACCTGGTCTCCGGGTCGACGACCATCACCGCGCCGCCCTCGACCTCGTCGCCGACGGCGCCGTGTCGGTAGGTCGTCGCGTCCCCGAGCAGGTAGACCAGCCGCCCGTCCGTGACGATCCGGGCGTCGGCGATCGGGTCGACGTCGAGTTCGCCGCCCGGCAGCGCGAGCCCGCCGTCCGTCCGGATCACTGCCGACCCGCCGGGGATCGGCGTCGGGTGGGTGAACACCGTTCCGCTGCGGGTGAGCCGGGCCTGACCCTGGTTGATCACGAGCAGCGGCGGTCCCTCGCCGTACGAGGAGAACGGCTCGACGGGGTCGACCTCGCAGCCGTCGAGACGGTGGGCACGCACCCGGCCGTCGGCCAGCACCGCCGCGAACACGACCGTCCCGGTCCGGCGGTCGGGCGCCGCGGCGACCCACGTCGCCCCCGACGGGAGGTCGACGTCGACCGGGTCGGCCTCCGGAACGCGCCCCTGGCCGGGCAGGTAGCGGTTCCCGCTGGGCCGGACGAAGGTGAACCCGTAGGCGCCGTCGTCGGAGAGGCCGTCGACGCCGGGGGCGCCCGCCGTCGTGTCCGGGGTCGACGTCGTCGCCGACCCACGACCGTTACAGCCCGCGAGCGCCCCGGCGGCAACCGCTGCGAGGAGTCGGCGTCGTCGCACTCCGAGCAGTACGCAGACGGGTGGATTAAGCGCGGCTCTTAACAGCCGCGGCGGCGTCTCCGTCGTATGCGCGTCGCCGACCTCCCGCTCCCGGCGGCGGTCCGTGACCACCTCGCCGACCGCGGCGTCGAGACGCTGTATCCGCCCCAGGCCGCAGCAGTCGAGGCCGGCGTCTGTGAGGGCGCTCGTCTCGTCGTCGCGGTTCCGACGGCGAGCGGCAAGACGCTGGTCGGTCAGCTCGCGCTCCTCACCGCGGACGGTCCGGGGCTGTACATCGTCCCGCTCCGGGCGCTGGCCCGCGAGAAGTACGAGGAGCTCGCCGCGCTTCCGGGCGTGAGCGTCGGCATCTCGACCGGTGACCTCGCCGACCCGGAGGACGAACTCGCCGGCAACGACGTCGTCGTGGCGACGAGCGAGAAGGTGGACTCGGCGATCCGCAACGGCGCGCCGTGGGTGGAGGACCTCGCCTGTGTCGTCGTCGACGAGATCCACCTGCTCGGCTCGGAGGGCCGCGGGCCGACGCTCGAGGTGACACTCGCGACGCTCCGCCGACGGACGCCGGACGTCCAGATCGTCGGCCTGTCCGCGACGGTGGCGAACCCGGCGGCGGTCGCCGACTGGCTGGACGCCGACCTCGTCGCCGACGACTGGCGACCGGTCGACCTGCGGGTCGGCGTTCACGCCGCCGACGAGGTCCGCTTCGACGACGGGACGACCAGTCCGGTCCCGGTTCCGGTCCCCGGCCCGGACGCGGACGACGCGACGGAGGCGACGGCGGCGCTCGTTCGTGACGTCGCCGTTCCGGAGTCTGGGGGCGACTCTGTAGCCGGGGACGGGACGACGGGCGGAGGCGCGCTCGCGTTCGTCCGCTCGCGCCGCGAGGCGGAGGCGCTCGCCGACCGGCTCCGGACCGAGGGCCTGTCGGGCGACGACGGCGTCGCGGGCGACGTCCTCGCGGCGGGCGCGACGGCGACCGGCGAGCGGCTGGCCGACTGCCTGCGCGACGGCGTCGCGTTCCACCACGCCGGCCTGCGCTCGGCGCACCGTCAGATGGTGGAGGCGGCGTTTCGCGACAGACGGATCGGCGCGGTCTGTGCCACGCCGACCCTCGCGGCGGGTGTCAACGTGCCCGCGCGCCGGGTCGTCGTCCGCGACCAGCGCCGGTTCGACGGCGACGGGATGACGCCGCTCCCGGTGCTTGAGGTCCACCAGATGTGCGGGCGGGCGGGCCGTCCCGGCCTCGACCCCTACGGCGAGGCGGTGCTGGTGGCCGGCGACGAGGACCCCGACGACCTGCGCGAGCGGTACGTCGGCGCGGCGCCGGAGGCCGTCGAGTCACAGCTCACCGACGTCTCGGCGCTCGGCACGCACGTCCTGTCGGCGCTCGCGTCCGGGTTCGCGGGGTCGCGAACGGACCTCCGCGACCTGTTCGGCGCCACCTTCTACGCCCACGGCGCGTCCGACGACGACCCTACGGCGGCGCTCGACGACGCCCTCGACGACGCCCTCGACGACCTGGCCGAGATGGGCATGGTCGACCGGAGCGACGGACCGGCGGCCACCCCCGTCGGCGCGCAGGTGTCGCGTCAGTATCTCAGCCCGGAGGGCGGCGCGCTGGTCGTCGACGGGCTACGGGCGATGGCGGAGCTGGCCGAGCCGACGCGGCTGACCGCGCTCGAACTCGTCTGTCACACGCCGGACCTACGGACGGGCTGGCTCCGCGGCGGCGAACGCGCCGACGTCTACCGCTTCGCGCGGACCCACGCCGGCGAGTTCGTCCGTGAGATGGGCGCAGTCGACGACTTCGAGGCGTGGCTCACCGCGGTGCGGGCGGCCCGCGCGCTCGACGCCCTCGCGGACGGCGTCGCCGAGGAGCGGGTGGTCGAGCGGTTCGGCGTCGGCCCCGGCGACCTGGAGTCGCGCGTCGAGCGCGCGCGGTGGCTCCTCGGCGCGGCGGCGGCGCTCGCGGAGCGCCTCGGCCTCGACCTGCCCGTACTCCCGGAGACGCGCGAGCGGCTGTGAGCGCCGAGCCGCGGCGGCCACACCGTTATGAGCCGTGACGCCGAACGAGGGCCGTGGCCGAGCCGACCGACGGAGACCGAGTAGCCCGGGCCGTCGGGCTGGAGGTGACCTGCGAGCGGTACGTCCAGACGCTCGTCCGCGTCCGGCGCGTCCGCCGCGCGGCCTGGCTCGCGGCGCGGCTCGGACCACTCGCCGGGGCCGTGCCGGGAACCGACCGGCGGACCGTCGCCGTGGCCGGCGGCGACGCCAGCGAGGTACTCGGGAAGCTCTGGACCGCCGGGGAGCGCTACCGTCGCCTCCACGAGTCGCTCGACGGCGCCGGCAGCCGGGTCGACCCCGGCGGTGACTGCTCCGCCGCGGCGTTCGTCGACCTCCGGCGCCGGCTGACCGCCGCGCCCGACCGGGCCCGGGCCGGCGACTACGCCGCCGTCGCGGCGGCGATGGCCGACGCGGACCGGGCGATCCGGAGCCTGCGCGAGGCCCGTGCGGACGACTGCGCGGCGCTCGCCGGGTTCGACGCCGAGCGCCTCCGCGCCGCGGCAGCGGAGGCAGCGGGGGAGATGAACGCCGCGTACCGGGCGCGCCGCGCCGGACGGACGACGACGGAGGCCGAGGAGCCGCCGGACCGGACGGGGTCGAGAGACGAGGCCGAGGCCCCGGAACGCCGCGCGGAGGCGGGAGACGACAGAGCAGAGGAGGAGCCGGTCGCAGCCGACGACAGCGGCGGAGCCGCGAACGCGGGCGGTCCGGAGAGCGGGGGCGGGCAGACAACACCGGAGGACGACGACGAGGAGGCAGCCGTCGGCTCCGAGGCGGTCATCGGGTCGAGCTTCGACATCGACGTGAGCGGCGGCAGCGAGGCCCGGGACCACACGACCACGCCGGCGGACAGCCGGGCGACAGCCGACGACGAGGGCGAGGGAGCCGCGGCGGACGAGGAGCCACCCGGCAGCGACGACGACGGCGGCTTCCGGTTCGGCGTCGCCACCGAGCCGCCGGAAGACGACGAGACCGGCTGACCGCCGGCGCTACTCGTCCGCCGGCTGCTCGTACGCGCCCTGCTCTCGCAGCTCGCCCGCGCGCCGCAGGACACTCGGCGTCCGGCAGACCCCCGGCTCGCCGGCGGCCTGTGGGACGGCACAGTTGTTACACGACTCACAGACGGCGCGTGCGTCGGCGGAGCCGAGCAGCCGTGCGGGCAGACGCGGCTCGGCGTAGAACGGTCGACCCATGCCCACGGCGTCACAGGCGTCGCCGAGGAGCGTATCGATACGCTCGCGCTCCCGGATCCCGCCCTCACAGAGGACTGGGACGTCGACGGCGTCCCGCACCGCCCGGCAGAGGTCGGCGTTCCACGCCGGTTCGAAGCTGTACGCCAGCGACTCCAGTCGGTTACCCAGCGCGACGAGCTTCGCACGCAGCGGCGAGCCGAACGCCGACGCGTAGCCGTCCGTGAACCGCTCGTCGGCCCACGCCTCCGCGGGGTAGGAGCCACGGACGATGCTCATGTCCCAGAACACCGACGACGAGACGGGGACGAGCGCGTCGTACGCGCCGTCGGCGAGGCGGGCACAGGCGTCGACGGCCCGGTCGCGGGTGATCCGGTCGCGGGCGACCAGCGGCGGCGCGCTCGTCTCCGCGGGCACCTTCGCCATCAGCGGCACGTCGCCGGCACGGGCGCGAACCTCCTCGGCGACACGCTCGAGGAACCGGACACCGTCGCCGAAGCGGTCGTCGCGGCTGTTGTAGAACGGCGAGAGGAACTGGTGGACGATACCCATGTTCGCACCCGCGACGTGGACGACGTCGTAGCCGGCGTCGACGGCGCGGCGTGCGGCGCGCCCGAAGTCCGCGGCCAGCGCCTCCACCTCGGCTGTCGACATGACGTGGGCGTCGTAGTCGAGGAGTCCGACCCGGTCGAGGAGCCGGAGCGGCGCCGGCGGCCGCGAGACGGCGAGCTGTCGGAGGTCCGGATGCTCGGCCCGGTAGCCGGCGTGCCACGTCTCCATCGCGCGCAGGCCGCCGTGCTCGAGCTGGACCGCGACCCGCGCGCCGTGGTCGTGACAGGCTGCGGGGACGCGCTCGAGGTCGGCGACGAACTCGTCGTCGTGGACGCGGGTCATCCCCGGGGCCGCACAGCCGCCCTCGCCGCGGACGATCGTCGCGCCCTGGCAGACCAGCCCCGCACCGGCCGCGGCAGCGGGTTCGAGCTCGTTCGCCAGCCGCTCGGCGGCGTCGGGACCGTTTCCCGCACACTCCAGGAGCGGCGCGCGGTAGAGCCGGTTGCGGAGGGTCAGTCCGCCGACGTCGAGGGGCGCTTCGAGCCGCGGCGCGGTTGACACGTTCGCGCGTTCGCGCGAGCGCGCAAGAATCCGTCGACGCCTACGCCCGCCGCTCGCTGATCTCCGCCGCGACCCGCTCGCCCGGCCGGCGGAGTTCGCCCGACTCCACCTCGTAGACGTAGCCGC
>JAQCMY010000189.1 GCA_028274865.1 Haloferacaceae archaeon | reverse complement strand
CCGGAGACGAGCGGCGTCGGCGGCGGAGCGGCCCCCTGAGGCCGCACCCACACTACCACACCCGTCTCCTCGTCCCGCCCGCCGACCACCCCGACCGACACGACATGTCCACGACTCGACACCACGCGACCCGACTGTACCGTTCGCAGACCGCGACGAACAGCCGAACAGACGCGGCTCCCCCGGCAGCCGGCGCGGACACGACCGCGCCCCGCCCGTGGCCGGCCCGGAGGTGGGCGGCGTGAGCGACGCCGACGCCCTCGCCGAGCTCGCGGTGCGCCGCGGGTTCTACTTCGGCGCCGCCGGCGCGTACGGCGGCGTCGCCGGCTTCTACACCTTCGGCCCGCAGGGCGCGGCGCTGAAGCGCAACGTCGAGGAGGCGTGGCGCGAGACGTTCACCACCCGCCTCGGCAACGAGGAGATAGCCGGACCGACGGTGATGCCCGAGGCCGTCTTCGAGGCCTCCGGCCACCTCGACGGCTTCGACGACATGCTCGTCGCCTGTGCCGAGTGTGGTGAGTCCCACCGTGCCGACCACCTGGTCGAGGACGAGACCGACGTCGAGGACGCCGAGTCCCTGCCGGTCCCCGAGGTCGAGAACCTCGTCGCCGACCACGGGATCGCCTGTCCGGACTGTGGCGCGGCGCTGGCCGGGCGGTCGGTCGAGGAGTTCAACCTGATGTTCGAGACGACGATCGGGCCCGGTGACGGCGAGTCGGGCTACCTCCGCCCGGAGACGGCGCAGGCGATCTTCGTCGAGTTCCCGCGGCTGAAGGAGTACGCGCGCACCCAGTTGCCGTTCGGCGTCACCCAGATCGGGCCCGCGTATCGCAACGAGATCAGCCCGCGCCGCGGCATCGTCCGGACGCGGGAGTTCACGCAGGCCGAACTGGAACAGTTCGTCGACCCGGCAGACGACGACCCGCCGCTCGAGACGGTCGCGGACGTCGAACTCTGCCTCTACCCCGGGGACGAGCAGGAGCGCGAGGGCGGGGCGTACCTGACCCGGACCGTCCGCGAGGCCGTCGAGGAGGGCGTCGTCGAGTCGGCGTGGGTGGCGTACTTCCTCGGCGTCGCCCGCGAGTGGTACGACCGGATCGGCGTCGACGGCGACCGCCTGCGGTTCCGCCAGCACCTCGCGGGCGAACGCGCCCACTACGCCAGCGACTGCTGGGACGCCGAGAGCGAGGTCGGCGGCGGCGTCGACGCCGCGACGCTCGCGGCGGACCCCACGGCTGGCCGGTGGATCGAGATCGCGGGGTTCTCCGACCGCGGGGCCTACGACCTCTCGAAACACGCCGAGTACGGCGACGAGCCGTTTACCATCTTTCGCCAGTACGGCGAGCCGCGCGAGGTCGAGCGCACGACCGTCGACCCCGACATGAGCGTCCTCGGTCCGGAGTACGGCAGCCGGGCGACCGACGTGGCGGAGGCCCTGCGCGCCCTCGCCGAGCGCGACCCGTCGGCGTTCGACGACGAGTCGGTCACGGTGACCGTCGACGGCGAGTCGGTGACGGTCGCGAGCGACGTGGCGAACGTCTCGGTCGAGACGGTCACGGAGGCCGGCGAACACGTCAGGCCGCACGTCGTCGAGCCGTCGTTCGGCGTCGACCGCACGGTCTACACCCTGCTCGCACACGGCTACCGCGAGGACGAGGTCGACGGCGAGCCCCGCACCTCGCTCGCGCTCTCGCCGGCGGTTGCGCCGACAGCCGTCGGCGTCTTTCCGCTGGTGAGCAACGACGAGGCGCTCGTCGACCTCGCCGAGTCCGTCGCGCGGAGCCTGCGCGCCGCCGGGCTGTCGGTGACGTACGACGAGTCGGGCAACATCGGCCGGCGCTACCGGCGGCAGGACGAGGTCGGAACGCCGCTCTGCGTGACCGTCGACCACGAGGGGCGAGAGGGCGACGGGCCGGCCACCGTGACGGTCCGGGACCGCGACACCACCGCACAGGTCCGGCTCCCGGCAGCGGAACTGGCCGACCGGCTGACAGCCGTCGTCGACGGCGACCGGACGTTCGCGGCGCTCCGCGAGGCTGGCGCCGCCGTGGAGTAGCGGCGTGCCGGAGCTCGGCAGACGGGTCGTCCACGCCAGCGGCGCCGGCTTCCCCGGCCTCTACGTCTGCTCGCTCGTGGACTGGTCGACGCTCCGGCTGATTCTCGTCGCGTTCGCCGGGACGGCGGTCGCGCTGGAGGTGTTTCGGCTCTCCGTCGGCCTCGACTGGGCGGTGTACGACCGGCTGACCCGCGAGTACGAACAGGACAACCCCGCTGGCTACGCGCTCTACGCCGTCTCGATGGCCGGCGTCGGCGTCGTCTTCTCGCCGCCGGTTGCGGTCCCCGGCATGCTGATGCTCGCGGTTGCGGACCCCGTCAGCGGACTGCTCGGCTCCGCCGGCGTCCGCGAGTGGAAGGCGCCGGGGGTCGTGGTCGCCACCTTCGGCGTCTCGTTTCTCCTCGCCGCGCCGTTCACCGTCGACGCGCGCGGCCCGACGGTCGGGGCGCTCGCGGCTGCCGTCGGGGCCGTCGGCGCCGCCGCCGCGGACGGCTACAAGCCGCGGGTGTTCGGCTTCGTCGTCGACGACAACGCGACGATTCCCGTCCTCGGCTGTCTCGGCGTCGCTGCCGTGTTCGCGCTGACGTAGGCGTCGGCGCCGGCGCGAGAGGCCGGAAGGTTTAGGCCCGGCGCCGTCGCACCGGGCGTTCGTGACGCAGACCGTCCGTCTCGCGCCCGCCCCGGCGGCCCGGAGCGCCACGCGAGCCTCGCGACCGGGCCGGTAGGCCCACCTCTTCTCACCCCCTCACAGTCTCCGTCGCCTCGCCCCTGCCCCGAGCGTCGCGTCTGCGACTTTATTCAAAATCGTATTTCGTCGAATTTAATAGGTAGAGGCGCCGTGAGACGGGTATGACACGCGTCGCGCTCGCGTTCTCCGGCGGGCTGGACACGACCGTCTGTGTCCCGCTGCTGGAGGAGGAGTACGGCTACGACGAGGTGGTCGGCGTCACCGTCGACGTCGGCCAGCCGGAGGAGGAGTTCGCGGAGGCCAGAGAGACGGCGACGGCGCTGGGACTGGAACACCACGTCGTCGACGCGCAGGCGGCGTTCGCGGACCTCTGTTTCGCCTCCGTGCGCGCGAACGCGACGTACCAGGGCTACCCGCTCGGGACGGCGCTGGCGCGGCCGGTGATCGCGGACGCGATTCTCGACGTGGCGCTGGAGCACGACTGCGACGCGCTGGCTCACGGCGCGACGGGGAAGGGAAACGACCAGCTGCGGTTCGAGGCCGTCTGGCGCGCGTCGGACCTCGACGTCGTCGCGCCCGTACGCGAGATGGGTCTCACGCGTCAGTGGGAGCGTGACTACGCCGCGGAGCGAGACCTGCCCGTCGAGATGGGCAACGAGGGGGTCTGGTCGATCGACACGAACCTCTGGTCGCGGTCGGTCGAGGGCGGCGACCTGGAGGAGCCGGGGCACGTCCCCGACGAGAGCGTGTACGAGTGGACCGAGGCGCCCGGCGCGGAGACAGAGGAGTTCGTCGTGACGTTCGAGGAGGGAGCGCCCGTCGCGGTCGACGGCGAGGCGATGGACCCCGTCGCGCTGATCGAACACCTGAACGAACGGGCGGGCGCCTACGGCGTCGGCCGGACGGACGTGATGGAGGACCGGCTGCTCGGGCTGAAGGTGCGCGAGAACTACGAACACCCCGCCGCGACCGTCCTCCTGAACGCCCACGAGGGGCTGGAGTCGCTGGTGCTGACGAAAGCGGAGCGGCTGTTCAAGCGCCGCGTCGACGACGAGTGGGCCGAGAAGGCGTACCAGGGGCTCGTCGACGCGCCGCTGGTCGACGCGCTGGAGGGGTTCATCGGCGAGACGCAGTCGAAGGTGACCGGCGACGTGACCGTCCGACTCGAGGGCGGGCGGGCCCGCGTCGTGGGCCGGGAGTCGCCGTACGCGGTGTACGAGGCCGCGTTCGCCTCGTTCAGCACCGAGGACGTCGGCTCCATCACGCAGGCCGACGCGACGGGCGTCGCGAAGTACCACGGGTTTCAGGAGCGGTTCGCCAACCGGGTGCGCGAGCGCGGCGACGAACAGACCGCGGACCGGGAGGACCAGGAGTAGGATGACGGAGGACGGCGACGACGCGGTCGTCCGCCGGGACCGCTTCAGCGGCGGCCCGGCCCGCGGGTTCATGTCGTCGCTCGCGGGCGACGAGCGAATCTTCGCCGCCGACCTCGCCGTCGACCGGGCACACGTCGTGATGCTCGCCGAACAGGGGGTCGTCGACGACGACGACGCCGCCGCGATTCTCGCCGCCCTCGACGAGGTGGCGGCTGCGGGCCACGACGCCCTGCCCGACGGCGAGGACGTCCACGAGGCGATAGAGACGGCGGTGGTCGACCGCGTCGGTCCCGCCGGCGGGCGGATGCACACCGCCAGGTCGCGAAACGACGAGGTGGCGGCGTGTCTCCGGATCCGCCTGCGCGACGACCTGCTCGACGCCGCCGACGCGGCGCTCGCCCTCCGCGAGGCGCTGACGGAGACGGCGCGGGCGAACGTCGAGACGACGATGCCGGGCTACACCCACCTCCAGCCCGCACAGCCGACGACGCTCGGACACCACCACCTCTCGTACGAGTCGGCGCTCCGGCGTGACGTCGCGCGCCTCCGCGACGCGTACGACCGGACGAACCGCTCGCCGCTCGGCGCCGCCGCCTTCGCGGGCACGCCGTTCGACGTGGACCGCGAGCGCACGGCGGCGCTCCTCGGGTTCGACGGCGTCGTCGAGAACGCCACCGACGCGGCTGCCGCCCGCGACTTCCTCGTCGAGGCGACGGCGGCGCTCGCGGCGCTCGCGGTCACCTGCTCGGGGCTGGCCGAGGACCTGGTCGGGTTCGCGAGCCGGGGCTACGTCGAACTGGACGACGACTACGCCTCTACCTCCTCGATCATGCCACAGAAGAAGAACCCCGACACGCTGGAGCTCGTCCGCGCCGTCGCGGGCGACGCCGTCGGCGCGCTGACGGGCGTCGCGACGACGCTCAAGGGGCTCCCGCGGGCGTACAACCGCGACCTCCAGCGCGCGGACCCGCACGTCTGGGACGCGGTCGACGCCGTACGCGGGGCGACGGGCGCCTGTGCCGGCGCCGTCGCCACCGCGTCGTGGGACGAGACGGCGCTCGCCGACGACGCGGGCGACGGCTTCTCGACGGCGACGGGCGTCGCAGACGCCCTCGCCCTCGCGGGCGTTCCGTTCCGCACCGCCCACGAGGTGGTCGCCCGTGCCGGCACAGCCGACGCGGAGGCGCTCGACGAGGCCGCCCGGGCGGTGCTCGACGAGTCGCTGTTCGCCCGCGTCGACCGGGCGGTCGTCGAACGCGCCCTCGACCCCGCCGAGAGCGTCCGGGCGCGGGACTCCCACGGCGGGCCGGCACCAGAGGCGGTCCGAGGGGCGCTGGACCGCGCCGACACCGCGCTGACGGCCGACCGCGAGGCGGTCGCCGACCGGCGCGACCGGGGCGACCGGGCCGCCGCCGAACTGGCGGAGGTGGTCGATGGGTACGTCTGACCCGCCCCGGTCGACCCGGCCGGACCGCCCCCCTCGCGGGGAGACGTCTCGACGATCCGACACCGATACCGAGTAGCGGCTGTCTGATGGCTCGAAAGGTCGTTTAGCCGTATCTGTGTCTTCCTTTCGCCTCGACAATTGCGACACGTTTATACGACGGGGGGGCGAACGTCGGGCTACGATGGCGACGGCAGCATGTGTCGAGTGTGGGGCCGACGTGTCCCTGCACGAGGACCTGGAGGTCGGAGAGATCGTCGACTGTGGCACCTGCGGTTCGGAACTGGAGGTCGTCGGCGACGACCCGGTGGCACTGGACGTCGCGCCCGAGCTCGAGGAGGACTGGGGCGAGTAAGATGAACACGGCGACTGGAGGGACGACGTGAGGGTCGGCCTCCTCTACTCCCGGATCCGCAAGGACGAGAAGCTCCTGCTCTCCGAACTGCGCGACCGAGGACACGACGTCGAGAAGATCGACGTCCGGGACGAGCAGTTCGGCCTCGACGGGACGACGGCGAACGTCGAGGGGCTGGACCTCGCGCTCGACCGCTGTCTCTCCACCTCGCGGTCGCTGTACGTCACGCGGTACATGAACGCCTACGGCGTCCCGACGGTGAACGCGCCGGAGACGGCGGCGACCTGTGCCGACAAGGTGCGGACCAGTCTCGCGCTCGCGGGCGCGGACGTCCCGACGCCGCGGACCGAGGTGGCCTTCACCGTCGAGAGCGCGATCGAGTCTATCGACCGGTTCGGCTACCCCTGTGTGCTGAAGCCGGTGATCGGGTCGTGGGGGCGCCTGATGGCGAAGATCGACTCCGAGAGCGCCGCCGAGGCGGTACTGGAGCACAAGGCCACCCTCGGTCACTACGAGCACAAGGTGTTCTACGTCCAGGAGTTCGTCGAGAAGCCCGGACGAGACATCCGCGTGGTGGCGGCCGACGGCGAGCCGATCGCGGCGATGACGCGGTCGTCGGACCACTGGCTCACGAACGCCGCACAGGGCGGAAGCGTCGAGGAGTTCGCGGTCGGTCCGGAGGTCGCCGACCTCGTCGAGACGGCCTCGTCTGCGGTCGGCGACGGACTCCTCGGCGTCGACCTGATGGAGACGGGCGACGGCTACACCGTCCACGAGGTGAACCACACGGTCGAGTTCAAGGCGCTCGACTCCTGTACGGACGTCGACGTCCCCGCCGCGGCGGTCGACTGGCTCGAGCGCCGGGCCGCCGCGGAGGTCTCGGTCTGATGCGCGCCGGGGGGAGCCGCCGGGAGGCCGTGACGGCCGGCACACGCCGCCGTCTCGCGGAGGGGGCCGCGTGACACGAACCGCGAGCGTCGTCGGGGCCAGCGGCTTCACCGGCGGCGAACTCCTGCGCCTGCTGGACAGCCACCCGGAGTTCGAGCCGGTGCAGGCCACGTCGCGCTCCGCGACCCGGAAGACGGTCGGCCACGTCCACCCGAACCTCCGGCACCTGGACCTGCGGTTCTCCGACCCCGGGGAACTCGAGCCGGTCGACGTTCTCTTTGCCGCCACCCCGCACGGGGTGTCGATGGAGCAGATCGACCGCTTCCGCGGCGCCGCGGAGCGTGTGGTCGACCTGAGCGCGGACTTCCGGCTCCCGACCGAGGCCCAGTACGACGAGTGGTACGACGGCCACGACCGGCCCGACCTGCTGGGCGAGAGCGAGTACGCCCTCCCGGAGGTCAACCGCGAGGGGGTGCGCGACGCGACGCTGGTCGCGAGCGGCGGCTGTAACGCCACCGCCGCGATCCTCGCGCTGAAGCCGCTCGTCGACGCCGGACTCGTCGGCGACGAGCGGGTGGTGGTCGACGTGAAGGTCGGCTCCTCCGAGGGCGGCGCGGGCGGGGGGGACGCCTCCAGCCACGCCGAGCGCTCGGGCGTCGTGCGGCCATACGCCGCGACGGGCCACCGCCACGAGGCGGAGATCGAGGAGTACCTCGGCCTCTCGGTCGCCTTCACCGCCCACGCCGTCGACATGACCCGTGGCGCCGCGGCGACCTGTCACGCCTTCCCGGGCGAGCCGGTCTCGACGGGCGACCTCTGGTCGGCCTACCGCGAGGCGTACGAGGACGAGCCGTTCGTCCGCCTCGTCGCCGGCGGGGGTGGCGTCTACCGATACCCCGAGCCGAAGGCGGTTGCCGGGTCGAACTACGCCGAGGTCGGGTTCGCGCTCGACCCCGGGAACGGCCGGGTGGTGGCGCTCTCTGCGATCGACAACATGATGAAGGGGTCGGCGGGGCAGGCAGTCCACGCCGCCAACCTCGCCTGCGGGTTCGAGGAGACCGCCGGCCTCGGGGCGACGGGGTTCCACCCCGTGGGCGCGCCGTGACCGGGAAGCCGGTCGTCGCGGTCTCTGAGCACCGCTCGCCGGAGGTCTCGCGGTGATCACGATCGCTCCGCTCTCTGTACACCGCTCGCCGGAGGTCTCGCGGTGATCGTCGTCAAGATCGGCGGCGCCGCCGCCGTCGACCCGGCGGGCGCGCTGGCGGACGTCGGCGAGCTGGCCACGACGGAGCCGGTCGTCGTCGTCCACGGCGGCTCGACGGCGGTCGACGACCTCCTCGACCGCCTCGGAGTCGAGCCGGAGTACGTCGAGACCCCCGGGGGCGTGACCGGGCGGTTCACCGACGAGGCGACGATGGAGGCGTTCACGATGGCGATGAGCCGGGTGAACGCCGACCTCGTCGTCGGGCTGCGCGAGGCGGGCGCCGACGCCGTCGGCCTCTGTGGCGTCGACGGCGGCCTGCTGACCGGGCCACGCAAGTCTGCCGTCCGCGTCGTCGAGGACGGGCGGCGGAAGATCCGGCGCGGCGACCACTCCGGGCGGATCGAGCGGGTCGACGACGGCCTGCTCCGGACGCTCGTCGACGACGGGCGCGTCCCGGTCGTCGGGCCGCCGATGCTCGCCGACGACGGCGTCGCGGTCAACACCGACGCCGACCGCGCCGCCGCCGCCGTCGCCGGCGCGCTCGGCGCGCGGCTGGTGCTCCTGACCGACGTCGCCGGCGTCTACGAAGACCCGGACGACCCCGCGACGCGGGTCGACGTCGTCGAGACGCCGGACGGGTTCGCGGCGCTGGAGGACGCCGCGGAGGGGTTCATGCGCCGGAAGGTGATGGCCGTCGAGGAGGCCCTGCGCGGCGGCGCAGCCGGCGCGGTAGTGGCAGACGCGAACGCCGACCGGCCCGTGCAGAGCGCCCTCGACGGCGACGGGACGCGCGTCGCGCCGGACGCGCTATCCGAAGGAGGGAAGGGCGAGGCCGACGAGAACTGAGTATGAGTGGGTTCGTCTTCTCAGAGAAACCCATCGAGATGGTCACCGGCGACGGGGCGCGCCTGCGCGGAGCCGACGGTACCGAGTATCTCGACTTCGGCGCCTCCTACGCCTGTGTTCCCGTCGGCCACGGCCACTCCCGCGTGACCGACGCGGTGACGACACAGCTCTCCGACCTCACCTACGTCCAGGCCTCGTACCCGGTCGCCGCGCGGACGGCGCTGTACGAGCAGCTCGCGGAGCTCGCCCCGGGCGACGTCGACAAGGTGTGGCTGTGTAACTCCGGGACGGAGGCGAACGAGGCCGCGATGAAGTTCGCCCGGTCGGCGACGGGGCGGGAGAAGATCGTCGCGACAAAGCGCGGCTTCCACGGCCGGACGATGGGCGCGCTCGCGATGACGTGGAAGAAGAAGTACCGCGCGCCGTTCGAGCCGCTGGCCGGCGGCATCGAGTTCGTCGACTACGGCGACGAGGCGGGGCTACGGGAGGCCGTCGACGACGAGACGGCGGCGGTGTTCTTAGAGCCCGTCCAGGGCGAGGGCGGTATCCGGCCCGCGCCCGCGGGCTACCTCCGGGCCGCCCGCGAGGCAACGGAGGAGGCGGGCGCGGCGCTCGTCTTCGACGAGGTCCAGACCGGCGTCGGACGGACGGGACTGCTCTGGGCCAGCGAGCGGGCCGGCGTCGTTCCCGACGTGCTGACGACGGCGAAGGGTATCGCCAACGGCCTGCCGCTCGGGGCGACGCTCTGCCGGGAGTGGATCGCCGACGAGTCGGGGAACCACGGCTCGACGTTCAGCGGCGGGCCGGTCGTCTGTGCCGCCGCGAGCGCGACGCTCTCGGCGATCCGGGACGAGGACCTCGCGGCGAACGCCAACCGGGTCGGCGCGTACCTCGTCCAGGAGCTCCGGAACGCCGACGTCGACGCCCGCGAGGTCCGCGGGCTGGGGCTGATGATCGGCGTCGAGGTCAAGCGCGGGGCGAACCGGCTGCTGCGCGACCTCGCGCTGGAACACGACGTGCTCGCGCTCCCCGCCGGGCGGACGGTCGTGCGCTTTCTCCCGCCGCTGACGATAGACCGCGAGGACGCCGACGAGGCCGTGGCGGCGATGGAGGCGGTGACGTGACCGTCGGTCCCGCCCGGGCCGGGGAGGCGCCGGGATGACGGCAGCGGCGCCAGAGCGTCCCGAGCGCCCCGCCGCGATAGACACGGAGGCGCGCGAGTTGCTGTACGACCTCGTCGCCACGCCGTCACCGAGCGGCGAGGAGGCCGCCGCCGCCGAGCGCCTGCGGGCCTTCTTCGCCGAGCGGGGACGGGACGTCTGGCTCGACGACGTCGGCAGCGTCCGCGCGCCCGCCGACGACAGCCTGCTCCTCACCTCACACGTCGACACCGTGCCGGGCGACATCCCCGTCGAGGTCCGGGACGGCGACCTGTGGGGCCGCGGGAGCGTCGACGCGACGGGGTCGCTCGCGGCGATGGCCGTCGCAGCGGTCGAGACGGGCGTGAGCTTCGTCGGCGTCGTCGGCGAGGAGGACGACTCGCGGGGCGCGCGCCACCTCGTCGCGGACCGTGAGGACGCGCCCGACGCCGTGTTGAACGGCGAGCCGAGCGGCTGGAACGGGGTGACACTCGGCTACCGCGGGATGATCGCCGGCACGTACGTCCAGGCGAGCGAGTCCGGCCACAGCTCCCGCCCGGAGAACAACGCGATCCAGGACGCGATCGACTGGTGGTCGCGGGTCGAGGCGCGGTTCGCGGGCGACGAGTACGAACCCGTCTTCGAGCAGGTGACGGCCAAGCCCGTCGCCGTCGACGGCGGCGCCAGCGTCGACGGGCTGAGCGTCGAGGCGACGATGGACGTCCAGCTCAGGGTGCCGCCGGCGCGCACCGTCGACGACGTACGCGAGGGCGCCGACGGCGAACTCGCGGGCGGCACCGTCCGGTGGCACGACGCGATCCCGCCGGTGATGGAGAGCCCGCGTACCGCCGTCGCGCGCGGCCTGCGCGGCGCCATCCGCGCCGCGGACGGCGAGCCACGCCTGCTCCGCAAGACCGGCACCGCCGACGTGAACCTCTACGCCGACGCGTGGAACTGTCCGACGGCGTCGTACGGCCCGGGCGACTCGTCGCTCGACCACACGCCGGACGAGCACCTGTCGCTCGCGGCGTTCGACCGCGCGGTGGCCGTACTGACCGACCTGCCAGACCGGCTATGACCGACCTGCTCGACGTCGACGACCTGTCGCCGGAGGACCTGCGGCGGGTGCTCGACCGCGCCGCCGCGCTCAAGACCGAGACGGCCGGCGACGAGCTCCCGCGCAGGACGCTGACGATGCTGTTCGAGAAGCCCTCGACCCGGACCCGGACCTCGTTCGAGACGGGGATGACACAGCTCGGGGGTCACGCCGTCTTCCTCGGCCCGGACGACGTCGGCCTCGGGGGCCGCGAGCCGGTGCGAGACATCGCCCGGTCGCTCGCCGGCTACGCCGACGCCATCATGGTCCGACTGTTCGACCACGCCGACGCCGAGACGGTCGCCGAGTACGCCGACGTGCCGGTGATCAACGGCCTGACCGACCGCGCCCACCCCTGTCAGGCGCTCGCGGACCTCCTCACCCTGCGCGAGGTGTTCGACGGCGACCCCGCGAGGGTAGCGTGGGTCGGCGACGGCAACAACGTCGCCCGGTCGTTCGCCGTCGGCGCCGCGATGCTCGGCCACGAGGTGCGGGCGGCGACGCCGCCGGCGTACGGTCTCGGCGAGGACGCGCTCGCCCGCGCCGCCGGCCACGCCGGGTCGGTGACGACCGTCGACGACCCGGAAGCGGCGGTGTCGGGCGCCGACGCCGTCTACACCGACGTCTGGGTGAGCATGGGCGAGGAGGACGAGCGCGAGGCGAAGCTCGCGGCGTTCGAGGACGGCGGCTACCAGGTGAACGAGGCGCTCCTCTCGCACGCTCCCGGCGCACGGGTGCTCCACTGCCTGCCGGCCCACCGCGGCGAGGAGATAACCGACGCCGTCGTCGAGGGAGAGCGGTCGCTCGTCTGGCAGCAGGCCGAGAACCGCCTCCACGCACAGAAGGGGCTGCTGGTCGAGCTACTGTAGCCGGTCGACCGCGGCGGGGTAGACGACGCCGAGGACGGCGCCGAAGACGGCGTGCCAGAGCAGGCTCGGGGGCGCGAAGTTCGGGAACGGCGGCGACGCCGGCGACCCGACGGCGCCGAGCCACACGGGCATCAGGAGGGCGGCGGCGACGACCCAGACGACGACGCCGTAGCCGGTGCCGGCGACGACGCTCCGGGGACTCGTCTCGCAGTCGACCGGCGAGACCCGGGCGACCGCGGCGAAGCCGACGCCGAAGACGGCGCTGTGCGAGAGGTGGACGACCCAGCCGAGGACGCCGTTCGGCGGCGGAGCGAGCGTGTACAGCGACGGAATCGCCACCGCCAGGGTCGGCGGGTTCATCAGCGAGACGAGGACGGCCATCGCCGCGCCGCCGACGAGGCCGCCGGCGACGCCAGCCGGCCAGCGCGTCGTGGCAGCCGTTCGGGTGGTTACTGTCGATTCGCCGGTCGTCGCCGTGCTGTCGGACATCGCGGGACTGTCACGTGGACGCCATCAAGAGGGCACGCCGGTCGGGCGCGACCAGCACACCGCGGGAGCACAGTCTTGTGCTGTCCGGATTTTTTTACCAGACCGCGGGTAACCACGTTCGTGGCAGAACAGTCGCCGGGCGTGGAGGCCCCGGACTATCTCCGCTTTTTTCCGTACGACCAGCCGTACCCGAACCAGCGCGAGGCGATGGACGCCGTCGCCGGCGCGCTGACAGCCGGGCGGGACGTCCTGCTCGAGGGGGCGCCGGGGACAGGCAAGACGCTCTCGGCGCTCGTTCCGGCGCTCGAACACGCCCGTGCCGAGGACCGGACGGTGGTCATCACCACGAACGTCCACCAGCAGATGCGGCAGTTCGTCGCCGACGCACGGGCGATCACCCGCGAGGAGTCGATTCGCGCCGTCGTCTTCCGCGGCAAGTCGTCGATGTGTCACATCGACGTCGACTACCGCGAGTGTCAGGCGCTCCGTGACGCCACCCGGACCGTCGCGGAGCGAGAGCGGGAGCGCGACGAGTTGCGCGCCCGCGCGGACGACCTGCTCGCGGCGCTCGGCGAGGACGGGGGAGACGGTGTCGCGGGCGACGACGTCGCGGAGGCGTACGAGGCCGTGAGCGACGAACTCGAGACCGTCGAGGACGAACTCGACGAGACCGACGGAGAGAACGTCTGCGAGCACTACCGCGAGAACCTCCGGCGCTCCGGCGAGGCGTTCCTCCGGTGGCTGTTCGACGACGTGCGGACGCCCGACGACGTCTACGAGTGGGCCGAGCGCGAGGGCTGCTGTGGCTACGAGCTCCTGAAGGAGTCGATGGAGGGCGTCGACCTGGTCGTCTGTAACTACCACCACCTGCTCGACCCGACGATCCGCGAGCAGTTCTTCCGCTGGCTCGGCAGAGAGCCGGAGGACGTGGTGGCGGTGTTCGACGAGGCACACAACGTCGCGGGCGCGGCGCGTGAACACGCCGGGGCGACGCTCACGGAGCAGACACTCGAGTCCGCGCTCGGCGAGCTGGCGGAGACGGACGACCCGCGGGCCGACCCGGCGGCGAACGTCCTCGAGGCGTTCCTCGCGGCGCTCCGGCGGACGTGGGAGGACGCGCTGGCGTTCGGGGAGCGCGAGCAGGTGGACGACGACTGGCACGACCTGAGCGTGGCGAACGACGACCGGCGTGACGACCTGACCCTCGCGCTCCTGAGGGAGTACGAGGGTCGCGGCATCACACAGGAGGCGGAGACGGCGCTCCGCCTCGGTCGGGCGCTCGACGAGGCGTACGGCGAGGCGTTCGCGAACGGCGAGACGACGACGCGACAGGAGTGCCAGACGCTCCGGGCGGCGGCGTTCGTCGTCGAGTGGATGGACGCCGGCGGCGACCCGAGCAGACACCCGCTCGTCGCGGTGCGGCGCGACGCCGGCACCGGCGACGTCTACGGGCGGGCGGAGCTGTTCACCGCCGTCCCGCGCGAGGTGACCGCGGACCTGTTCGACCGGGTGCACGCGAGCGTGCTGATGAGCGCGACCCTCCGGCCGTTCGACGTGACGGAGGACGTCCTCGGCCTCTCGAGCCCGGTGACGCGGTCGTTCGGCCTGCCGTACCCGCCGGAGCGCCGCCGGACCTACGCCGTCGAGACGCCGGCGCTGTTCGCCAGCCGGCGCGAGGACCCGGAGGTCCAGGACGCGGTGACCCGGACGCTCGTCGACGCCGCCCGGCTCACGCCCGGGAACCTCCTCGCGTTCTTTCCCTCGTACGCGGAGGCAGCGCGGTACCACCGCCGGGTCACGGCGGAGACGGACGCGACGACGTATCTCGACGAGCCGGGCGTGCGCGCCGAGGGGCTGCGCGAGCGCTTCGCCGCCGGCGACGACGGCGTGCTGTTCACGTCGCTGTGGGGGACGCTCGGCGAGGGCGTGAGCTTCGACGGCGACGACGCCCGCGGTGTCGCCGTCGTCGGCGTCCCGTATCCACACCTCGACGAGCGAACGGAGGCCGTCCAGGCGGCGTACAGCCGGGAGTACGGCGACGGCTGGACCTACGCCGTCGAGATTCCGACGGTCCGGAAGACCAGGCAGGCGCTCGGCCGGGTCATCCGCTCGCCGGACGACTTCGGGGTGCGGCTGCTCGTCGACGAGCGCTACACCCGCGAGAGCCGGAACATGGGTGAGTACGGCGTCCGCGGGACGTTCCCGGCGGCAGAGCGCGACGAACTGGTCGACGTCGCGCCGGAGAAGCTCCGGTACGGCCTGTTCAACTTCTTCTCCGACCTCGGGGCGTACGGCGACGACCCGCCGACGCCGTAGTCAGGCCGGCAGCGGAATCGACCGCTCCGGACCCCGCCGCTCGGCGTTCCACGGGAGGAGCCGCGACACGGTCCACGTCACCGGGTCGGCGAGCGGGCCGGCCAGCCGCTCGGCGTCCGCCACCGTCCCGCCGCGGGCGAGCGTGACGTGAGGCGTGTAGTCGTCCCCCTCGAGGCCGGCGACGGTGCCGAACCGCTCGACGAGGCGGCGGTGGAGGGTCGCGAGGCCGGGGCTCTCGACGACGAGGTAGAGCACCGGAGCGGACCCCCGCGGCGGGTTCGTGAAGAAGTCGATCGCGACCGCCGCGGCCTCGAACGCCGGCGTGCCGGCGAGGGTGTCGTCGAGCGCCCGGCGGTCGGGCTGGCGCTCGAACCGCTTGCAGACCATCGAGTGGTCCTCGCGCACCCGGTCGAACGCCGCGAGCGCGGGCCGGTGGTCCGCGGCGAGGCGTCGCACCCGCCCGGGCACGGGGACGTTGATGCTGTCCACGACGTCAGGCGGCGCCGCGCAGGCAAGAGCCCTCCGGCGGCTACAGGCGGTCGAGCAGCGAGCGGACGACGAGGGCAGCCAGAGCTAGCCCCGCCAGCGGAACGAGCAGGCCGAGCAGGCCGAGCGCGACGTCGAGAAGCTCGCCGACGACCTCGAGCGCGAGCCAGGCCACGACGAGAACGAGCGCGACCCGCAGCAGCGTGTCGGCGTCGACGGCGGCGCGGTCCACGACGGCCTACGCGCCGCGAGGGGCAAGTCGCTTCGGGTCGACGGATCGTCAACGACTATACGCGCCGTGTCGTCGCTTCTGACGATGCAATCGACCGGGAGACCCCAGGTGGCGGTCGCGCTCCTCGTGGCGGGGCTGGTCGTCGCCGGGAGCGCTCCGGGCGCAGCCGCCGGCGGGGGGGTCGTCCCGCAGACCGGCGAGGCCGACCCGGACGGCGTGGTGCTCCGGGTCGACGTCGCCGAGGACGGCACGGCGGCGTGGACCGTCGAGTACCGGATCCGGCTGGACGACGAGACCACGACGGCGGCGTTCGAGGAGCTTCGGGCCGACGTGCGCGAGAACCGGACGGAGTTTCGGTCGCGCTTCGAGGCGAGAATGACCCGGACCGTCGCCGCCGCCGAGAACGAAACCGGCCGGGAGATGTCGCTGCGGAACGTGAGCGTGGCCGCCGAGACACGACAGCTCCCCCGGACGTACGGCGTCGTCGCCTACCGCTTCGAGTGGGGCGGGTTCGCCCGCGTCGACGGCGAGTCGCTCGTCGTCGGCGACGCCGTCTCGGGGCTCTTCCTCGACGGGGAGAGCCGACTCGTGGTCGCGTGGCCGGCAGACTACGACGCCGTGTCGGTCTCTCCCGGCGGCTACGAGGACCGCGACGCCGCCGTCTCGTGGGGCGGGCCGGTCGACTTCGGCCCGGACCGGCCGCGGGTCGTGCTCCAGCCGGCGGGAGCCGGCGGCTCCGGCGGGCTGCCGGCGCTCGCCCTGGTCGGCGGCGCCGCCGTCCTCGCGCTGGCCGCGGCGGTGGGGTACGGCTACCGGCGGCGCGGGCGGGGCGGGCGGGACGGCACGCCGGCGGCGGGCGGCAGCCGGGACGCGCCGGGCGCAGCAGACGAGGGCGACGACACCCCGAACGAGCCGCCGGAGGAGCTACTCAGCCCGGAGGAGCGGGTCCTGCGGTTCGTCAGGGAGAACGGCGGTCGGGTGAAACAGCAGGCCGTCGTGACGGAGTTCGACTGGACCGCCGCCCGGACGAGTCAGGTGGTCGGGTCGCTCCGGGACGACAGCCGGGTCGAGACGTTTCGCCTCGGCCGGGAGAACGTGATCAGCCTGCCCGACGTCGGCGTCGAGGGGGAGGGCAACAGCGACGACCGGGACGACCGGGACGACCGGGACGACGACCGCGACCTCGACCCGGCGGCCTGACCGCCTACCCTCCGTCCGGCGCCGGCACGCCGTCGCCGGCGTCGTCCGGCGCGAGGTCGTAGTCCTCGCGGAGTTCGCGGACCCGGTCGCGGATCGACGCCGCGAGTTCGAACTCGAGGTTGTCCGCGGCCTCGCGCATCCGCTCCTCCAGCCGGTCGACCTGCCGTGCGGCCTCGTCGGCGTCGGACGGGTCCGCACCGCTCACGCCGTCGGTGTCGGTCTCCGCGCCGGGGAGGTTCGGCTCCGAGACGGGCTTGTCGATCGTCGTCGGCTCGTGGCCGTGCTCCTCGTTGTACGCGCGCTGGATCTCCCGGCGACGGCTGGTCTCGTCGATCGCAGACTCCATCGCCGCGCTCGGCGAGTCGGCGTACAGCACGACGGAGCCGGCGACGTTCCGGGCTGCCCGGCCCATCGTCTGGACGAGCGTCGTCTCGGAGCGGAGGAACCCCTCCTGGTCGGCGTCGAGGATGGCGACGAGTGACACTTCGGGGATGTCCAGCCCCTCGCGGAGGAGGTTGATCCCGACCAGCACCTGAATCTCGCCGAGGCGCAGCGACCGGATCAGCTCGTGGCGTTCGAGCGTGTCGGTCTCGTCGTGCATGTACGCCACGTCGACGCCGGCCTCCTCGAAGTACTCCGTGAGGTCCTCGGCCATCCGCTTGGTCAGCGTCGTGACGAGGACGCGCTCGTCGTCCGGCGTCGCCTCGATGCGGTCGAGGAGGTTCTCGACCTGGCCGTCGGCGGGCGCCACCTCCACCGCCGGGTCGACGAGGTGGGTCGGGCGGACGATCTGCTCGACCACCTGCCCGGAGACCTCGCGCTCGTAGTCGGCTGGGGTCGCGGAGACGTAGAGGGTGCGGTCGGTCTTCGCCTCGAACTCGTCGAAGGTGAGCGGGCGGTTGTCGTACGCCGTCGGGAGGCGGAAGCCGTTGTCGACGAGCGACTCCTTGCGGGACTTGTCGCCCGCGAACTGCCCGCGGATCTGCGGGATCGTCTGGTGGGACTCGTCGACGACACAGAGGAACTCGTCGGGGAAGTAGTCGAGCAGGGTGTACGGCGGGTCGCCCGACTCGCGGTCCGACAGGTGGACGGAGTAGTTCTCGATCCCGGAGCAGTAGCCCGTCTCCTCCAGCATCTCGAGGTCGAACTTCGTCCGCTCCTCGACCCGCTGGGCGGCGACGAGGTCGCCCCGTCGCTCGAAGTGGGCGATCCGGTCGTCGAGGAGCGTGGTTATCTCGTCGACCGCCGTCTCCATCTTGTCGTCCGGGATCGAGTAGTGCTCTGCGGGGTGGACGAGCGTCGCCGGTTCGCGGGAGACCACCTCGCCGTCGAGCGGGTCGAGCCGCGAGATGCGGTCGATCTCGGCGCCCCAGAACTCCACCCGGACGGCGTAGCGGCCGTACATCGGGTACACCTCGACGGTGTCGCCCCGGACACGGAACGTGCCCTGCGTGAAGTCGACGTCGTTTCGCTCGTAGTTCAGGTCGACCAGCTGCTTCAGCAGCGTCTCGCGGTCGATCGCCTGCCCGGTCTCCAGGCGGAGCGCCATCGACTCGTAGGTGCCGGGGTCGCCCAGCCCGTAGATTGCCGACACCGACGCGACGACGATTACGTCGTCGCGGGTGAGGAGCGACCGCGTCGCGGAGTGGCGCAGACGGTCGATCTCGTCGTTGATCGAGGCGTCCTTGTCGATGTAGGTGTCCGTCGACTCGACGTACGCCTCCGGCTGGTAGTAGTCGTAGTAGGAGACGAAATACTCGACGGCGTTCTCCGGAAAGAGGCTCCGGAACTCCTCGTACAGCTGTGCCGCGAGGGTCTTGTTGTGTGCGATGACGAGCGTCGGGAGCTCGAGCTGTTCGACGGCCCACGAGACGGTGTTCGTCTTGCCCGACCCGGTGACGCCGAGCAGCGTCTGGTCGGTCAGGCCGCGCTCGAAGCCCTCGACCAGCGCCTCGATCGCCTCGGGCTGGTCGCCGGCCGGGTCGAACGGCGCGTCGACGCGGAACGAGCGGTCGGCGGCGGGCCGGTCCGGAGAGAGCGGCCCCGTGTCGCTCATGTACGACTGTCGGTCCGGGCGCACTTGCCGGTGTCGGGTGCGTGTGGCCGGCGCGGAGCCGGCGCACGACGCAGCGGCGACCGGAGGAACTGCGGGGCCGCGTCGCGTCTCCGCGCTCAGCAGACGTTCTTCGGCTTCACGCCCATCGCCTCCAGCCGCTCGACGTAGTCGTCGTAGGCCGCTTCCACGACGCCCGACGCCGTCTCCGTGGCGTGCGTCCAGTCGTCTGCGTCCGCACAGACGGCGTCGAGGAGCACAACGGCGTCCTCGCGTTCGGCGTCGACGTCGGCGCGCAGGTCGCGTATCGCCTGAGCGCTCTGCGGGTCGGCGTCACCGACGAAGAAGCCGACCGTCTGTTCGAGGCGCGCGCCGGCCACGAGCGCGCGGCCGAGCAGGCCGGCGGCGCGTTCGACGTCGCCCTCCAGCGTCGCGAGGTGGTCGTAGAGTGCGAGCGGGTCGTCGTCGGGCGCGGCGTCGACGGCGTCGCGGTGCGCGGCGGCGCGGGCGGCGGCGTCGGCGAACGCGTCCGCGGCGGGGCTGGTCGACCCACCGGCCCACGACTCGAACAGCGCGGCGGCGCGGGCAGCGTCCGTCGCCGTCGCGGCGCGAACCGCCGTCGCCGTCATCTCGCCGCCGGTGACCGCGTACAGCGCCTTCGAGGAGCCGAGCCGCGAGAGCGGCGTCTCCGCCGTCTCGCGGACCGCGTCGAGCAGCGCCTCGCCGTCGGTTGGCGTGTCCATGTCCAGGGGTGGCAGCCGCGGCTCTTGTAGGCTGTGGAGGGCAAGCACGCGCGGCAGGCGGGCCACGAGCCGGCACGCGGCGAAGCGCACAACTGGCTCGCGACCGGAGGACACACGTGAGTCTCGACGACGCGATCCGCGCGGCGCCGCGCCTCCTCCGGGCCCGCGCCGGCGGACTCCTCCCGCTCTACCTGCTGGCCGCGAGCGCCCCGGGCGTCGCCCGGACGCCGCTCGTCGTCGCCGTCGCGCTCGCGGCTGCGCACGTCGCGACGACGGGTCGACTCGACCCCGCCGTCGCGGCGCTCCGCGACGCCGACCTCGGCGGACCGCCGGACGGCGACCCGTTCGGGTCCGGCGATCCCGCGGGGGAAGCGGTCACCGAGGCAGTCACGGGACTGCTCACCCCGACCGTCGTCGCTCTCGTCGTCGTCGGCGTGGTCGCTGCGGTCACGGTCCTCGTTCTCGCACGGGCGGTCGGGAGCGCGGCGACACTCGCAGCCGTCACAGCCGGCCTGCGGGGCGAGGCACCGCTCGTCGCCGGAGTTCGGGGCGTCCCGGAGTACTGGCGGCCGTTCGCCGCTCTCACGCTCGCCCGCGCCGGGGTGTACCTCGCGCTGGGCGGCCTGCTCGTCGGAGTCGTCGCCGTCGCCGGCAGCGTCGTGGCCGCGGTCGGCGCGGCGCTCGCGGTCGTCGGCGTCCTCGTCGCCCTCCCGGTCGTGGTCGCCGTCGAACTCCTGTTCGCGTTCGCCGGGAGTGCGGTGGTCGTCGACGACGCCGGCGCGGCGGGGGCGCTCCGCCGCGCGGCGGGGCTGGCGCGCGAACGTCCCGGCGTGTACGCCGTCCTGCTGGCCGCCGGGGGCGCAGCCGTCGTCGGTGTCGGGGTCGTCACGGGAGTGGCGGCGGCTGCCGGCGTCGGGCGGGCCGTCGCGCTCCTCGTCACCCTCGTCGTCCTGCCGCTGTTCGACGGCCTCCGGGTCGCGCTGTACGCCGACCGCGGCGCGGGACGGGTCGACAGCGCCGGCGACGGCCCGGCTGCCGCCGTCCGGGACGGCCTGGTCGCACTCGGCCGGTTCCTCCGCGAACACCCGGGCGCGAACGCCGGCGGCGCGGCGCTCCTCGGCGCCGGGGCCGCCGCGGGATGGGCGCTGGTCGCGCCGTACGGCGTCACGCTCGGGCGGCCGGACGACGTCGGGCGTGTCTTCGGGTCGGTCGCGGTCGGGCCGTTCGTCAACATCGCCGCGAACAACTGGCTGGTGGCCGCGAGCGCGGTCTACGGCGGACTGGCAGGGGGGCTGCCGACGGCTGCGGCGCTGGGCATCAACGGGGTTCTGGTCGGCGCCGTCGTGGCGACGACAGACCGGCTCACGTTCCTCGCGCTCGTCGGGCCACACGGCGTGATAGAGCTCCCGGCGATCGCCGTCGCCGGCGGCCTCGGCCTCCACCTCGGCAGGGTCGGCCTCGACGCGGTCCGGGGGCGCCGGAGCGCCGCCGCGGTCGCGGAGACGGTCCGGCGGGCGTTCCGGGTGCTGGTGGGTCTCGCGGTCGTCTTCGTCGTCGCCGCGGCAGTCGAGGCGTTCGTCACGCCGGCGGTGGCGGCGGCGGTGCTCGGCTGATCCCCACAACGCATTAGCGTCGCGGCGGCGAACGCGATTCGTCAGCGACGAGCCGACCGAAGGCGAGGGCCGCGGCCCGCGCGGCGGCGACGGGACGCGGACGACGGTGGAGGACCTGCGCGGGGGGGTCGAGCCGGGCCCGCCGCCCGGAGAGCTCGAACACGCCAACACCGTCGACGCCCGGGAGAGCGCCCTGCTCGCCGCCGTCGTCTCTGCCGTCGCGCCGGGCGCCGGCCACGTCCGCGCCGGCCTGCGCCAGCGCGGGTTCTACGTGTTCGGCGCGTGGGTGCTCTACCTCGTCGTCTCGGGCGCCATGGTTATCTACGGCATCGGTCTGGTCATGCTCGTCGCCACGCCGGCTGTCAACCTCCTCGCCGGCGTCGACGGCTTCGTCCAGGTCCGCAAGTGGCGGGGCAGAGAGCGGCCACGGATCGGGTAGCCGGCGGAGAGACACGCGGCTGGCAGCCGCGTACAGCCGAAAGAACGGTCGGTCGTCGGCCTCGCCCGTCTCGACCGGGGCCGGCTCAGTCGTCGGCCTCGCCCGTCTCGATCGGGGCGCCGACGAGGTTGCCCCACTCGGTCCACGAGCCGTCGTAGTTGATGCAGTCCTCGTAGCCGAGCAGCTCGTGGAGCGCGAACCACGCGACCGACGAGCGCTCGCCGATGCGGCAGTAGGCGACGGTCGTCCCCTCGCCGTCGATGCCGTGGTCGCCGTAGACCTCGGCGAGTTCGTCGGCGGACTTGAACGTCCCGTCGTCGTTTGTCACCGCGGTCCACGAGATGTTCTGTGCGCCGGGGATGTGGCCGCCGCGCTGGGCCGTCTCCTGGAGTCCCGGGGGCGCGAGAATCTCGCCGCTGAACTCCTCCGGCGAGCGGACGTCGACGAGCGGAATACCCTTCTCGATGGCGTTCTCGACGTCGTCGCGGTACGCTCGGATGCTCTCGCGGGGGCTGCTGGCCTCGTACTCCGCCTCCGGGTAGTCCGGGTCCTCGTCGGTCAGCGGGTAGTCGTTCTCGACCCAGTACTCGCGGCCGCCGTCGAGCAGCCGGACGTCGTCGTGGCCGTAGTACTTGAACTGCCAGTAGGCGTAGGCAGCGAACCAGTTCGAGTTGTCGCCGTACAGCACCACGGTGGAGTCGTCGGACACGCCGTGGCTCCCGAGCAGGTCCTCGAAGTCCTCCTTCGAGAGGATGTCGCGGGTGGTCTGGTCCTGGAGCTGTGTCTCCCAGTTGAACCCGATGGCCCCGGAGGCGTGGCCCTCGTCGTACGCCTCGGTGTCGACGTCGACTTCGACGAGGCGGTGGGCCGGGTCGTCGCCCTCGAACTCGTCGAGGCGCTCCTCGACCCAGTCCGCGGAGACGAGCACGTCGTGTGCGTAGCCTGATTCTGACATCGTCGATCTGTACGCGCGCGAGAGTCTTAAACGCTCGACCACCCGGCACGAACGGCCACACCACCGGCGAAGAGGCAACAATTTCTGGATGCTCTCGCAGCGCCGGAGACAGAGCGGGACAGGCGGGCGGGCAGCGGCGAGGTAGCAGAAAATACTGCTGGTAGTTCGGACGGCGTGAGACCGGAGGGCTGACGACGCAGGCCGCCCAACCGGGCCGTATGGACGTCTTCGTCGGCGCGGGCCGGCTCGCGGCGCGCCTCGCCGACCCGGCGGTGCGGGTGGTCGACGTGCGCGACGAGTGGGAGTACGACGGCATCGGACACCTGCCGGGCGCCGCGAGCGTGCCGTTCGACCGCTTTCGCTCTGCCGCGGCGGACGCCTCGGGGATGCTCCCGGCACCGGAGGACTGGGCGGCACTGCTCTCCGCGGCGGGCGTCGGAGCCGACGACCACCTCGTCGCGTACGACGACACCCACGGGGTGTTCGCGGCGCGGTTTCTCGTCACCGCCTACGTCTACGGCCACCCGCTGGACCGCCTCCACCTCCTCGACGGCGACTACAGCGCGTGGTCGCGCGAGCGCGAGACGGAGCGCGGGACCGTCGACAGGCAGCCGAGCGACTACACGGCCCGGCCCCTCGACGCGGCGGAGAGCCCTCTCGTCGGCTACGAGACGGTACTCGAGGCGGTTCGGGAGGGGTCGGCGGTGGTGCTCGACACCCGCGAGCCGGCAGAGTACGAGGCGGGCCACCTCCCCGGCGCGGTCCAGCTGAACTGGCGTGACCTCGTCGACGAGGAGACGCGGGGACTCCTGGCGCGCGAGGACGTCGAGCACCACCTCGCCGAGCGGGGCGTCGCCGCCGACCGGCGCGTGCTGCTCTACTGTAACACCGCCCGGCGCATCAGCCACACCTACCTCGTCCTGCGGCACCTCGGGTACGACGACGTCGGGTTCTACGAGGGGAGCCTGACCGAGTGGGAGGCCCGCGGCGGCCCGGTCGAGCGCGACTAGTCGCGGACCCCGGTCGGGCTGTTCGGCGGCAGACGCGACGAGGAGCCCGCTGCGGACGGCCCGGGAGCGGTCAGCGGGTCGGTCGACCGGGCGTTGTTTATCTGCCGGAGCGCAGGAGGGGGTATGAGTTCGAGCCGACGGTACGCGCTCGCCGACACCGCCCAGCAGGTCGTCGGCGGGTTCCTCCTCGCCGGACCGTTCGTCGTCACAGAGGAGGTGTGGACCCTCGCGGCGGAGATGACGCTGCCGCAGACGGCTGCGACGGTGCTCATCGTTCTCGCCGTCGGCTACGGGACGCTGTACAAGGCCGACGACCGCGACCCGGACCGAGAGCGCGGACTCGGCGGCGTGCCGGTCCGGTACCTCTCGCTCGTCGGCGTCGCCTACCTCTCCGTCGCCGTCCTCGCGCTGTCGCTGGGTGCGCCGGGGACGTTCGTGCCCGACGGCGACGGCGTCGAGCGGCTGCTCGTCACCCTCCGGGCGGTGAGCGTCGGCGCCATCTTCAGCGTCATCGGCGCCGCCACGGCCGACAGCCTGTTGTAACCGACCCCACCCTACTTCGCTCGGCCTTACGGCCTCGCTCGTTGAGGGTGGGGCTTTGATGTGGTTCTCGCCGTCAGTTGGCGCGACGGGACGTCTTGTGCGCCCCGCCTATCGGACGCCCTTCGGGGTCGGCGAACCCACCAGTCAGGGCCGGGCTACTGCGGCCCGTACTACGCGCCACTTGTGGACGCACAGCACTGATTGGTAGTAAGATATGGTACAATATAGTAGTTACGAAAGATCGTGTCGGCTTCCTCTCCGGCCTACTCGCGTCGTGCTTCCGACTGAGCGTCGGAACCCCTCGCTCCTTGAGGCCGGAGGCTCCGCCTCGAAAACTGCTGAACGTTTATGTTCGGGGCGCGGGTCGAGAGGCTATGGAGTACGCGCTCGCGGTCGCAGACGCGCCGGAGGCGATACCGGGCGGGACCGGGCTCCTGCTCCTCCACCCGAGTATCGGAGAGACAGACCGGATCGACACCGACTTCTTCAAGACCGACACCGACCGTTTCCTCGTCGTCTCTACCCGCACCACCGCCCGCGAGGTGGAGCAGAAGCTCGAACACTACGCCGTCGACGAGTCCCGCGCCGAGGTGCTCGACACCATCTCCGTCGAGCGGGGATACTCCCGCCGGGGCTCCGACCACCTCCACTACGTCGCCGCGCCCGACGACCTCGGGACGATCGTCGAGAAGGTGGGCGCCTTCCTGGAACGCACCGAGGGCAAGCGCCGCCTGAGCGTCGACTCGCTGACCGAGATGGCGTACTACGCCGACATAGACCGCACCTACGACGCCGCCGAGCAGATGCTCGCGCTCCTGGAGGAACACGACGCCGTCGGACTGTTCCACCTCTCGAAGGAGGTCCACGACGAGGCGGCGATCGGCCGGTTCCGACGGCTGTTCGACGGCGTCGTCGACCTCGACACGGACGGCACGGTCGAGTACGGGTCGAGCTAACCGGTCGAATTCGAGGATCTGAACGGGTCTGTCGAGGGTTCGACCCGAAACGGAGGGGTCGATGCTCTCAGAGCGAGGCGAACGTCCGCTCGGCCCACTCCACCGCGAAGGTCGACCCGTGGTCGCGGTACGCCGCCGTGTCGAGCGCCGAGAACGGCGCCGGCAGGTCCAGCCCGTGTCGAACCGCGCCACAGGCGTACTCCGTCGCCGCCGGGAACGTCATCTCGCCGCGGGCGACGAGACCAGGCAGGTCCGCGAGCCGGTCCGTCAGCCGCTCGCCGGCGTCGACCCACGCGGCGTGGAGGCGGGGAAACTCCCCGTCCCAGCCGGCGACCGTCGGGCGGGTGTGGAGGCCGAGCCACGCGTCGAACAGCGCGACCGCGGTCTGGTAGGTGTCGGCAGACGAGCCGTCGCCCGTCTCGCGAACCGCCGTGTCGAGCGTGCGGTAGTCCGCGCCGAGAAAGCCAAGCGCGTGCTCCGGCGCGTCGGCTCCGAGACGGAGGAGCGCGTCCGCGACGAGGTGGTCGAGAAAGTCGTCCGGGGTGCCCGTGGCGCGGCCCTTCACCAGGACGACCGGCGGGTCGGTCTGTCGGGTGGTGACGACCGTGCCGTCGCCCGGGGCGCCGACGGTGAGCGTCCCGCCGGCGAGCCGAGAGAGGACGGAGGGGACGTCGTCCGGGAGCCACTCGGCGGGGTAGGTGACGGGGTCGAACTCGTCGACGAGGAGACCGAGGTCCTCCGCGACGGCGGGCGGCAGGGTCTCGAAGTCGCGCTCGACGTCGAGGACGAGCGCCCCCGGAGCGTGGCGCTCGCGAACAGTTCGTAGGTCGTCTGGCAGGGAGCGCTCCTCGAACACGGATCAGCCGAGGAGCGTCAGGAGTATGAGCCCGGCGGCTGCCGCCGCCGAAACCCCGATCGTCCCCATCACGACCTTCGTCGCGGTAGTCACAGCCCCCGCTCGGGAGCCCCCGGGCTTAAATCGTCCAGAACTGCGCGGCAGTCAGTCGATAGTCGGGTCGCCACCGCCCTCGCCGTCCTCCGGCCACTCGATCCCCTGCCGGAGATAGGTCGCGATCTCCATCTCCGCGCGGTCTGCGTGCTGTTCGGACGCAAAGAGCACCGCTTCGGGCACGTGGGGTCGTACCGATCCGGGGTCGGTCTGCCTACTCGCCGTCACGCCACGACTCGGGCACCTCGATCACGTACCGGCCGTCCTCGCGCAGGGAGATGATGTGCTCCTCGCGCTCGTACAGCTCCATCAGGTTCAGCTCGTACTGGCCGGGAGAGACGATGCGGATACTCTCGAACTGGTCGTTCAGCTCCTGCCGGAGCGCCGAGAGGTCGGGTGACGCCTCGGGGTCGTCGTCGGTCGAACCCGCCGCCCGGCTGTCGGCGGGGTGTGGCTCCGCGGGCACCTCGTCCGGAGCGGCGACCCCCGAGCGGGCGTCGGCCTGCGCGGTGTCCTCCCGGTCGGGCAGCGGCTCCTCGTCGGCCACGACGATGTCGTCGCCGGCGGCGGTCGACGGGCCGTCGCCGGGCTCGCCGTCCGCGGTCGTGTCCCGCGTCCGTGCGCGGGAGCCGACCGTCCCCCGGACGCGGCGCTCGTCGCTCGGCTCGTCGCCGTGGGTCGGCCACGTCCGCCCGGTGACGGTCACGTCGTCGTCGCCCTCCTCGGAGGACGGGTCGGGCCGGTGGGTGTCGCCGCTCTGTTCGGTCCTGCCCGCCCGCGGCTGGAACTGGAACTTCGTCCCGCCGCAGTCGGGACAGCCGGAGAGCATCTCCTTCGAGCCGTCGGGGAACGTCCGGCCACAGGCCGTACACTCGTGGGGCATCTGGGGCTACCGGCGCGAGACGATGGCGCTGATCAGGTCCTCGTCCTTGTGCAGCGTCTCGATCTGGTTCGCCGGCCCGATCACGGTCAGCTTGCTGTCGTCGTCGCCCCCCATCAGCCGGCCCAGCAGTCCACCCTTGCCCGCGGAGGTAGAGGGGTAGGTCTCGATCTCGATCCCGCTGAAGTCGTCGGGGTTGATCTCGCTCATCGTCACCTCGATCAGCTTCGACTCCTCGTCGGGACTGAGTCCCTGTTCGAGGATGACGATCTTGCCGTCCCGGACGCCGTCGAGGATGAGGCGGACCTTCTCCATGCTGGCCAGCCCCTCCATCCGGGCGGCGCTCACCAGGTCGATCTGGACGCCGTCGTCCCGGCCGTTCGGGTCGGTCATCTCGGGCATCAGCCGAACTCCTCCGCGATGTTGTCGTAGACCGTGTCCATGTTGTCGCCCTCGAGCGCCGACAGGGGCACGACCTCGTGTTGCGGGTAGGCGTCGGCGATCCGCTTTACGTTCGCCGCATCGAGGTCGGTCTTGTTCGCGAAGATGAGCGCCGGGAGGTCCTGGCTCTCGATGATCCCGATCAGCATCGTGTTGACCTGGGATATCGGGTCCTTCGTCGCGTCGAGGACGTAGACCACGCCGTCGACGTCCTCCCGGAGCCAGTGCATGGCCTCGGCGACGCCCTCCGTCGCCTCGCGGGACCGGCGGATCGCGTCGTCCTCGTTCATGTCGTGGTCGAGGAACTCCTCGTAGTCGACCTTCGTCGTCACCCCCGGCGTGTCGACGATGTCGATCGTGACCGTCCGGCCGTCCCGTTCGATCTCGACGTTCTCCTTGCGGCGCGCGCGCCTCGTCTCGTGTGGGACGTGGCTCTCGGGGCCAACGGCGTCGCCCGTCCAGTCGCGGGCGATGCGGTTCGCGAGCGTCGTCTTCCCCGCGTTCGGCGGCCCGTAGATACCGATACGCTTCGGCTCCGGGCCGGCGAACAGGCGGCTCGTGACGCGAGAGATGCTGTCCCTGATCTCTGTGATGAGTCCCATCCGTTCCTCCCACACCCTCTCGAAGGGTCGTCCTGTGCGGGGAGTCGCCGATACTTCAACTTACGTCAGACGTGCGTCCGACTTCGGGCGTCTCGAGGGGTCGAGCGTCCCGAATACGGGGTGTAGCGGGGCCG
>JAQCMY010000187.1 GCA_028274865.1 Haloferacaceae archaeon | reverse complement strand
CCCCGGCGGGACCTGGCCGAACCGTCGCCGAAGCGTCCGGGCCGACAGGCGGTACGCGGAGCCGAGAGACGGACACACTCACTGGAGGGTGCCGGTCGGCACTGCCGCTCGCAGGCGTCGCCGGAGTCGGTCGGGAGGCGACAGCCGCGCGGTACGTCCGACGCCGACGCCGACCCGGACCTATCTGTTCAGCGCCGACGCGATCTCGACTCCGCGCTTGTCTGTCGCTCTCGCGCGGTCGAACACGCGCTGCTGGTCGGGACGCAGCGCCGTGTCCCCGGCCGTCTCGGCTGCGGAGTCGGGCTGGGCCGCCTGTGCCGTGTAGAGGTGAGCCCCCCCGTCGTGGCCGTCGAAGGGGGTGAGCAGTCGCCACCGTCGCGGGTTCTCCATCTGTGTCTCTCGGGTGGCCCCACGGCAGTATATCCGTGTCGTACGCTCAAACGGCGGTATGAGTGACGCCCTGACCGTCCCGGACCGTGTGGCCTCGCTCTCGCCGCTCCGCTCTGCGGAGTGGGTGCGGACTCGCCGAAGACGGGCGACCCGGGGCAGACGCGGGACAGGACGCGGGAGACACAGACGACCGTGCTCGAGACGTCGACTGTCGTCGCGGTCCCCCGCCGAGGGAGCCAACCGAGCGTAGCGGTGACGACCGAGCGAAACGACGGCAGCCGAGGCGGCTACGACTCTCGACTCAGGGAACGACCTCGCCGGCGTTGATCTTCTGTGCCTGCAGGTAGGCGTCGACGGCTGCCGCGAGCGGAAACACGAAGAGGAGCGGTAGCAGAATCGCGCCGATCCCGAGCGTCAACACCGCGACGACTCCGATCAGGAGCCCGGAGAGGACCGTGGTGCCGAACCACGCTACCCCGCGAATCACCTGCCCGTTGTAGACCTGACCGGCGCCGACGAGGACGAACGAGAGCACCGCCGACAGCACCGGCTGTTTCTCCGATCCACGACTCGGCTGACTCTCAGACATACCGGCTGTATCTTCGCTGTCGAACTAATCAGTTGGGACAGGATCGGTCCGTGCCGGGAGCGCACCGCCGACAGCGAGGGGTCGCCACCGCGTTCCGGGACGCGAGCGTCGGTCCGCTCTCTGCGCCGAAGCTCTGACTCTACGAACCGCTCGACACCCACTCGAAAGAAGCTGTCCCACGACGGAGCGGGGGCGACCTGTGTGGCGTTAACTACTACTGCTACTGACCCTAACGACCGGTATGAGTGTCCTCGCCGCGGTCAGCGACGACGACAACTTCGAGACGGTTCTCTCCGTTGCAGAGCAGCTGGCTGCCGGTCTGGACCAGCGCCTGTCCGTGACCCACATGACGGAGAACAGGGACGCGTCCGACAGCGAACGTCGATTCCGCGACGACGTCCGGGCGTCGCTCTCGGACGCGGAGATCGACGCGGAAGTCGACCTCCAGCACATGGACCGGAGTGGACTCCGCCCGGGGACGGCGGTCGGCAAGCAGCTGCTCGAGCTCACCGAGGACGTCGAGATCGACCACATCGTGATCGGCCACAACTCGAAGGACCGGATGACGGCGGTCCGCGAGGGCCACACCGACTTCACCGTCGCCGAGGAGGCGGCAGTCCCGGTGACGATCGTGCCCGACAGCGTCGACCCGTAGTCGGTCGGCTCGTGGCCGGTCCGGGCACCTCCGTACGAGCCGTTCGCCGGAGGAGTCGACCGCCACGGCCGACGGCGCCTCGGGCCCCCCGGCGAGAGCCACTGGCGTCCGGACGCGTGAACCGCCGTCGGGCCGAGCGGTCGCTGCGCCGACCGGCTTCGGTCGGCTGTCGGTGAGAGACAGAGGAGCGTGCGCGGTCCGTGCCACCCGACCGCTTATACTGCTGTTCGCGGTGTGGTAACACGTGCGCGCAGCAGTCCTGCGGGAGTACGGCGAACCGCTCGACATCACGGACGTCGAACGCCCGACAGCCGCCGAACACGGCGTCGTGGTGGACGTCGCGACCTGCGGCATCTGCCGGAG
>JAQCMY010000185.1 GCA_028274865.1 Haloferacaceae archaeon | reverse complement strand
TCGTCGCCCGGGTTCCGGAACGCGTGAGGCGTGCCGGGCGAGACGCGCAGCCCGGTCCCGGCGCCGAGCGTCCGCTCCCGACCGTCGACGCGGAACGCGACCCGACCGGCGAGTACTTCGAACCGCTCCTCGGTCGTGCGGTGGACGTGTTCGGCGGGGCCCTGTGCGCCCGGCGCGAGGCGGATCTCCGCGGCACCCTCACCGGGGGCGTCCCGGATCGAGACGCCGGTGACGGGGTTCGAGATGGCCGGCTGGTCGTCGGGCACGGGCGTCAGAACGGCGGCGACCAGTAAGCCGGTTTCGACAGCCGGGCGCTCAGTCAGCCGGCGCCTCCGGGACGACGCCCTCGGCGGTCCAGCCCCGGAGCTCGTAGTAGTCGTCCAGCGCCGAGTCCATCCCCTCGATCTCGTAGGGCAGGGTGTCGTCGCTCCGGTCGAACCCGCGCCTGTTGTTGAAGTGGCGCTCCAGTTCGACCGTCCGGGCACCAGCCGTCATCAGCTCTTCGTGGTCGGCGCCGAGCAGCCGCGCGCGCCGGTCGTCGCCGACGTGGGCCTTCGAGAACTTACAGAGGATCGCGGAGTCGTTGACCGCCTTGATGTTCTCCAGCCTCGCGACGAGTTCGGGCTTCCCGTCGAGCCCCTCGTGGGGGACCGTGCCGTCGTACTCGAGGTTGTGGATCTTCGAGTACATGTGGTCGGCACCGCGGTTGGCCGTCGCGTAGCCGAGCGCGCGCCCGTGGAGTACACGCCCGTCGTGGCCGGGGAACTCCAGCCCCTTCGAGCTCCAGTTCTCGACCCCGAGCTCGTCGTGAACCCGGTCGACCCCCTCCGCGAGGACGTCGCCGACCCCCTCCCGGCGGGCGATCTGCTCGACGAGGTCGTGGACGAGGTCGGCGTCGCCGAACCGGTCTTCGGCCTTGAGATACGCCCCGACGGTGACGCCCGTGCTGATCGTGTCGAGACCGAGCTCGTCACACAGCTCGTTCGACTTCATCACGTCGACGACGTCGCCGATCTCGAGCGTGCTTCCGAACGCGAACACCGTCTCGTACTCCGGCCCCTCCGTCTCCAGCCCGGTCTCGTCGTCCTTCGTCGGGAGCTTGCAGGCGAACGCGCACTGCGAGCAGGTCCCCTTCTTGTACTTCTTCTCCTCGACGGCGCTGCCGTCGATGCCGTCGACGCCCTCGTCGAAGTCGGTCCGCTCGAAGTAGCGGGTTGGAAGCGAGAACACGTCGTTGTAGAGCTCGACGCCGCTCGTGGTCCCCTGTCGCTTCATGACGTGGTCCTCGACGGCGGCGTCGCGGTGGATCGCGCTCGCGACGTCCGGGTCGGGGATCGGCGTCTCGCGGCGCGAGTCGCCCGCGAACGAGACGGTCTTGACGTTCTTCGACCCGAGGACGGCGCCGATACCGCCACGGCCGAACGCCCGCGTGTCGGAGGTCATCAGCGCCGCGTACCGGACCAGGTTCTCGCCCGCCGGCCCGACGGTCGCGAGGTTGTGCCCGTCGAGGCCGTGGCGCGCCGCCATCGCCGCGCTCGTCTCGCTCACCGTCGCCCCCGCGAGGTCGGGCACCGTCTCGAACTCGCAGCCCTCGTCCGTGACGTGGACCGCGACGGGTTCGTCCGCCGCGCCGACGAACTCGACACAGGGGTAGCCGGCGTCGGCGAAGTTGCGCGAGAGGAACCCGCCGGCGTTTGAGGAGACCAGCCCGTCTGTCAGCGGCGAGAGTGTCGTCGCGTTCATCCGGCCGGTGAAACTCGTCTGCGAGGTCTGGAGCGGTCCCGAGGAGAGGTACACGCGGTTCTCCGGGCCGAACGGGTCGGCGTCGAACGGGATCCGGTCGTGCGCGAGGCGAGTCGCGACGCCCCGGCCACCGATAAACGAGGCCAGCACGTCGTCGATGTCGCTCGTCTCACACGTCCGGTCCGTGAGGTCGACCGTCAGGAGCGGGCCTCTGGCGTTGAGCACAGCCGAACTCAGGCGTGTCGGCGGTATAGTCTCTTGGGCAGTCCACACGCCGGCTCCGCCTCGCTGTCGGCTCGGGCGCGATCCCGTTCGGCCGGGTCCGCTCGTGGCCCGACCCGACCTCGGCTCGCGTGACCGACCGGTTACAGTCACGTTCGACCCGGCGCCGGCGCGTCGAGCCTCGGCGCCGCGGCGGACGAACGATCACCAGCGCCGGACGAAACGATCCGATACACACCGATCAGACGGATCGGCCCGCCGAACGTCGGTAGGACGGGGCCGAACGACGACTGTTCGTCCGCTTTCGGGAAAACAACTATCAGGCTGGGGTACAGAGTCAGCACTATGCCATACGTCGTCACGAACGGCGCCGTCCACGCCGACAACTGCCCACACATCATCCCGGACGTCGACCCGGCCCGGTACGTCAGCGAGACGCCGGAAGGCCGTCTCGCCGCCGACTGCGACTGCCGAACCGCGTAGTCGACAGATCGAAACTCGGTTTCCGATCTTTCTGTTCTCTCCGACAGAAGTTATTTATTTCCTTGGCAGTACGTTTGCCTATGGGCGAGTATTCCCGACAGACGACCGACGGCCCGATCTCCCACACCGAGTACGTCCGCTCCCGGTTCCGGTGTGCCGGCTGTGGCGCGACCGTTCCGGCGGCGAAGCGCGCCGGCGGTCGACTCTGTGTGGCCTGTCGCACGGCGCAGACGCGCGACTGACGGCGACTTTATTGACCGGGGCGTGACGACCGGCTGTGACCGACGCCGACCCGGACCGACGCCGGGCGCTGTTCGAGCGCGCGCTGGCCCGCGACCCGACGGACGCGGCGACACGCGTCCGCTACGGACGCCTCTTGGTCGAGGCGTTCGACGACCGCCCCGCCGCGAACGAGCAGTTCGAGCGTGCGCTCGCGGCCGACCCGACCCACCCCGGCGCCCGAAACGCGCTGGCGGTCCGGGCGCTCCGGGCCGGCGACGTCGACGAGGCCCGCGAGCGCCTGGCTGCGGTGCTGGCAGACGAACCAGCCGAGGCCGACCCGGAGCGGCGAACGGCGTACGCCCGGGTGTGGGCGAACAGCGCGAACCTGCGCTGGCGCGTCGCCGACGACCCGGAGGGCGCGCGGGAGGCGTTCGAGACGGCGCTGGAGCGCGACCCGAACCTCCCGCGGACACACGCGTGGCTCGGGCGTCTGCTCGCGGAGGCGTTCGACGACCCGGACGCGGCCCGCGAGCGGTACGAACGGGCCGTCGCTCTCGACCCGGAGAGCGCCCCGGCCCACGTCGGCCTCGGCAACCTTCGGTGGCGGGCCGACGACCCCGCGGGCGCACGGGCCTGTCACGAGCGCGCGGTCGCGGCAGACCCGGAGAGCGCCCTCGCGCACTACAACCTCGGAACGGTGCTCCTCGACGGGTTCGACGACGCCGAGGCGGCGCGCGAGGCGTTCGAGCGGGCAGCCGCGCTCGACCCCGACCGCGCCGACACGCACCGTCGGCTCGGCGAGGCGCTGTGGCAGGCGGGCGACACCGAGGGTGCGCGCGAGGCGTTCGAGACGGCGCTGGAGCGCGACCCCGACGACGGGACGGCACGGATCGCCCTGGCGGCGCTCGCGGCAGCGTGAGCGCCCGGCAGCCGAACCGCCGCGGCGTCCACGACCCCGTCGTGTGTGTCGTCCGGACACGCCCGGCTGCCGTCCTCGGCCCGACGGTCCGGCTCGGCTCGCCCCGTTCCACGGCGGGGCCGGGCGAAACCCTCAGGCCCGTCCGGCTCTGTTTTCCGCCCGTGAACCGCTGTGTTCTCTGTTCGTCGTCCGACGACTCGAACGACTCCGCCCGCGACGCGGCGACCACGGGCGCGGCGCTCGGTGCCCGTCTCGGCTCGCGTGGCGGCCCGCTGTCGACGGGCCTCGGCGCCGGGTTCGGCGCCGCTGCCGGCTACCTCGCCGGGAACGCCGTCGGCGAGACGGTCGGTCGACTGGTCCCCGACGGGGGACGCGACCAGACGACGGCGCCGCGAGACGCCGACGCCGACCCTGGGGTCGGCATCGAAGTCGAGGTCGAGGTCGAGGTCCGCGAGGCAGACGGCGCGTCGCGGTAGAGCCGAGGCGTTTTCACCGCTGACTCCAAACGTTCGTCGTGTCTCGCGCCCCGGACGAACACCCGGAGCCGGAGTCGCTGGCCGAGCAGTTCTACGTCTACGACGTGCGGACCGACGGCGGCGAGATCCGGTACTACGGCGAGCCGCTGGCGGACCGCGAGACGGTGCTCGACGGCCTCTCGCCGCTGTTCCGCAGCCGGGGGTACCGCGTCTCGCTCACCCGCGAGACGGGCGAGTACGTCCTCGTAGCCCAGGAACGCTCGCCCGGCGTCGACGGGGTGCCGTGGACGAACGTCGCGCTCTTCGTCGCCACCGCGGTAACGACGCTGTTCGCGGGCGCGCGCTGGTACGGCGTCGACCCGCTGGCTGCGCCGACACGGCTGCTCGAGGCGTGGCCGTTCGCCGTCGGCGTTCTGTCCGTGCTGGCGGTCCACGAACTCGGTCACTACACGCTCGGGCGGTACCACGACGTCGACGCGAGCCTCCCGTACTTCATCCCGCTCCCGAACCTGATCGGAACACTCGGCGCGGTCATCCGGGTGCGTGAACGGGTTCCCAGCCGCCGGGCGCTGTTCGACTTCGGCGTCGCCGGACCGCTGGCGGGACTGGCCGCCACCGTCGTCGTCACCGCCGTCGGCGTCTCGCTCCCGCCGGTGGCCGTCGCGAGCGGCGCGGGCCCGAGCGTCGAACTCGGCTACCCGCCGCTCGTGCGCGGCGTCGCCGCGCTCCTCGGCGAGCCGCTCACCTACCCCGCCGGCACGCGGGTCAACCCGGTCGTCGTCGCGGGCTGGGTCGGTGCGTTCGTCACCTTCCTCAACCTCCTGCCGGTCGGACAGCTCGACGGTGCACACGTCCTCCGGGCCGTCGCCGGCGAGCGAACCGAACAGGTCCAGTGGCTCGTCCCCGTCGTGCTGGCGGGACTCGCGGGCTACCTGTTCCTCTTCGAGGACGGCCGGAGCGCCGGCCTGTGGCTCGTCTGGGCCGTCCTCGCCGTCGTGTTCGCCCGCCTGCGCGGCCCCGGACCGACAGACGACGCCGCCGTCGGATCGGGCCGGACACTCGTCGCCGTCGCGACGTTCGTCCTCGGCGCACTCTGTTTTACGCCGACGCCGGTCGTGTTGACCTAGCGCACGAGGCAGTCGACCGCCGGCTCGAGCGGTCAGGCCGTCGGCTCGACGGTCACGGACTCGCCGTCGAACGTCTCCAGCGACAGCGTAACGCCGTCGACGTTCGGCAGGCTCAGCTGGTCCGCCAGGAACGCGAGCGCCGCCGCCTCGCCGAGTCGGAGCCCCTCGATCCCGTCGGTCCGGTAGTGGATGCCAGCGCGGTTCCGCCCGAGCGCCATGTTCGCGGCGAGCTTGTTCAGCTCGCCGCGGACGGTCAGCTCGTCGAAGACCCCCGGCTCCACGTCGAACCCGGTGCCGCTCGCGTCGCTCAGCTCGTCGGCGGTCAGTAGCCCGGTCCCGTCCTCGTTCGGCACCACCTTCTCGTCGGCGGCGAAGACGTAGTCGCCGTCGAAAAACGCCTTCAGCACGGTCACGCCGGCGCCGGCGACGACGGAGTGACCGGCGGGGTATGAGGGGTGGGTGGGTGACCCTTCCGCGTACGCCTGCGGGAGCAGGTGTGAGTCGTACCGCCTGACCGTCTCCTCTAGCGCCTCGGAGCTCCGGAGGCTGTCCGGGATCGGATACTCGACCGCCGCCTCGAGGTCGTTCCCGAGCGTCGCTTCGATTCGTCCGCCGTACTCCTCCGGGCGGAGCCGCCGGTGGACGTTCCACTTGTGGTACCACGCGGCCTTCTGGCCGTGCTCGCTCGCCTCGACGGCCTTCTTCTCGATGTACAGCGGCCCGAAGTCGTTGAACGGGAGCGTCGTCTGGGCGAGGAAGCTGTCGACGTCCCGTGAACTCTCGGTCTCGCGTCCGTTGATCGCGTCGTCGCTCGCGAGGCCGGCGTCGGTCAGTGCGCCGGACGTGTCGAACGGCTTCATCGCGTACGGAATCCCGTCGTCGAGCGGCGCCCGCATCGAGAAGATCAGCACCTGCGC
>JAQCMY010000182.1 GCA_028274865.1 Haloferacaceae archaeon | reverse complement strand
CGATAAAACAGATTGACGACAATGACTGATATCAAAAAGTAGCACGCAAGGCACATTTCTGGATTCAGCACGGTGCATGAGACTTCTCACCGGCTGAGGGCTTCAACAAGGCCAGTATATACCGACGGGGAGTTACTCTGGCGTGCTGGCAGGGGCCGCATCAGGCTCGGCATCGTCGCCAGTAGCGGCATCGCTCCGCCCGCGCTGTGCAGTCGTCGGGAGCGTCTGCCAGCGCGCAGGCTCACACCCCGGACACCCCGGCACCGAAGCGGTGGCGAGGAGAAACACCGGCCAGATGCGCCCGCACTCACAGGTGCTCGGCCCGGCGGCGGTGTCCGGGTCGTCAGTCATCCGCGCCCTCGCCGAGTGTGATCGTGATCGCGGGTGTGTCGCCGACGCGCTCGGGGGCACCGTCGTCGTCGCTGGCGGTCGCTTTCCACACCTCAATGCGCCCCATCGAGTCGCCGAGTGCGCCGTGTTCACGGGCGCGCTGGCGGAGGGTGGCGAGTCGACCCTCGATAGTGCGGCGGCTTGGCGGTCCTGATATCACTCGCGCCCTCCATCGGCGAGGAGGTCGTCGCTCGCGGTGCTGTCGCCGGGGTGTCCGTCGAGCCGCTCGCGGAGATCGGCGATCTCGGCGGCGAGGTCGTCAAGCTCGCGGTCGTTGATGAGCCGGCGCTCCGCGTTGGCACTCTGGACCATGAGCCGGAGATATTTGATGCGGATGTCCTCCTTGTCGGTGTCGCGGATGCGCCCGTCGCCGAACACCTTGTATCGGGCTTGGTCGCGGACGGCCCGAAGCTCCTCGATGGCGCGCTCGCGGTCCGTGAGGGCGGCGCTGTCGTCGTCGCTGCCGGCGAGGGGGTCATCGGGCCCCATCAGTCGGCCCCCGGTGCGGGCGCGCGCGAAAGGCGGCTCACAGCCGCTCGCGGCGGATGAGGGCGGTTGCGGCGGTGATGAAGCACCTGTCTACCCTCCGCTTAGCGCGCCGCGAGTGCATCCAGCGGCACGGTGTCGCCGTTGGTGAGGACGAGGGCGGCCCGGCCCGCGTCGTCGCTCCCGACGTGTGACCATTCCATCGATTTACTGACGGTCGATTTTGACCGTTCGGCGGTCCCGTCGTCGGTGTCGGTGTCGCCATTGAGGTCGGCGAGTGCGTCGCGCACGTCGGCGACGGACACGCCGATCATGTCCGCGACGGCTTCGGCGAGGTCATCCATATCGTCCGTGTCGGTGTCATCGGCATCGTCGCGGAGTTGATCGAAGCGGTCGTGGACTTGTCCGGGCCGCGCATCGAGCAGGTCGGCGATTGCGCGCGCGAGGTCGTTCTTGCGGAGTGTGTGCCGTCCGTCCCCGTCGGCATCGTCGTCGGCGGCCTCGCGGCGGGTCGCGCGGGTGCCCGGGGCACCCTCAGCGGCGAGGTCGCTGAGGGCATCGAGCAACAGCTCGTGGGTATTCATGCGCGACTCCACGATGTCCCGCTCGGTGAGGTCCACCTTCGAGGGCCCGCGTCGACGCTGGATGTCGCGCCCGATCTGTTCGAGCACGTCAGAGTCGGGTGCGGTGGCGTCGGCCACTTGCTCGAATACGTCGTTGAGTTCCTCGACTTGCGCGGACGAGAGCCGTCCGCCAGTCGGGAGTGGCTCCGCGTCGGAGGGATCGACCTTGCGTGGGTCGTCCACCTTCACGAGTCGCCCACCGAACGCCCGGTCGCGGTCGTCGTCGGGGTGAGGGTCGGTGTCCGTGTCGGTGTCGGGGGTGTCGTCTCTGGTGACGACGCTGACGGTGGTCCACGCTTCCTCGCACTTGAGACATTGCGGGACGGTGCACGAATCGGGGTCGTGTGACATACGACCACATCGGGCGAGTGACATCTTGTTAGTTTATAGAGTAATATGACATATTTGGCTCTATCTCGCTTATGTCATTACATTATGCACCATACGAAATCTGGTACATACGGAGCATTATGATTCTCTGTGCTGTAGTCTCGACCGGAGTCGCCGGGACGTGCGACAGGGCGTTGGCACCGTCTGAAGCGCGTCGCGCGGCTCTGTCGGGCGTCAGTCATGGTTCGTGTCACCGCGGTCGCGCCCGTCCCCACCCCCCGGCGCGACCGTCGCGGTGGCCGGTCACCGATGATAGCGGTTGCCGTCGTTCGGGTCCGGTGGCCGCGTGTCCCGTTGTTCGTCGTAAGTATCTCTTGTCGCGCCCATTAGATATTCGTCGTAGGTCACGTCGTACGCGCCCCGGAGGTGGAAGTCGAGGTCGCCGGTGTCGACGGCGGAGCGAAAGAGCGTGTGGACCCCGCGGCGAACGAGCTCTCCGGCGTCGCCGTCGAACGCCGCCAGGAGGAAGGCCAGCTCCTGTCGGGTCTCGCGGTCGAGACCAACTGTCAGTTCGTCGTCGAGCTCTCCTGCGTGGTCGGCGAGCGCGTCGTTCAGGTCGTCGAGTGTCACGCCCGTCTCTCGGACCGCGCTCCGAAACCGGTTGTGCTCCGCGCCGGACCGTCACGGCTTAGCGGTACGCGCCGCTCGATCCGGCTGTGGGCGACTCCGACGACCTGGACCCGGACCCGGACCCGGACGCGCTCCCCGAGGACCTCGACCGCGAGGCCGTCCGCGAGGCGCTCGTCGCGTGGTACGAGACCGACCACCGCTCGTTTCCGTGGCGCGAGACAGCCGACCCGTACCGGGTGCTGGTGAGCGAGGTGATGAGCCAGCAGACCCAGCTCTCCCGGGTCGTCGACGCCTACGAGGCGTTCGTCGAGACGTGGCCGACCGTCGAGGCCCTCGCAGCCGCCGACCGGAGCGCGGTCGTCGCCTTCTGGACCGACCAGCGCCTCGGCTACAACAGCCGCGCGCGCTACCTCCACGAGGCCGCCGGACAGGTCGTCGAGGAGTTCGACGGTGCGTTTCCCGAGGCGCCAGACGAGCTCCAGGCGCTGATGGGCGTCGGCCCGTACACCGCGAACGCCGTCGCGAGCTTCGCGTTCGACGCCGGCGACGCGGTGGTGGACACGAACGTCGAGCGGGTGCTCTACCGGGTCTTCCCGGCGGTTCGTGAGGCCGACGACCCGCCGTACGAGGCGCTCGCGAACGCGCTGCTGCCGGCGGGCGAGAGCCGGACCTGGAACAACGCGATAATGGAACTCGGCGGGGTCGCGTGTCGGAAGACGCCACGGTGTGACGAGGCGGGCTGTCCGTGGCGCGAGTGGTGTCACGCCTACGAGACCGGTGACTTCACCGCGCCGGACGTGCCGACACAGCCGACGTTCGAGGGGAGCCGGCGGCAGTTCCGGGGCCGTGTCGTCCGGGCGCTCGGCGAGCACGACGCGCTGGCGCTCGACGACCTCGGTCCGAAGATCCGCGTCGACTACGCGCCGGAGGGCGACCACGGGCGCGAGTGGCTCCGGGGACTGCTCTCGGACCTGGCGGACGACGGGCTGGTCGAGGTGGCCGTCGAGGACGGCGAGACGGTCGCGCGACTCCGGGCGTGACCACCGGGCATTTGCCCTGTCCGTACCACACGGGGGCATGGACGACGTCCACGTCGTCGCGGTCGCGGGGAGCCTCCGTGACGAGTCGCACACCCGGACGAGCCTGCGCCACGCACTCCGGGCGGCAGAGGAGCGCGGCGCGACGACCGAACTGCTCGACCTGCGGGAGTTCGACCTGCCGCCGCTGGACCCCGACGCCGGGGACGCGGGCGACGGCGAACGGTTCGCCGCGCGCGTTCGGGCGGCGGACTCGGTGCTGATCGGGACGCCGGTCTACCACGGCTCGTACTCGGGCGTGGTGAAAAACGCCCTCGACTACTGCGGGTTCGACGAGTTCGAGGCGACGACAGTCGGGCTGCTCGCCGTCGCCGGCGGGTCGTTCCCCGTGACGGCGCTCGACCACCTGCGCTCGGTCTGTCGCGCGCTGAACGCCTGGGTGTTGCCCCACCAGGCGGCGGTTCCGGTGGCATCGAACGCGTTCGCGGACGGCGCGTTCACCGACGACCAGCTCGGCGACCGGGTGCGGACACTCGGCGTACGGGCGGTCGAGTACGCCCGGATCGAGCCGGACCCGCGCACGCCCGAGGCCTGCGAGAACCGCGGCGCGGGCGACTGATACGGTCTGTCGCGACCGCGTGCCGACCCGGTCCGTCGACGGCCACGCCGGGGCCGGTGAACCGACAGGCCGATTACGACGCCCGGCCCACGGGCGTCCGTGACGACGTGGGTCGAGCGTCCGGAGGGCGGCCGCGACCGCGGACCGCGTGGCATCGCCCGCGCGTGGGCCGAGGTGCTGACGAGCCCGCGACGGTTCTTCCGAAACGGCGTCGCGCCGGGCGACCAGGCGCCGGGGCTGGTGTTCGGCGTCCTCGTCGCGGCGCTGTACACGACGGTCCGCGCCGCCCTCGAGCCGGGACCGGTCCGGCTCGTCACGACGACGCCGGGCGGCGAGCGGTTCACACGGACGGTCCCGGACGCGCTCGTCGTCCTCGCCGTCGTCGTCGTCGTCGCGCCCGCCGCGCTCCACCTCGTCTCCGCGCTCCAGACGGTGTTGCTGATGTTCGCGGCGCCGGACCGTGGCGGCGTGAGCGAGACTGTCCAGGTCGTCGCCTACGCGACGGCGCCGTGTGCGCTCGCGGGCCTGCCGTCGCCGGCGGTCCGGGCGGCCTGCGCGCTGTACGGCGCCGCGCTGCTGGCCGTCGGGCTCTCGGAGGTCCACGACACGTCGGTGTCGCGGGCGGCGCTCCTCGGCGCCGTGCCGGCGACGCTCGTCTTCGGCGCCGGCTTCGGCGGCTCGGCTGCCGTCTCGGCGCTTCTGGGCGCGGGCTGACGCCGACGTTCCGACAATCGTTTGTGCCGTGAACCACTTCTGCCGGTAATGGATTGGATCACACACGAAGAGGACGTCTGGTTCGACTTTCGTGGCTCTCGTCCCGAACAGCTCACTCCCGACCGGTTCTACCGCGGCACCGTCGACGGGTTCGCCGACTTCGGCGTGTTCGTCGACCTCTGCCCGCAGGTGACCGGGCTCCTGCACCGCTCGGAGCTCGACCAGCGGCTGGAGAGCCTCGACTGGGACCCGGGCGACACCGTCTTCGTCCAGGTGAAAAACGTCCGCGACAACGGCAACGTCGACCTCGCGTGGTCGATCCGCCAGAGCGAGCGGGAGTTCCGCGGCGCGAAGGTCCACGACCCGGGCGGCGAGGACGACGGCGACGATATCGACGACGACGGCGGCGACGACGACGGTCCGGTCCGGCACACGCCGACCCGAGGTGAAGACGAACGATCAAGCACATCGTCGCGAACCACGACCGACGCGGACGAGGCGAACGAGGCGAACGAGGCAAACGAGGCAAACGAGGCGAACGAGGCGAGCGAAGCGGACGGCGCGGACGAGACTGACGACCCGGACGACGCGGCGACGGCGGAGAGCGACGCAGACGACCCGGTCGGGGCGGCAGCGGAGGCCGACGACGCGCCGGAGCGTGTCACCGTCGCCTCGCTCGATGACCGGGTCGGCGACGAGGTGCGCCTCGAGACGGAGGTCACCCGCGTCCGCCAGACCAGCGGTCCGACGGTGTTCGGCCTGGAGGACGAGACGGGCACCGTCGACGCGGCGGCGTTCGTCGAAGCCGGCGTCCGCGCCTACCCCGAGGTGGAGACGGGCGACGCCGTACGCCTCGACGGCGAGGTGGAGCGCCGCCGCGGCGAACTCCAGGTCGAGACCGAAGACCTCGCGGTGCTGTCGGGCGACGAGGCCGGTGCCGTCGCCGAGCGCCGGTCGGCGGCCCTCGAGAGCCGCGCTCGGCCCGACGCCGCCGAACCGCTCGCGGACCACCCGCCAGCGGTCGCGCTCTCGGCCGACGTGCGCGAGGCCGCGACGGCGGTTCGTCGCGCGGTTCTCGAGGGCCGCCCGGTCGTGGTGCGTCACGCCGCGACGGCGGACGGCCACGTCGCCGGCGCGGCGCTCGAGCGCGCCGTCCTGCCGCTCGTCCGGCGCGAGCACGACGCGAGCGACGCCGAGTACCACTACTTCGACCGGCGGCCGCTCGACGACCCCGTCTACGGGATGGACCCGGCGACGGCAGACGCGAGCCAGATGCTGACCGACCGCGACCGGCACGACGAGGCACTGCCACTCGTCGTCCTCGCCGGTGTCGGCTCGGAGGCCGACTCGCTCGACGGGCTCGAACTCCTCGGCATCTACGACGCCGAGCGCCTCGTTCTCGACGCGACGCCCGTCGACGACCCCGTCGCCGACGAGGCCGAGACGACGCTCGCGCCCGCCGAGCAGACCGACCTCACGACCGGCGCGCTCGCCGCTGACCTCGCTGCCGCCGTCACCGACGACGACGAGCTGCGGGCGTCGCTCGCACACCTTCCGGCGACGAGCTACTGGACGGCCCCGCCGGAGGCGTACGTCTCGCTCGCGGCGGAGCACGGCCACGACGAGGACGACTGCCGGCGCCGCCGCGAGGCGGTCGCGCTGGAGGCACACTACCAGTCCTACGAGGACAAGCGCGAACTCGTCGGCGACCTGCTGTTCGACGACGTCGCCGCGCCCGCGACGACCCGCCCGGAGTCCGACGACCGGGTCGGCGGCGAGCTCGCCGAACACGTCAGCGAGCAGTTCCGCGAGAAGCTCCGCGCCGAGGTGGAGTCGGCGGAGGCGAACGTCGAGCGCCACGACCAGAACGGCGTGAGCGTCGCCGTCCTCGACGCCGAGGCGTACGCCCACCGCTACGACTTCCCGCCGACGCCGCTGCTCGTCGACGAGCTCCACCGCCGGAACCGGTCGGAACAGGCGGGCGCGGTGCTGACGCTCGGTCTCGAGCGCGACGAACTCCACGTCCGGTCGACCGCCGACGTCGACGTTCGCGCCGCCGCCCGTGCCGCCCGCGAGGCGGTGCCGGACGCCGGCGTCGAGGCCCGCGGCCACGGCGGTCGGGTCGGCTTCCTCGCCGGCGAGCGAGAGCGCGTCGCGGAGGCCGTCACCAGCGCCGTCGTCGAACAGGCCGTCGCCGTCGACGCGTAGCGAACCGGTCGTACCCCCGGACTCGCCGCCTCGCCGTCGAGCGTCAGCCCGAGCCTATCGGGTGGCTCTCCTCTCCTCGTCTCTCTGATACTGCCGCTGGTCGCTCGCGGCTCGAGGAGGGCCGCGCGGCGGCGAGCGACGGGAGCTGACCGAACCGCCTAACAGTCCGCCGCCCGGACGACAAGGCGTGAGCGGGACGACCGAGGACGGACGCGACGTCGTCGAGCGGGTCTGTGACCGCCTGGTCGAGGGGATCCTCTCCGGCGAGGTCGACCGCGACTCGCTGGAGGCGGCGAAGCTCGACGCCTGTGGCGAGTTCTCCTCGCCGCGCGTGCCGAAGAACTCCGAGGTGCTGCGCGCGGCGCCCGCCGAGGCCCGCGACGAGGTGCGCGAGGTGGTCCGGCGCAAGCCCGTCCGCACCGCCTCTGGCGTCTCGCCGGTCGCGGTGATGACGTCACCGCGCGCCTGCCCGCACGGGAAGTGTCGCTACTGTCCCGGCGGTCCGGCCAGCGAGTTCGACTCCGCGCAGTCGTACACCGGACAGGAGCCCGCCGCTGCCCGCGGCGTCCAGACCGACTACGACCCGTACGCCCAGGTCTGGCTCCGCCTCGACCAGCTGCGTCACATCGGCCACCCCGTCGAGAAGGCCGAACTCATCCTGATGGGCGGCACGATGACCGCCCGGAGCCACGACTACCAGTCGTGGTTCGTCCGGCGGGCGCTCGCGGCGATGAACGACTACGAGATCGGCGGCGAGATACCGGAGGCGTCGGCGTCGGAAGCCGCGGCCGCCTCGGCAGCCGCCGCGGGGCCGCGCTACCTCGCGGACGTCGTGAGCCGGAACGAGCGGGCGGACGTGCGCTGTGTCGGCATCACCTTCGAGACGAAGCCCGACTGGTGTGACCCGGAGCAGATAGACCGGATGCTCCGCCTCGGCGCGACGAAGGTGGAGGTCGGCGTCCAGACGACGATCGACGAGGTGAACCGGGCGATGCACCGCGGGCACGGCACCGCGGCGTCCGTCGACGCCTCGCGGCGCCTGCGCGACGCCGGGCTGAAGGTGGGCTACCATATGATGCCGGGACAGCCGGGCATGAGCCGCGCGGACTCGCTCGCGGACCTCGAACGGATCTTCGCGGCGCCGCGCTGGCGGCCGGACTACCTCAAGATATACCCGACGCTCGTGGTCCGGGGCACCCGGACGTACGACATGTGGCGCCGCGGCGAGTTCGACCCGCTGACGAGCGCCGAGGCCGCCGAACTCGTCGCGGAGGCGTACCGGTACCTCCCGCCGTGGGTTCGCCTCCAGCGCGTCCAGCGAGACATCCCGGCGCCGCTCATCGACGCCGGCGTCCAGAAGTCGAACCTCCGCCAGCTGGCCGACGAGGCCGCCGACCGGGCCGGGACCGCGCCGCGGGATATCCGCGCCCGGGAGGCCGGTCTCGCCGACGCCGACCCGGACCCGTCGAACGTCGAGGCCGTGACCCGTACATACGAGGCGAGCGGCGGAACCGAACAGTTCCTGTCGTTCGAGGACACGGACGCCGACCTGCTCGTCGGGTTCTGCCGCCTCCGGTTCCCCTCCTACTCACACGCCGCGCCGGACGACCCCGAGAGCGAGGGCCGGTCGACGCCGGTGCGCCGCGAACTCGCCGACGCCGCCGTCGTGCGCGAACTCCACGTCTACGGGAGCGAGGCGGGACTCGGCGACGAGGGCGAGTGGCAACACCGCGGGTTCGGCCGGCGGCTGATGCGCCGCGCCGAGGACCGCGCCCGCGAGGCCGGGTTCTCGAAGCTCGCGGTGACAGCCGGCGTCGGCGTCCGGCCCTACTACCGCGAGAAGCTCGGCTACCGACAGGACGGGCCGTACGTCTCGCGGCGGCTGTGAACGACACGCCCTTCCGCCGCCGCCCCGTCTCTCGGCCATGGAGCCGAAGCGGGAACTCTCGAGTGTCGACATCGCGGCCCTCGTCTCGGAGCTCCGGGCCTACGAGGGCGCGAAGGTCGACAAGGCCTACCTCTACGACGAGGGGCTGGTTCGCCTGCGGATGCGCGACTTCGACCGCGGCCGGGTCGAACTCCTCTGCTCCGTCGAGGACCCGACGTTCGTCGTCGCCGCCGACCCCGAGCGCGTGCCGGACGCGCCGGGCCGACCCCCGAACTTCGCGATGATGCTCCGAAACCGGATCGCGAACGCGGAGCTGGTCGAGGTCGGCCAGTACGAGTTCGACCGTATCGTCACGCTGGCGTTCGAGCGCGGCGACGAGCGGACGACGGTTGTCGTCGAACTGTTCGGCGACGGCAACCTCGCGGTGCTCGACGAGCACGACGAGGTGGTCGACTCGCTCCGGACGGTGCGGCTGAAGTCGCGGACGGTCGCGCCCGGTGCGCCGTACGAGTTCCCGGACTCGCGGCTGAATCCGCTGGCGGTCTCCTACGACGCGTTCGTCGCGCGGATGGAGGCGTCCGACACCGACGTCGTGCGGACGCTCGCGACGAAGGTGAACTTCGGTGGTCTCTACGCGGAGGAGGTCTGCGCCCGCGCGGGCGTGGCCAAGACACTCGCGATCGCGGACGCCACCGAGGCGGCGTACGAGGCGCTGTACGACGCGGTCGACCGGCTGGCCGCGGACCTGCGCGAGACGAACCTCGACCCGCGGATCTACGAGGAGGACGGGGAGGTCGTCGACGTGACGCCGTTCCCGCTGGCCGAGCGCGAGGGACTCGACGCCGAGTCGTTCGACTCGTTCAACCGCGCGCTGGACGTCTACGTCGACCGGCTGGAGCGCGAGGCGGGGACGGAGGCGGCGGGCGACCCCGACCGCCCGGACTTCGAGGCGGAGATAGCGAAGTACGAGCGGATCGTCGCCCAGCAGGAGGGGGCGATCGAGGAGTTCGCCGAGGAGGCAGAGCGCTACCGCGACCGCGCCGAGGCCGTCTACGCCCGCTACGAACTCGTCGACGAGGTGCTGTCGACGGTCCGGGCGGCCCGCGACGAGGGGCACGGGTGGGACGATATCGAGGACCGGCTGGCCGAGGGCGCGGAGCGCGGCATCGCCGCCGCGGAGGCCGTCGAGTCCGTCGACGGCGCCGCGGGGAGCGTGACGGTCCGGCTCGACGGCCTCTCGGTCGGCCTCGACCCCGCGGAGGGCGTCGAACACAACGCCGACCGGCTCTACCGCGAGGCGAAACGGGTCGAGGAGAAGCGCGAGGGCGCAATCGAGGCCGTCGCGGAGACACGCGAACAGCTCGAGGCGGCGAAGGCGCGAAAGGAGGCCTGGGAGAGCGACGACGACGAGGAGGACGACGAGACGGTGGCGGACGACGACGACGACGCGGACGTCGACTGGCTCGCCCGCTCGTCGGTGCCGCTCCGGACCGCCGACCACTGGTACGAGCGGTTCCGGTGGTTTCACACGAGCGACGACTTCCTGGTCGTCGGCGGGCGCGACGCCGACCAGAACGAGGCGCTGGTGAAGAAGTACCTCGAGGGAAACGACCGCTTCTTCCACGCACAGGCTCACGGCGGCCCGGTGACGGTCCTGAAGGCGACGGGGCCGTCGGAGCCGTCGCGTGACGTCGAGATCCCCGACCGGTCGCTCGCGGAGGCGGCGCAGTTCGCCGTCGCCTACTCCTCCGTCTGGAAGGCCGGCCGGTTCGCGGGCGACGCCTACGAGGTCGCGCCCTCGCAGGTGTCGAAGACACCCGAGAGCGGCGAGTACCTCGAGAAGGGCGGGTTCGCCGTCCGGGGCGACCGGACCTACCACCGCGACGTGGCCTGCGAGGCAGTCGTCGGCGTCCAGGTGGAGGGCGAGACGCGGGTCGTGGGTGGTCCGCCGTCCGCGGTCGAGCAGCGGGTCGAGACGGGCGTGCGTCTCCGCCCCGGCCAGTACGCGCAGAACGACGCCGCGAAGCTGGTCTACCGCGAGTTCCGCGAGCGGTTCGCCGACCAGTCGTTCGTCCGGAAGGTCGCCAGCCCGGACCTGATCCAGGAGTTCCTGCCGGCGGGCGGGAGCGAGATCGTCGACTGACCCGGGAGCACAACGGTCAACCCGGCGCCGCTCGACCTGTGAGCGATGCTCCGCGAGGCGCTCCGCGCTCCGGCGACCGGCGAGGACGCCCTCGCCCTCCTCGCTCTCGGCGGCGGCTGCCACCTCCTCGCGGAGGCGGTACCCGTCGTGCCGTTCGTCCTCGTCGCCGGGCTCCTCGTCCGGACGCTCGGCCACGCCGCCGGCAGCCGGGAGCCGCCCCGGTTCGCCCCCGGCCGGCTCCCCGGCGTCGCGCGCGAGGGCCTCGGCGCCGCCCTCGTCGCGGGCTGTTTCCTCGTCGTCCCCGTCGCGGTGCTGGCGGCGACGACGGGGCTGGCGGGTCGGGGCGGCGGCCCGTCGGCGCTCGTCGTGACGCTCGGCGGGACGGCGGCGCTCGCCGCCGCCGCGCCGTTCCTGTACCTCCTGCCGGCCGGGCTGGCGGGCTACGCGGTCGAGGGACGACTCCGTGCCGCGTTCGACCGGCGGCGGCTCCGGCGCGCGGCGGGCGACGCGCGGTACCTCGTCGCGACCCTCGCGAGCGCCGGGGGGCTCGGCGTCGCGGCGGCGCTGTACGGCCCGCTGCGGCCCGTCGTCGCCGGGTTCTTTCTCGCCTTCTACGCCGAGCGCGCGGCGGCGACGCTGTGTGGCCGGGCAGTCGCCGCGGCGGGTGCCGGGGCTGCGGCGAGCGGAACGGAAGGAATGTGACCCGCGACGCCCCAGACAGCACATGCGCATCGACCACCGCGAGCCGGGCGAGGAGGGCCGGACCCGTATCGCCCTCGTGCCGGAGACGGTCGACGACCTGTGGCACATCTCGCACGTCCTCGAGCCGGGCGACCGCGTCGGCGGCGAGACCACCCGCCGTATCCGCCGCGACGACGACCGGACGCGCGACACCGGCGGCGAGCGCGAGCCGATGTCGGTCACGCTCGTCGTCGGCGGCGACGACGTCGAGTTCGCCCGCTTCGCCAACCGCCTCCGGGTCGGGGGCGAGATCGTCAGCTGCTCGCGCGAGGACCAGCTCGGCCGCCACCACACGCTGAACGTCGAGGTCCGGGACCGGATCGAGGTCGAGAAGCGCTGGAAGCCGGACCAGCTCGACCGGATCGAGGACGCCGAGGACAGCGCCGAGCGCCCGGACGTCGCCGTCGCGACGGTGGAGGAGGGCGCCGCACACGTCCACCTCGTCGCGGAGTACGGCACCGAGGAGTACGGGTCGTTCACCGCGCCGACCGGAAAGGGCGAGTACGCTCGGCCACGGACGGAGCTGTTCGACGACCTCGGGGCCGCGCTCGCGCGCCTCGAGGTCGACGCCGTCGTCCTCGCCGGGCCGGGGTTCACGAAGGAGGACGCGCTGGACCACATCGAGGCCGAACACCCCGAGGTGGCCGAGCGCGTGACCGTCGTCGACACGTCGAGCGTCGGCGACCGGGGCGTCCACGAGGTGCTGAAGCGCGGCGCAGTCGACGAGATTCGCGACGAGACGCGGATCAGCCGCGAGGCGGAACTGATAGACGAACTGACCAGGCGGATCGCGACAGAGGAGCCGGCGACCTACGGCGCCGAGTCGGTCGTCGAGGCGGCGGAGTTCGGCGCCGTCGAGACGCTCATGCTCGTCGACGAGCGCCTGCGCCGGGAGCGCGCCGACGGCGAGTGGGAGGCAGACCCGAACGAACTGGTCGAGTCCGTCGAGCAGAAGGGCGGCGAGGTGGTCGTGTTCTCGTCGGAGTTCGACCCCGGGCGACAGCTGTCGCGGCTGGGTGGCGTCGCGGCGGTCCTCCGGTACCGGATCTGAGCCGGGCTCGCGTCGCTCTCCGCGCCTCGGACGGTTCCCTGTGGTCACCGTCCTCGGCTGCGTGGCGCTCACATCGTTCGCGCCAGGCCTACTCCATCGCCTCGCTCGCCGGGGCGAACTCGACCTGCTCGCCGAGTCCGCGCTCGCGCGCCCGCTCGTACAGCAGGCTGGCGGCGGCAACCGTCTCCACCGCCGTGCCGCCCGAGTCGAAGACGGTCACCTCGTCGTCGCTCGTCCGCCCCGGGGCGTCGCCGACGAGCACCTCGCCGAGGTCGCCGTGGTGGTGTCCCTCGTCGACGGCGCCGTTCTCGACTGCGCCGACGAGTGACCCGGCGTCGCGGCCGGCGCGGGCGCGCAGGTCGAGCACGTACGTCGCCCGCGCGACGGTCGTGTCGTCGAGTTCGCGCCGCTCCGGCGTGTAGTTGCCCATCGCCGTCACGTGCGCGCCCGGCTCCAGCAGGTCGCCGTCGAACACCGGCTCGGCGGCGTTCGTCGCCGTCACCACCACGTCCGCACCCTCGACGGCGGCGGCGCTCGACGCGACGGCGGCGACGCTCGCGTCCACGTCGCCGTTCATCTCCGAGGCGAACGCCTCGCGGTGTGCCTTCGTCGGCGAGTAGACGTCGACGCGGTCGAGGTCGCGGACCGTCGCAGCCGCACGGAGCTGTCCCCGCGCCTGCGGGCCGCTGCCGACGACGGCCATCGTCGACGCGTCCTCGCGGGCGAGCGCGTCGAGCCCGACTGCTCCGGCTGCGCCGGTCTTGTAGGGGTTCATATGCGCGCCGTCGAGGAGCGCCAGCGGCGCGCCCGAGTCGGCGTCGAACAGCGGCGTGACGAAGTGTGCGTCGCGGTCGCCAAAGCCCGCGGCGTACGTGTACCCGCCCATCACCCCCGTCTCCGGGAGGACGGCGACGTACGTCGTCAGCAGGCCGGGCGGGTCGCTCCCGGTCAGCTGGGTTCGGGGCTCGGTCGGGGCGCCCTCGCCGACCTGTCGGTAGCCCTCGCGGACGGCGTCGACGTACTCCGCGGCGCTCGCGAGGCCGCGGGTCTCCTCGCTGGTCAGGAACAGGGTGGCTGTCACGGGCG
>JAQCMY010000177.1 GCA_028274865.1 Haloferacaceae archaeon | reverse complement strand
GCGTTCCTGCGCGAGATCGGTGAGCCGTACGCCGAGGACCACGAGGTCGAGGGCCGCCAGGTTGCGTTCTGGCTCCTCGACCGCGACGTCGCCATCACCTTCGACGCACAGGCGTACTTCCGGCTGGAGTCCGCCGGCGTCGCCGCGGTTCTCTGTGAACACGAGATGCCGGGCTGGTCGCTCGGTCGGCGACTCCCGTTCGAGACGCCTGCGGTCGACCCGCCGACGCCCGCCGACGACCCCGTCACCGATGCGTTCGCGGAGCTCGGCCTCGACCCGGACGCCGACGCGGCGACGGTCAAGCGCGCCTACCGCGACCGGGCGAAGGAGGTCCACCCCGACGCCGGCGGCGACGAAGACGAGTTCAGGCGCGTTCAGGAGGCGTACGCGACCGCGCGAACCCACGCGAGTGCCGGCGCGGGGGCGGCCCCCGACGCCGGGGCCTGACCCGCAGCGATGCTCGAACTCGGCACCTCCGTCGCCTTCGCGGGCCGTGCGCTCTACCTCGTCGACGCCGACACGCTCGTCCTCGCGGACCTCCACGTCGGGCGCGACGAGGCCTCGAACGTCGCGTTTCCGCTCGGCGAGCGCGCCGACCTCCGCGAGCGGCTCGTCTCGCTCCTCGACCGGTTCGACCCCGCGACCGTCGTCTTCGCGGGCGACGTGCTCCACAGCTTCGGCGAGGCGACGGACCGGACCCGTGCGTCACTCTCGGACCTCGCCGGCGCCTGCCGCGACCGGGCTGTGAGCGTCGTCGTCGTCGCCGGTAACCACGACACGATGCTCGAGGCCGTCTGGGACGGCCCCGTCCCGGACGAGCACCGCCTCGACGACGGGACGGTCGTCTGTCACGGCCACGCCGAGCCGGCGGGCGAGGCGCCGCGTTACGTCGTCGGCCACGACCACCCGGCGCTCGAGGTCGAGGGCGAGCGCCACCCCTGTCTGCTCTACGGCGCGGGCGTCTACCGCGGCGCCGACCTGTTCGTCCTGCCGGCGTTCAGCTCGCTCGCGCCCGGAACCGCAGTCAACGGCGCCCGCGCCCGTGACTTTCAGACGCCGCTCGTTCGCGACGCCGGCGCGCTCCGGCCGGTCGTCGAGGACGCCGACGCCGGCGAGGCGCTCCGCTTCCCGCCGCTCCGCGAGCTCCGCCGGCTACTCTAACACCGCCGCCGCGGCGCGGCGCCCGCTCCGGAGCGCGCCCTGTATCGCCGACCACTCCGTGTAGTCGCCGGCGAGGTAGACGGAACCGTCCGGGTCGTCGACAGCCGGCAGCCGCTCGTGGACGCCCGGCGGCTGGGCGAACTGTGCGAACGGCACACGGACCGTGTCGAGTCGCTCCAGCCCGGCTGCGGCGCGCTCCGGGTACCACGCCTCGAAGGCCGTGCGGGTCTGCTCTGCCAGCGCCTCGTCGCTCGCCTCGAACGGGTCGACCCCGTCGTCGGCGAGGAACGTGGCACAGAGGAGCTGTCGGTCCCCCGGCGCGTACCCGGGCGCGACGTCTGAGAGCGGGACGAGCGCGTTCGGCGCCGCGTCCTCGACGTTCAGGACGATGCGGCGCCGGGTGTCTATCGCGGCGTGGTCGGGCAGGGTGTAGAACTGCGTGACGGAGCCGGGCCCCTCCGTCGGCACGGCGTCGACGCCGGACAGCTCCCGCGCGGTCGGTGGGTCGGCCGCGACGACGGCGGCGTCGACGTCGAGCGTCCGGGCCGCCGTCTCGACGCGCGCGCCGCCGCCGGTCGGCTCGACGCGCCGGACACGCTCGCCCGTCGCCACCGTCGCGCCGGCGCGCTCGGCTCGGTCCCGGAGCTGTCGGGGCACCGCGCCCATCCCGTCCGCGGGGAGCGTCGCGGGGCCCTCGCTCAGCGTCTTGAACGTGTACTCGAACACCCGCTTCGACGTCGAGAGCGACCGGTCGAGGGTGATACCCCCGTAAAACGGCGCGACGAAGCCCTCGACGAACCGCTCGGAGAACCCCCAGTCCCGGAGGTGTTCGCGGATCGATCGGTCGGGTCGAGCGAACGTCTCGTCCTCGTCGCGGCGGGCGACGTCGCGGCGCAGGAGGAGGGTGCGGAGCTTGTCGCTCGTCGTCACCTCGCGGTTGAGCAGGCTCTGGGGGAGCGCCCGGGGGTCGCGCAGCGGGTCCGCGAGCACCGACCGCTCGCCCGTCTCCGCCCGGGCGAGAACGGCGCCGGAGGCGAACGGCTCGAGGTCCAGCGCGTCGAGGTCGAGTTCGGTTCGAGCGGCGGGGTAGGCCGGGAACAGCACCTGGAACCCCCGGTCGAGCAGGTAGCCGTCGCACTCGTCGGTCTGCACCCGTCCGCCGACCGCCTCGCGCCGCTCGACGACGGTCACGGCCGCGCCCGCCTCTGCGAGCCGCGCGGCACAGACCAGCCCCGCGAGGCCGGCGCCGACGACGGCGACGCGCGGTCCGTCCGCGTCTCGTCCGTCCATCGACCGCCCTCGCGCCGCCGTCGTGACAGTGCTTTCGGTCCCGGAGGGAACGGCTTTGGGCGTCGCGGTCCGACCGCCGCCGTGACCCGGACCGAGGCGTTCGCGGGACTGCGGTGTACGGAGTGCGAGGAGCCGACCGACGCCGACGGCGGGCGGTGTCCGGCGTGTGGCGGACCGCTCGACCCGGTCTACGACCTGGACGCCGTCGACGCCGCCGAGGTCGCCGCCGGCGCCGTCGACTGCCTCCTGCCCGACGCCGCGCCGCCGAGCGCCGGTGAGGGGAGGACGCCGCTCGTCGCGGCCGAGGGAGTGGCCGACGAGGTCGACGTCGACGAGTGCTACCTCAAGGACGAGGGACGGAACCCGACCGGATCGTTCGTCGACCGGGGGATGACGCTCGCCGTCGGCGCGGCAGCGGCGCGAGACGACCCAGAGCCGCTGGCGCTCGCGGCGGCGGGCGACGCCGCCCAGTCGCTCGCGGCGTACGCCGGGCGGGCGGACCTCCGGTCGTACGGCTTCGTCCCGGCGCGCGCCCCGACGCCGGTGAAGGCGATGGTGAACGTCCACGGCGGCGAGATGCGGGTCGCCGGCGGTCGCTACCCGGACGCGGTCGCGGGCCTCGACGACCTCGCCGACTACACCTCGATCCAGGAGTTCGACACCCCGTACCGCCACGAGGGGGCGAAGACGATCGCCCACGAGGTCGCCGCCGACCTCGGCGGTCCTCCGGACGCCGTCGTCGTGCCCGTCGGCACCGGCGAACTCCTCGTCGGCGTCGCGAAGGGGTTCCGCGAGCGGGTCGACCTGGGGCTGGCCGACGCGGTGCCGGACCTCCTCGCGGTCCAGCCGGCGGGCTGTGCGCCGGTCGTCGAGGCCCACGACGCCGACGCGACGGCGGTCGAGCCGACGGCCCACCCGGACACGATCGCGGGCGAACTGGAGATCCCCGACCCGGCGGGCGGCTCGCTCGCGCTCCGGACACTTGACCGTCACGGCGGCGCCGCCGTCGCGGTCGGCGACGCGGACCTGCAGGAGGGGGCGGTCGCGGCGACGTCGACGACCGGCGTCGAGGTCGGTCCGGCGGGCGGCGCGGCGGCAGCGGCGGCGTGGGAGCGGGCCGCCGACCTCGACGGAACCGTCGTTCTCGTCGTCCCGAACTCCGGGTTCAAGACGGCGGACGTGCTGCGCTCGCACCTGATGGGCCAGGGCGTGTAGCACAGGGACAGCTTCTTGCGCGGCGACTGCGAACAGGCACCGAATGCTCAGCGACGTCATGGAGGACTACCTGAAGATCGTCCACGAGCTTCAGGCGGAGTCGGGGCCGCCGGTGTCGACGTCGGCGGTCGCCGACGCAGCCGGCAAGACCCCGCCGACCGTGACGAGCGCGCTGGAGACGCTGGCCGAGCAGGGGCTGGTCTCCCGTGAGAAGTACAAGGGCGTCGAGCTGACCCCCGAGGGCGAGCGGGTGGCGCTCGAGGTCGTCCGGCACCACCGCCTGCTGGAGGCGTACCTGGCGGAGGCACTGGACTACGACTGGAGCGAGGTCCACGCCGAGGCGGACACGCTGGAACACCACATCAGCGAGGAGTTCGAGCGCCGGGTCGCGGCGAAGCTCGACGACCCGGAGGTGGACCCGCACGGCGACCCGATCCCGACGGCGGACCTCGAGCCGGTCGAGGACGAGACCACGCCGCTCGCCGCCCACGGCGCCGGCGACCGGGTCGAGGTCGCGCGGGTTCGCGACCGGGACGAGGCCGAACTCGACTACCTCGCCGGAGCGGGCGTCGAGCCGGGTGTCCGCCTCGACGTGCGCGACGTGACGCCCCTCGGCGTCTACGTCGTCAGCCACCCCGGCGGCGAGCGCCACCTCCCCGAGTCCGTCGCGGAGACGATCCGGGTGTGGGCGGTCGAGGACGAGGAGCGAGAGCCGGAGCCGACCGACGCCTGATGGGGGTCGCCCTCTCGCTCGCCGCCGGTGTCGCCTTCGGCCTCGCACTCGCCGCGCCGCCGGGGCCGATGAACGCCGTCATCGCAGAGGAGTCCGTGCTCCACGGCCTCTCTGCGGGTGTCCGCGCCGGGCTCGGCGCGATGACCGCAGACGCCGTCTTCCTCGTCGCGACGCTCCTCGGCGTCGTCGGCGTCGTCGAGCGCCTGCCGACGCTCCGGGGCGCGATGCTCGCCGCCGGCGGCCTGTTGATGCTCTACTTCGCGTACGGCGCGGCGCGGTCGGCCCGCGCCGCGAGCGGGTTCGACGACAGGGAGACGCCGAAGGGGTCTCCGAACAGGGTGACGGCGGGCGACGCCGGCTCGCGGGGCTTTCGCCGCGCGTTCGTCCTCGCGCTCACGAACCCGTACCAGGTGCTGTTCTGGCTGACGGTCGGGGTCGCGCTGCTCGCTCCGGGCCGGATGGACCTGCTGGCGCGGACGCCGCTCGCGGCGGCGGGGTCACTCGTCGTCGAGACGGGCAGTCCCGCGCTGGTCGTCGGCCTGTTCGGCGGCATCGCGCTCTGGATCGCCGGGTTCCCGGCGGGACTGGCCGCGGCGGGCCGGCGGGTCGACCGCCTCGCGCCCGCCGTCGCGGGCGCCTCCGCGCTAGTGCTGGCCGGCTCCGGCGTCGTCTTCCTCGCCGACGCCGCCCGACTCCTCGGGGGGTAGGCGCGAAATACACGGGACAACCGGAGGTTAC
>JAQCMY010000161.1 GCA_028274865.1 Haloferacaceae archaeon | reverse complement strand
GAACGCCACCCGCACCGTCACGTTCCGCCCCGCGCCCGGCAGCGGTCGTCTCCCGTGTCGGTGCCGTTGGTCCGTCCGAGTGTTCTGACCACGCGTGACGATCGAACGACCCGCGACATGACGCTATCGGCGGCGAGGAGAGCCGCCCGGTGACGCTCACCGGAGCGCCTCGCGGGCGTAGAGCCCCGACGCGGCGGCGACGACGACGACGGCGGCGAGCACCGCCCAGCGGTGCCACCCCATCCACGCCGCCGGAAACGAGAGCACGAGCTCTGCGGGAACCGAGAGCGCCCAGAGCGCGGCGATGCCGAGCATCGCGAGGCCGACGGCGGCTGCCGCTCCCGCCGCCGTCACGGGGTCCGCGCGCCCGCGCGTCCCCGAGAGCAGGACGATCGGCTGGACGACAGCGAGGAAGGCAACCGCGCCGGCGCCGAGCGGTCCCGCGCCGTAGTAGATTGGGAGCCCGGTGCCCGGCCGAGAGATGAGCGCGAACGGCGCCCCGACCGCCACGAGCACGGCGAGACAGGCGAGGGCGCCGGCGTTCGCCGCCACGCGGTAACGCCCCATACGCCGACCGGCTCCGCGCGCACACTTGAGTGGCCCGGAGTGCGGTCGCAAGGACAACCTACAAACCGGTGGACTACGCGCCCCTGTCGCATGGACAGAGTCGCGGTCGTCGGCGCGTCGATGACCCAGTTCGGGCAGCGCGACGAGTGGATCCTCGACCTGCTGACCGAGGCGGGGCAGGCGGCGATGGCCGACGCCGGCATCGCCGGGCCGGACGTCGACCACCTGTACGTCTCGAACATGGCGAGCGGCGAGTTCGAGGGCCAGACCGGGGTGGCGAACGCGCTGGCGCAGGACCTGAACGCGGTGCCGGCGTACACCGCTCGGGTCGACCAGACGTCCTCGTCCGGCGGCGCGGGCGTCTACCAGGCCTGGCAGTCGGTGGCGAGCGGCGCCAGTGACCTGACGCTCCTCGTCGGCGGCGAGAAGATGACACACCGTACGACCGGCGAGTCGACAGACGTCATCGCCTCGCTCACCCACCCCGCCGAGTACAAACACGGCGTGACGCTCCCGTCGTTCGCGGGACTGACCGCGCGGAAGTACCTGACACGGTACGACGCGCCGCGCGAGAGCCTCGGGAAGGTGGCGGTCAAGAACCACCGAAACGGCGTCGACAACCCGAACGCCCAGTTCCGGACGGAGGTGGACCTCGAGACGGTGCTCGACTCGCCCGTCGTCGCCGACCCGCTCCGTCTGTACGACTTCTGCCCCGTCACCGACGGGTCGGCGGCGCTCGTCTTCTGTTCCGAGTCCGTCGCACGGGAGTACGCCGACGATTACGCCGTCGTCTCGGGCGTCGCGGGCGCGACGGACACCCACGTCGTCCACGAGCGGTCGGATCCGACGACGATGGGCGGCGTCGTCGAGTCAGGCGAGGCGGCGTTCGAGATGGCCGGTCTCGCGCCGGGGGACGTGGACGTCGCCGAGCTCCACGATATGTTCACGATCCTCGAGTTCCTCCAGTTCGAGGACCTCGGCTTCGCCGAGAAGGGCGAGGGGTGGCGGGCCGTCGACGAGGGCCGGACCGCCCGGAGCGGCGACCTGCCGATCAACACCTCGGGCGGGCTGAAGTCGAAGGGCCACCCCCTCGGCGCGAGCGGCGTCGCGCAGGTCCACGAGGTGTACGAACAGCTGACCGGCGGGGCCGGTCCGCGACAGGTCGACGACCCGAGCGTCGGACTGGCGTGCAACGTCGGCGGATTCGGGAACTGCGTGATCACGACGGTGCTGGAGGAGGCCGGCGCATGAGCATGGACGCGATGCGGTACACGGACGGCACGGTGACGTACCCCCCACACCCGGTCGGACCGGAGGGCGGCGAGCCGCTGGAGACGGTCGACCTGAGCGAGTACGAGGCGACGGTCGTGACATGGACCGTCTCGACGGCGACACCCCCGGGCGTCCGGGCGCCGAACGCCCTCGCTATCGTCGAGTTCGACGTCGAGGGCGAGTCGGTCCGGGCGATCGGCGGCCTGGTCGAGGGCGCCGAAGCGACGGTCGCGATCGGCGACACGGTCCGGCCGGTCCACGTCGACGAACTCCGGGATCCGGACGCGGGAATCAGGGAGCCGGCGAGCCAGTCGTGGGACGGCTACCGGTTCGAGCCGGTCTGATCAGTCGTCCGCCGGCGGTTCGTCGACGACGACGACGGCCTCGCCGTCGACGACGGGGTCTCCCGTCTCGTCCTCGACGACCGTCGTGAGCCGGTACCGGCCGTGGCCGACGTCCTCGGCGACTTCGACGACGGCGCTGAGACGGTCCCCGATGTCGACGGGCTTGAGAAACTCCAGGTCCTGTGAGAGGTAGATCGTGAGGCCGGGCAGGCGGGCGAGCGCGGCGCTGATGAGCCCGGAGACGAGCGTCCCGTGCGCGATACGGCTACCGAAGCGCGTCTCGGCGGCGAACTCGTCGTCGAGGTGGAGCCGGTTGGTGTCGCCGGAGACGCCGGCGAACGTCACCACGTCCTCGTCCGTTATCTCCTTGCTGAACCGGACGTGATCGCCCACGCCGAGGTCCTCCCAGTGGTCGACGGACCGCTCTGTCTCCCAGCCGGGACTGCCGAACGCCACCTCGTCGCTGTCGGTCGCCCCGGCTCCGGTGTCCCGGTCGAGCCCCGGTACGAAGGCACGGTTGGCCCGCGCGATACTGCGGTACATCTGTCCGATGCCCCGGGAGACCTGCCGGCTCGACTGGGCCCACGCCGACGCGAACTCGCCGATCGGCGTCGGCGGGTCGTAGCCCCCGTCTCGATCCATGGCGATCGACTGACGACCACTCGGCTTATGACTTGCGACTCTGTACCACGAGAGTTCGGTCGCCGGTTCTCGATACCATCGAGTGCCACTCGATGGGGATAGAGGTAACTGTTATCCGTGTGGCCCCCGAAACGCGGGTACGGATGACAGACGAGGACGACGCGACGATGTGGACGCCGGCTGCCTTCGCCCGGCAGTTCCAGGAGTCGAGCGAGGACGCCGCCGAGCGACAGATGGAGCTGTTCCAGCAGTTCGCCGGCGCCGGCGGGAGCGGCTTCGACGGCTTCTCCGGGCTCGGCTCGATGTCAATGGGCACCGCGGTGTTCAAGACGCGTGTCCAGAGCGGCGGCCGCATCTCTATTCCCGACGCCGAGCGAGAGGCGCTCGGCATCGACGAGGGCGACATCGTCCAGACCGTCGTCATTCCGCTCAAGCAGAACGAGGACTGAGATGAACGAGACTCCCTACACCCAGACGTTCGAGATGCAGCGCGCGATGATCGAGAGCAGCCGGACGGCGACCGAGGCGAGCGTGGCGATGACCCGCGCGGCCACCCAGGCGTTCGTCGACTCCACCGAGACGACGAAGTCGGCACAGAAAAGCGGCGTCGAGTTCTCGCGCCGGGCGGCCCACGCGATGCTCGACGCGGCTGCCGAGGCCGGCGCCGGCGAGAGTGTCGACGACGTCCGCGACCTCGTCGACGAGCAGTACGACGCCGTCGACGACCTCCACGACGAGGCGTGGGCAGCCGTCGAGGACGCCCTCGACGAGTACGAGGGGTCGGTCGAGGAGCTGACCGACGCCCAGCGCGAGGCGGTCCTCGACGCCGTCGACGCCGCGGTCTCGGCCAGCGACGACGCCGAGACGGCTGTCGACGAGGCGATGGACGGGGTCGAAATCGACGTCGACGGAACCTGAGCGCGGATGAGCGACGCGACGGAGTCCGACGAGGTCGACGAGTTCGTCGAGCAGATCACCGAGACGTACGTGACGGCGCTCGACCAGAGCATCGACGCCCAGTCCGAGTTCGTCGAGGCCTGGACCGAGGCCGTCGAGCAGTCGGTCTCCGGCCCCCAGGCGGAGGAGGGGTACGAGGGTAGCCTCCGCGCATACGACGCGTGGATGGACGCCACGGAGACCGCCCTCGACCGTATGGGTGACGCCGTCGAGGGCGACGAACTCGACCCGGGAGAGCTGCGCGACGTCTGGCTCCGCGCCGCAAACGACGCGTTCAAAGAGACGATGAGCACCACGGCGTTCGCGGCGGCAACCGGCCAGAGCGTCGGTGACACGCTCGACCTCCGCGAGGGCGCCGAGGAGGCCGGCGAGGAGACCCTCCACGCGCTCGGCTTCGCCAGCGTCGGCGACGTGCGCGAGGTGGGCGAACGGCTCGTCGAGACAGAGCGCCGGCTCCACGCGGTCGAGCAGAAGCTCGACCGGGTGCTCGACGCGGTCGACGAATGAACCCGTTCACCGTCGTACCCGACGCCGGGCGGCGGGCGGTCGAGGCCGCGACGGAGGCGACCGAGCGGGCAGCCGACGCTCCGGCTGCCGGCGCGCGAGTCGAGGCCGTCGAGGTCGGCGAGACGCCGAACGAGGTGGTGTACGAGGAGAACAAGCTGGCGCTCCGGCGCTACACGCCGGAGTCGGTCGGCGCCGAGACGACACAGGACGTGCCGATCCTCGTCGTCTACGCGCTGATCAACCGACCGTACATCCTCGACCTCCAGCCGGACCGGAGTGTGATCCGGCGGCTGCTGGAGGCCGGCTTCGAGGTGTACATGATAGACTGGGGCGAACCCTCCCAGCTCGACACCTCGCTGTCGCTCTCGGACTACGTGCTGCGCTACCTCGACAACTGCGTCGACGAGGCCCGTCTCGGCGCGGACGTCGACGACGTCCACCTCCTCGGCTACTGCATGGGCGGGACGATGAGCGTGATGTACGCCGCGCTCCACCCCGAGAAGACCCGGACACTCGGGCTGATGGCCGCCGGACTCTGCTTCGCCGGCACCGGCGGCGTGCTGGAGACCTGGGGAGACGAGGAGTTCTACGACCCGGCTGCCGTCACCGACGCCTTCGGCAACGTCCCGGCGGAGTTCTTAGACGTCGGCTTCGAGCTGATGGACCCGGTGAACAACTACGTCCGGAAGTACCTGAACCTCTACGAGAACCTCGACGACGAGGCGTTCGTCGAGAACTTCGCCCGGATGGAGAAGTGGCTCGACGACGGTATCGACGTCGCCGGCGCGGCCTACCGGGAGTTCATCCAGGACATCTACCAGGAGAACGCGCTGTACGAGAACGACCTCCACCTCGACGGTCGCCACGTCGACCTCGCCGCGGTGGAGATGCCGGTGCTCCAGGTCATCGGCGAGTACGACCACCTCGTCCCGCCCGAGGCGTCGAAGCCGTTCAACAGCCGCGTGCCGAGCGACGACGTGACGACGATGGAGTTCGCGACCGGACACATCGGCCTCTCGGTCTCCTCGTCGTCGCACGCTGACCTCTGGCCGGCGGTCGCCGACTGGTACGCGGAGCGCTCCGCCACGCCCGGCGACGAGACTGCTCCGCCGGACGGCGACCACGCCGCCGACCTCACCGCCGTCCCCGGCGTCGGGCCGGCCTACGCCGAGCGGCTGCGCGCCGCCGGCCTCGAGACGGCTTCGGACCTCGCCGCTGCCGACCCGGTCGAACTCGCCGGCGCCGCCGACGTCCCGGAGGGCCGCCTGCGCGACATCGTCGACGCCGCCGCGAGTCTCGACTGAGGCGTCCTGCCGCCCCGACTGGCCCTCCCGGCGCGACCGTCGACGCACTCCCCGTCCTCGACTGCCCGACCGACGAGCGGCCGGTCAGCCGCGACGGCCCACGCTAGGTCGTGTCCTGGTCGTCTAGCTCCTCTCGGATCGACCGGAGCTCCGACTCCACGGGGTCCTCCCTGCTCGTCTCCGCCTCGCTGACGTCGATATCCACGCCACTGTCGGTCCGGCTGTCCCGGCTGCTCTCCTCGATCCGACGCTCGACAGCCGTGGTCAGGTCGCGGGCCTCGCGCACGACGTCGCGCGTCTCGGGGTCGTCCGGCAGGTCCGACTCGCCGAGCGCCCGCCGGAGCTCCGACAGCGTGCGCTCGACGCCGCCCGTCGCGGCGTCGCTGACGTCGTCGAGCGCCCGGTCGCCGCGGGCCGCGACGCCGAGTAGCCCCTGGAGTAGCTCGAGCGCGGCGATGGCGGCCTCCAGCGCCGCGATCGTCGCCGGGATCGTGTACTCCTCGGTGAACCGAACGAACTCCCCGACCGTCGGCGGCTGCCGCGTCGGGCCGCGGTCCTCGTCTCCGTCGAGTTCGCGCCGGAGCGCGTCGAGTGTCTCGTCGAGGTCCTCTAAGAGTACACGGAGCTCCCTGTCGTCGGGACGTGGCATACGCGGTCCACGGGCGCCGCCGGGGAAGGGGTTTCGTCGACTTCGTTTAGGCGGACCAAAACCCATATATGCGCCGCCGTGTCACTGGTGTCCATGGACGGAGACGTCGACGCCGAACCAGACGCCGACGAGGGGCCGGCAGTGTCGGCACACCGGACCTCGCCGGAGCGAACGGTGTTCACGGAGAAGGGGAACTGCGACGGGTGGATAGCGAGCGACCTCGTCGTCGGTCTCGACCGGTAGCTATTGGGTCGCGTCGGACAGCACCAGGGTGTCCTCTTCGAGGTAGTGCTCGATGTGGTGTGCGTCCTCCTCGAGCTGGAGGAGCTGCTGGCGTAGGAGCTCGCTCGACGCGTGGTCGCCGAGGTTCTGGGTCAGCTCGACGTGTTCGCGGACCATCTCGATCATGTCGCCGTAGGCGTCCATGTCGTTCGCCAGCGACGTGCGGATGTCGTAGACGTCGTCGTCCTCGGGCTCGATCGGGGCGTGTTCCTCGAGTTCGGCGCCGCGCGCGAGTGGGACGCCGCCGAGGGCCTGGACACGCTCTGCGAGTTCGTCGGCGGCCTCCTCGAGTTCCTCCGCGGCCTCGCCGAGGAACAGGTGGATGTCGCGGAACTCCGCGCCCTCGACGTTCCAGTGGTGCTTTTTGATCTGGTGGTACAGCACGTAGGCCGCCGCGAGGTCGGTGTTCAGCGCGTCGACGATCTGCTCGACCTTCTCCTGTTCGAGACGCAGCGCGGGGCTCCGCTCGACGGTGCCGGACTGCTTCAGTACGGACTTCTGGGTACTCATCTTCACCTGTACGGAGGGGCGGCACGGACTTAAGCCTTCACGTTCGGTGAACTAGTTTTGGCCTTCCGAAAAGCCGATTTCGTACAGCCGGAATCCACGGGGAAGGAAACGGTTTTCTCTCGAGGAGACCAGCGGGGGATATGACCGACGAGGACGGCGCAGACACCGGGGACGACGGGTCGGTGCCCGCCGAGTCGCTCGACGCCCGTCTCGACGAGGCGGCGGCTGGGTTAGACGAGGCAGCGACCGAGGCCGACCTGGACGCCGTCGACGCGACACTCGACGACGTCGCGGCAGCCGTCGAGACGCTCGAGCGACCGGACGAGGACGACGAAGCCGAGGATCCCGCCGACGAGTTCGAGGACCGCCTCTCGACCCTTCGCGACGAGGTTGCCGAGCGGCGCGGCCCCTACCCCGAGGACGTCGTCGAGGCAGTCGAGTCGGCAGCCGAGACCGTCCGCGACACCCGCTGGACCGAGTCCGGAGAAGACGACGTCGCCGCGGCGGTCGAGGCCTTCCGCGACGCGGCTGGCGAGACGCTCGACGCCGCCCCCGACGGACCCGACCCCGCCGAGACGCTCGACGCCGCCGCAGCGGTCGTCGCAGCCGCCGCGCTCGACCCCGACGACGACGCAGGGGCCGTCGCGGCGCTCGTCGCGGCGAGCGACGACCTGACCGCCGCGGTCGAGGCCGCGGAGGAGTGGGACGACCTCTCCGTCCGGGAACAGCTGGAGGCAGCGGAGTTCTACGGCGTCCTCGGCCACTACAAGGACTTCCCGCCGGAGTGGGCGGCGCTGAAGGAACACGAGATGCGCGGCAACGTCGAGCAGGTGCTTCTGGCACTGGACTCGCTCGACTCCGAGTTCATGGAGCGCCACGCGCTGGAGACGCTCACCCGGATGAACGACGACCGCGCGTTCGAGGCGATGCAGGCCCGTGCGAGCAAGCGAGACAAGCCGGGGATCGAGGCGATCGGCAAGATGAGTGCGAACGAGGCCGTCGAGACGCTCGTCGAGTACGTCGACGCCGACTCCGACCCGCAGCTCCAGAAGGTGACGTTCCGCGCGCTCGGCGAGATCGGTGACGAGCGCGCGACCGGACCGCTGGCGAACAAGCTGGCGATGGAGAACGACGTCGTCCGCTCGCACGCGGCGCGGGCGCTCGGAATGATCGGTGACACCCGCGCCGTCCGGCCGCTGGCGACGACACTCGCCGACGACGACGTCGAGACCGTCCGGGCCGCCGCGGCGTGGGCACTCCGACAGGTCGGCACCCGGCGGGCGCTCGAACGCGCCGCCGAGTACGCCGACGACCGCTCGTACCTGGTCGCCCACGAGGCCGAGCGCGCCCGCGAGGCGCTCGACGCCGACCCCGTCGAGGCTTAGACCAGCGTCCCGACGAACAGGAGCGCGAACCCGACGCCGAGAAGCAGCCCTCCGGTCCGACCGATCCACGAGTGCTCCTGTACCTCCTGGGGCGCCATGTCGAGCTCGTAGTCGTCGTAGTCGCGGTTGTACCCGATGTAGCTCGGCGTCTGGAAGAACTCGACGAAGACGAGCAGTCCCCCGACCGCCCCGAGCGCCGACCCGAGGAGCCGGAGCGTCTGTCCGACCGCGGCCATACCCGACAGGGCGCCGGGGGCAGTATTGAAGCCACCGAGACGCGGCTGCCCCGCTACTGAAGTACGAGAGCGCGGCCACGCTCGCCGTGTCGTCGCCCGTCTCCCGCGCCGCCGTGCTCGCCGCCGTCGCGCTCGCCGCTGCCGCGCTCCTGTCTGCGCCGGCGCTCGCTGCCGACGGTCCGCGTGTCGCCGGAGTGCTCCCGAACCCGGCGACACCCGGCGACGACGGCGAACACGTCGTCGTCCACCCCGCCGGCGCGTCGAACTTGACGCTCGACGACGGCGAGACGCGCGTCTCCGTCCCCGCAGAGGGACCGGTCGCGCTGGCCGCCGACCCCGCTGCCGCACAGAACCTGACCGACCACCGGGTCGTCGCCGCGCCCGGCCTCGCGCTGGCGAACGGCGGCGAACGCCTGCGCCTGCGCCGCGACGACCGGACCGTCCACACGCTCGCGTACGACTCGGCGCCCGAGGGCGAACGGTACGTGAACGGCTCGTGGCAGCCACGCGGGTTCGAGCCACGGTCGGTCGGTCGGTACGGCTCCGCGAACGCCACCCTGTTCGTCCTGCCCGACGCGCCGGCAGTCCCGCTCGAGACGCTCCGCGGCGCGGACCGGCGGCTCCTCTTGGCCGGCTACACGCTCTCGTCGCCCCGCGTCGTCGACGCCCTCGTGGCGGCCAGCCGCCGCGGCGTGACCGTCCGGGTGCTGCTGGAGGGCGGCCCGGTCGGCGGACTCTCGCGGCGTGAGGCGGCGGCGCTCGACCGCCTGACCCGCGCCGGCGCAGCCGTCCGTCTCGTCGGCGGACCGCGCGCCCGCTTCTCGTACCACCACCCGAAGTACGCCGTCGCCGACGGTCGCGCCGTCGTCGCCACGGAGAACTGGGTGCCCGGTGGTGTCGACGGCAAGGACAACCGAGGCTGGGGCGTCCGTGTCTCGGATCCGGCGCTCGTGGCCGATCTCGCGGCGCTCTTCGACGCTGACGCGACGGGTCCGGGCGCCCGCCCGTGGCGCGCGGTCCGGGCGGAGACGTCGACGCGAGTAAAGCCGGCCGCCGAGGGGTCGTATCCGTCCCGGTTCGACCCGCAGTCGGTCCGGGCAGAGCGCGTATCGGTTCTCACCGCGCCCGGCAACGCCGGCGACGCCGTCGTCTCGCTCGTCGACGGCGCCGACCGGCGAGTCGACGTCGTCGGTCCCTCCGCCGAGCCAGGGGGTCGGGTGTTCCGGGCCGTCGTCCGTGCCGCACGCCGTGGCGTCCAGGTCCGGATCCTGCTCGGAAGCGCGTGGTACGTCCGCGACGAGAACCGAGCAGCCGTCGAGCGGCTAACCACGGTCGCCGAGCGCGAGGACCTGCCGCTGTCGGCACGGCTCGCGGAGCCGAAAGGCCGGTACGGGTCGGTCCACGCGAAGGGGCTCGTCGTCGACGACACGGCGGTGGTCGGAAGCCTGAACTGGAACGACCACGCCGCAGCGGAGAACCGCGAGGTGGCGCTCGCCCTCCACGGGGAGCGTGCCGCCGCGTACTACAGGCGTGTCTTCCGTGCCGACTGGCGCGGCGGCGGTCGGCAGGTTCCGGCGGGGGTCGTCGTCGCGGCACTCCTCGCCGCCGGACTCGCGGTCGTCGTCCTCAGGCGACGGGTGTCGTGGTCACGAGAGCCGGACAGCACAGACGACCAGAGACGCGACGTCCGCTGGCCGGTCGCCGAGGAGCGACCTGCCGCCCCGCCGGCGGGGGGAGACGAACCGTGCGACCGCGACTAGTCGCCTGCGGTCGCGCCGAGGTCCTCGTCGATTGCGGCGGCGCCCATCTTCTCGACGAGCGCGTCGAGTGTCGCCTCACGTCGCCCGGGGACGAACTTGATCGAGCCGACGACGAGGTGCCCACCGCCGGAGACGCCCGCCTCCGGCAGCTCGGCCGTCAGCTCCTCGACCATCCGCGGAATGTCGAGGCGCACGCCGTCGCTCCGCAGCACGGCGAAGTCGGGGCCGTAGCCGACGGTCACGACCGGCTCGCCGTGCTCTCGAACCCGGCGGTCGTGGAGACTCCCGGTCGTCTTGCCCGGTGCGGGGTAGGTGAACCGGTGGGCGTACTCGTCGAGGTCGACCCGGTAGAGGTGAGCGCCGCTCGCCAGTCGCTCGTGGTCGACGTGGGGCTCGACTGCTTCCAGCTGCCGGGCAACGTCGCGTCCGGCCCGCGTCGAGAGGAACTCGACCAGCTTCTCGTGGCGCTCCTCGTCGTCGCAGTCGACGTTCAGCACGTCGGTGACGAGCTCGTGGCCCTCGCTGTACCGGAGCCAGTGGGCAGCGTAGTCGAGGGCCTCGCTAACTGCCTCGACGTCGGACCGCTCGTAGCCCGTCTCGGCGGCCAGCGCGAGGTAGTCGTCCATCGCGTCGGCACCGGACCGGTCGGCGAGGCCGGCGACCGCCGGGACGTGCCGAAGCTCGTCGGTGACCGTCGGGTCGACCATCCGCGCGAGTTCGACACACATCATCCCCGTCGTGATCCGGTAGTCCTCGCCGTGGAGATAGGGGTTGACGTGGGCGTCGAGGAGCGGGCCGACCGCCTCCGGGTCGGGGTGGTGGTGGTCGACGACGGCGATCGGGACGTCGTAGTGCGCGAGATTGCGGTAGGCCGGCACGTCCTCCGCTGTCGAGCCGTTGTCGAGCATCAGGAGGAAGGGGAGCTTCTGGCCGTGCCGGGAGCGCCCCTCCAGCGCGAAGTTCAGGTCCCGGGTGACGTCCTCCATCTCGTAGAACGGCGCCTTCGACGGCAGGCGCTTCAGCAGGTGCCGAACCGAGCCGCTGTCGGCGTTCACCTCGCGGACGAAGTTCTCGAGCGCGAGCTGGACCGGCAGCGCCGCGCACATTCCGTCGCCGTCGGCGTGGTGCCGGACCCGGATCGGTCGCCCCTCGAGCACCGTCCGGCGGAGGAGCCGCGCCACCTCGCGGAGGTCCTCGCGAACCGGCTCGAACGCCGGCCAGTCGACGAGAGGGTCGACGTCCGCCGGTTCGGCACGCTCCGCGACCGCGTCCTCGATGCGGTCGCGCACCTCGCTCGCGTCGTCGTCCGCCAGCGCCGTGGCCGACTCGACCTCGACCTGTCGACCGCCGTCGTGGTCGCCGACGGTGCCGCTCACCCGCACCACGTCGTCGAGCCGGATGTCGGGGTAGGCACGGACCCCCGCCTCCTCGAACGCCGCGCAGGCGACGATTCCGGTCCCGTCGCGAACCCGGATGACGGTCGGACCGCCGGTCTGTTTGATCTGCACCACCTCGCCCTCGACGGTCGCCTCGTCGCCCGCGCTCAGGTCGGCGACGGCGGTCACGGTCGGCTCGTGGCGTACCCGTTCGGTCGTGCGGTCGCCGGCATCGGCGGCGGCGAACGCGAGGTCGCCGTTCTCGCGCACCTCAAGCAGACGGACGACGATATCGTCGCCCGTCTCGTAGTCGGCGGCGTCCAGTTCGGACTCGTGAACGAGTCCGGACACGCCGTCGGCCAGCTCGACGAACACCCCGTACTCGACGACCCCGTCGACGGTCGCGTGGTAGCGCCCGTCGAGCGTCAGGTCGTCGACGGTGCAGCCGTCGTCGAGGTCGTAGACCACCCCGACGTCCGGCTCTGCGGCTCGGTCGGTCATACCTTAGACAGGTGGTCGCCCCGACATAAGCCTTTCAGACTCCCGACGCAGCGACCGGAACTCTTAGTGTCGGACCGACCCGACCGCGGCCATGGCACTGTTCCGGTCGCGCGAGGTGATCGGTATCGCGGACGACGCGCTCTCGTTCGTCCTCGAGGCCTCCGCCGAGACCCACCCAGACGAGTACATGGGGTTTCTCCGCGCCGAGCGGGTCGACCGTCTCGACGCCGACCTCGACGCCCGGAGCTCGGACCTCGTCGCCGTCGACGTCCTCGTCATCCCCGCCACGACCTCGAACCCGGTCAGCGCAACCGTCCGTGAGAACCTCGTCCCGAACGACAACCGGACGGTCGGGTCGGTCCACTCGCACCCGAACGGCGTCCTCCGGCCGAGCGACGCCGACCTCGCGACGTTCGGCAACGGACCGGTTCACGTCATCGTCGGTGCCCCGTACGAGCGAGACGACTGGCGGGCGTTCGACCGGCAGGGCGAGCCCCGCGACCTCCCCGTCCTCGACGTCGACCTGTCTGACCCCGAGGAGTTCTTCGACTTCACACAGGCCGACATCGACGCCGAGCTATGACCGGCCGGCGCGTCGTCGCGCAGGGCACGTTCGACATTCTCCACCCCGGCCACGTCCACTACCTCCGGGAGGCTGCCGCCCGCGGCGACGAGCTCCACGCCATCGTCGCGCGCCGCGAGAACGTCTCCCACAAGGCGCCGCCGGTCCTCCCGAACCGCCAGCGCCGGGACGTGGTGTCGGCGCTCGCGGTCGTCGACCACGCCCGGGTCGGCCACCCGCGCGACTTCTTCGTCCCGATCGAGGAGATAGCGCCCGACGTGATCGTCCTCGGGCACGACCAGCACCACGACGCCGACGCCGTCCGCAGCCGCCTCGCGGAGCGCGGCATCGACTGTGAGGTCACGCGGGCCTCGGCGCTCGACCCGCGCTACCCGGACGAGCAGCTGTCGACCGGCGAGATCGTCGACCGCGTGGTCGAGGCGCGCGGCGAGACAGAGTAGCGGCCATCCCTACGCCGCCGGCGCGGTCACGCTGGAGGCGTTCCCCGAGGCCGGGGCGCTTCCGCCGCGCTGTTCGACGAGGTAGTCCTGGTACTCGTCCTGCGAGACGACCTCGACGGTGAAGTACATCTGCGAGTGCGAGACGCCGCAGTACTCCGTGCAGTAGCCCTGGTAGGTGCCCTCCTCCAGCGGCGTGGTCTTGATCGTGTTGTTCTGCTGTGGGATCGCGTCCTGCTTCAGGCCCAGCTCGGGCACCGCGAAGCCGTGTATCACGTCGCGCGAGGAGATCGTGACGTAGAGGTCCTGTCCCTTCGGCACGACGACGTTCGGCGGGAACCCGCTCGCCTGGACGCTCTCGTCCGGGTAGGTCATGTCCCAGCCCCACTGGTAGGCCTCGGCGTAGACGTGGACGTCGCCCTCGTCCGGCGCCACCGCGCTGGACTGCTGGTGGGTGACGTCCGGACTCGCCAGCACGCCGTAGGAGGCGACACCGACGAACAGCAGGATCACCGCAGTCGCGACGGTCCAGGTGATCTCGAGCCGGCGGTTCTCGCGGGTCGGGACCGCCTCGTCGGCGTTCTTGAACCGAACGACGGTGTACACCAGGACGATCTCGACGAGCAACGTCAGCGGCACCGCGATGTACAGGAGCTTCAGATTGAGGTCGTCGATCAGCCCGATCGAGGTCGACGACTGCGCCGCGGCGGGCGCGCTGCCGACCGCGACGAGAGCGAGCGCCGCCCCGACCAGCCCCGCCGCCCGCGTCCACGAGTTCATACTGTCGGGCTTGGGAACACCTCGGCAAATACCTGACGCTCCCCCGACCACGGGGCATAAGTGGTGCCACCACCGACCGCCGCGCGTGTCTCGCCCGCGCCCTCGCTCGCCAGACCGGGTCGTCGCACTCCTCGCGGCGACGGCGGTGGGCGTCTACCTCATCCTCGCCGTCGGGGCCACGACGGCGGTGACCGACGCCGCGAGCGCCTGTGCCGCGTGGCCGGCCTGCGGCGACGGGCGCGCGCTCCCGACGACGGCGAGGGGAGCGCTCGCGCTCGCACACCGTGCCGTCGCCGCCGTCGTCGGCCTCGCCCTCGCCGCGACGCTCGTCGCCGCACTGCGCGCCGGCGTCCCGCGACGGGCGACGGCGGCGCTCCTCGTCGCCGCGCTCCTCTACCCGGTTCAGGCGGCGCTCGGCGCCGTCGTCGCCACGTCGTCGACCGACGCCCTGCTCTCTGCGGCCCACCTCGCCGTCGGCGCGGCGATCCTCGCTCCCGTCGTCGTCGCCCTCGCGTGGACGCTGGAGGCCCGGACCGGTGATCCGAGCGACGGGCCGGCGACCGACCCGACCCCGGCGCCGGCGCCCGCCTCCGACCCGGCCCCGACCGCCGACCCCGACGAGACGGGGCCGCTCGACACGCTCCGGGCGTACGTCGCCCTGACCAAGCCCCGGCTGATGTGGCTGCTCTGTCTCGTCGCCGGCGCGGCGATGGCGCTCGCGCCCGGGTCGCTCTCGCTCCGTGTCGTCGTCGCCACCCTCGGCGGCGGCGTCCTCGCGATTGGCTCGGCGGGCACGTTCAACCACGTCCTCGAGCGCGACGTCGACCGACAGATGAACCGGACGTCGGACCGCCCGCTTGCCGTCGATCGGGTGTCGGTCCGCCGGGCCGTCGCCTTCGGCGTCGTCCTCGGCCTCGCCTCGCTCGCGCTGTTCGCGTCGGTGAACCTCCTCGCCGCGGCGCTCGGCCTGCTCGCGGTCGTGTTCTACTCGGTCGTCTACACGCTCGTCCTGAAGCCCAACACCGTCCAGAACACCGTCCTCGGCGGCGCAGCCGGGGCACTCCCGGCGCTGATCGGCTGGGCGGCGGCGACGGGGTCGCTCGGCGGCGGCGGCGCCGCACTCGCGCTCGTGGTGTTCTGCTGGACGCCCGCACACTTCTACAACCTCGCGATGGCATACCGCGAGGACTACGCCCGCGGCGGCTTTCCGATGCTCCCCGTCGTCCGCGGCGAGACGGCGGCGCGGAAACACGTCGTCTACTACCTCGGCGCGACGCTCGTCGCCGCCGGTGCGCTCGCGCTCGCCGGGCCGCTCGACCTGCTCTACGCGCTGACGACGGCTGTCCTCGGTGCCGTCTTCCTCGCTGCCGTCGTCCGCCTCCACTACGAGCGCTCCGACGGCGCGGCGATGCGGGCCTTCCACGCCTCGAACGCCTTCCTCGGCGGACTGCTCCTCGCCGTCCTCGTCGACGCCGCCGTCCTATGAGCACCGCCAGGCTCCCGCGGCCGGACACCACCGCTCTCCTGTACGGCGCGCTCGTCGCCAACACGCTGCTGGCCGCGGCGCTCGTCTACGTCCTCCTCACCCCCGCCGGCCTGCGCCCGGTCCGGTACAGCCTCTACGGCACGGTGTGGGTCGGCGTCGGGGGCGTGGTGCTCTACCGCGAGTCACGGCGCTCGTGGACCGTCGGCAGCCGCGTCCGACGCGTCGCCCTCGCCCTCGCCGGCGGCTACCTCGCCGCTCTCGCCCTCGCCGGCGGCGTCGTCGTCCCCGGCGGCGCGCCGGGGGCGCTCGACGCCGGCTGGTTCGTCCGCGCGCTCCCGCCGGGGTGGGGACCGGCGCTCGTCTACGGGGGCCGCGAGGTGGCGCTCGTCCTCATGCCCGCCCGGGTCGCCGGCTACCTCGCGCTCGCGGCGCTCGTTCGCGGGACCGCGCTCGACGCGGCTGCGGCGGGCGACGGCCTCCTCCGCGGCGGCGCACCCGGCCTGCTGGCGCTGTTCTCCTGTGTCTCCTGTGCGCTCCCGCTCCTCCTCGGCGCCGTCTCGCTCGTCTTCGGCGCCGGGAGCGCGCTCGCGGCGGCGACGGCGAGCCTCTCGTACGACCTCTCGACGCTCGTCTTCCTCCTCACCGTCGGCCTGCTCTACTGGAACCCGTTCGTCGGGTAGCCGACCGCACAGTCCGCCGGCGACGGGCACGAGCCCCGCGGCCCCGCTCTGAGGCGGGCCGGCACAGACGACTCCGGGGCAGGGCGTCACGGGCCCGCCGGACCGACGTTCAGACGACAGCCCGACGCCTGCCCGGGTCGAGCACGGAGCCGGGAGCGAACGACTTAGGCCGGGGCCGGCTGAGCGCCAGCCATGGACACGGACGTGACGGCCACCCCCGCCGTCGAGGCCGTCGACGTCTCGCGGCGATACGGCGACGTCGTCGCACTCGACGGCGTCTCGCTCTCCGTCGCACCCGGTGCGGTGTTCGGCCTCGTCGGCCCCAACGGCGCCGGCAAGACGACGCTCGTCCGGGCGCTCACGGGGACCACCGACGCGACGGGTGAGGTGCGCCTGTTCGGCGACCCGCTCCCGGCGGTGGACCGGGCGCGACTCGGCCTGCTCCCGCAGTCGTTCTCGCCAGCAGACCGGCTCACCGCCCGCGAACTCGTCGACTACTACGCCGGCCTCTACGACCCCCGCCGTGCCCGCGACGTCGACGCGGTGCTCGCCGAGGTCGGCCTCGCCGACGACACCGCCGTCCGGTACGAGAACCTCTCCGGCGGGCAGCGCCGCCGTGTCTGTGTCGCGACTGCGCTGGTCAACGACCCCGACTTGCTCTTCTTGGACGAGCCGACCGCCGGTGTCGACCCCGCCGGCCGGCGCTCGCTCCACGGCCTCGTCGCGCGCCTCGCCGACGAGGGGACGACCGTCTTTCTCACCTCTCACTCGATGGACGAGGTGGAGACGCTGGCCGACCGGGTCGGACTCGTGCGCGACGGGTCGCTCGTCGCCGTCGGTCCGCCGGACGGCCTCGTCGCAGAACACGGCGGCCACGCGCGCGTCCTCGTCGAGACGGCGAGCGACGCTGTCGCCGACCCGCCCGCGCTCGGCCTCGACGGGTTCGACGTCGAGCGGACGACGGAGGGGTTCGTCGTCACGGACGTCGGCGCCGCGGACCTGCCCGACGTCGTCGAGAGCGTCGTCGCCGCGGAGGTGTCGCCCGACGCGGTGACGTGGGCCCGGCCGGGACTGGAGGAGGCGTACTTCCGGCTGACCGGCGAGGCGTTCGCGGACGCGGAGGCCGAGCGGCGATGACACGTCTGCGCCGCCTCCGTGCGGAGTTCACCGCCGAGCGCCGGTCGTTCCTCCGTCGGCGAACCGCCGTCTTCTTCACGTTCGTCTTTCCGCTGCTCGTCGTCCTCATCTTCGGCGTGCTCGTCCAGACCGACGGCGGCGGTGTCGGCCTGTTTGCCCGTCCGCCGGCGTTCTACGTCCCGGGTTACCTCGCCGTGGTCGTACTGTTCACGCCGCTCTCGCGGGTCGGGTCGACGGTCGCCCGCCACCGCGACGGCGCGCGGTTCGAGAAGCTCGCCACCACGCCGCTCCGTCGCTGGGAGTGGCTGCTCGCGCACGCGGTCGTCAACGCCGCCGTCATCGGCCTCGCGGCGCTCCTCCTGTTCGTCCTCACCCTGCTGCTCACCGGCGTCGCCGCCGCGCCCGCGCCGGCACTGCTCCTCCTCGTCCCGCTCGTCGCGCTGGCGACGGTCCTGTTCTGTGGCGTCGGCTGTGTCGTCGGCCGGGTGGCGGGGTCGCAGGACGGCGTGATCGCCGCCTCGAACGCGCTCGCGCTCCCGCTCCTGTTTCTCTCCGAGACGTTCGTCGCCGCAGACCAGCTCCCCGCGTGGTTCCGCCCGGCGGTGGGGCTCTCGCCGCTCACATACTTCGCCAGGGGCGTCCGGGCGCTCGTCGGCTCCGGCGACCCCGCTGTCGGCGTCGCGCTGACGAACCTCGCTGTCGTCGCGGCGCTCGCCGTCGTCGCCGTCGCCGCGGGCGCCGCCGCGGTGCCCCGGACAGACTGAGCCGCCGCGCCCGGTCCGGACCGCACAGACGGCGCCGGGCCGCAGGTAGACACGGCTCCCGGGTTCGTCCGGAGTTCGTCGTCGGCCGGCCCGCGACCACCGGTTACCTCCGTCACGACCGTCGAGGCGTGCCGGGCTCTCGTCTCCGGTGGGTCGAACACGCGTCCCTGCCGTCCGAGTGGGCCGTCCTGCCGAACGCACCCGTCTCCGGCAGGGCCGGTGTGCCGTGTAGCGCGGCGATACGTCCCGCGAGACCGACCCGTCGAGCGTTCACCGGTCCGTGTCGGGTCGTGACGCGCGCTCTCGCGCGGCCTTCCAGGCCGGATAGAACTCCAGTACGGCGACCAGACTGATCACGACGCCCGCGGCGATCATCGCGGTATCCGGGTCGATATCGTCCACGTCCGTACGGGGTGTCGCAGGGACGAAACAGTTTGCCGTCTCTCCGGACTGCCGTGACGGCACCCGCTCGACGGCAGGAGCAGCGAACACCCGCAGTCGGGCGTCAGGCCGCCGGGCGAACTGATATGTACACGGAGGTCGTACGGACGGGCGACATATGACTGCGACGAGAGAGGGAGACGGCGTCGGCAGCGAGGCGGCGTTTGCCGTCGTCATGGTCGTCCTGTCAGTCGTCGTCTTCCTCGCGGTCCGCGACAGCGAGCGGTCGGAGCCGTGAGCCGCCCCGGCTGCGGCTGCCGGGGTGCTCTCGTGGACCGGCCACTCCGACCGGAGCCGAGAGCACGTCTCTCGTGGCATGAGAAGTGACTTCCCTGCACGAAGACGAGAAGACACGTGAGCGACACAACTGAAGAGACGGCTGGCGACCTCGCAGAAGGAGTCGGCGCCGACGGCCTCAGCCCCGCCGTGCTGGCGTCGGTCGGGTCGGTTGCACTCGCGCTGTACTTCTACTACGTGCGCGGCGACAAACAGCGCGGCCAGTTCGTCGGCTTCTGGCCCGTCACGATACTCGCGCTCGCCTCGTACTTCAAGCTCGACAACATCGCACAGCTGCTGGCGGAGAGCGACGAGTAGTCACGGCACCGCGTCGGCGGCTCCACACAGCCGCGGGACGGTCCCGGTCTCACACGGGAGAGCGGCCAGCTTCCGGCCTCCTGGTCCTCTGGCCGGAGCCGGTTCTCGGAGCCACCCGGCTGCTACGGTGGAGCCGGGGTGGCCGACGCCGACACCACCCGACGGCCTCCGGTCGACCGTCGACGACCCGTGGCCGCGCGTGACTCGGGACGGCAGGCCGACTCGCGGAGCCGACACGAGCGGGTCGTCTCCGGGTGGCGTCAGCGCTGAACCGCCAGGACGGGCGTCTCGCCGGCCTGGATGACCTGCTCTGTGACGCTGCCGAAGACGACCCGCTCGGCCCCGCTCCGGGCGCGGGTGCTCATAACCGCGAGGTCGGCTCCGACCGCCGTCGCGTACGACGTGATGACCCGGGCCGGGCCTCCGACCTCGACGGTCACGGTCGTGTCGACGCCCTCGAGCGTGTGCTCCTCGACGAGTCGCTCGACCGTTGCCGCCCGCTCGCGCTTCCGGCGGTCGAGCTCCGCCTCGTCGCGTCCGGCCGTTCCGAGGCCGCTGGACAGTTCGACGACCGAGAGGACGTGTAGCGTGGCGTCGTACCGCTCGGCGTGGCTGAACGCGTGGGCCGCGGCGTCGGTCGTCGTCTCGCTGCCGTCTGTCGGGAACAGGATGGTGTCGTACATCGGGGTTTGATCGGTCGGCTCGGCCGTCGGCCTTCGACGTCTCCTCGGCGCTACTGCTGGCGGGCGATGAGCACCGCGTCTGCGACCACGTCGTGTCCGATCGGGACGAGCTGGACCACCCCGCCGAGCACGAAGACGTTCGCAGTCACGACTCCCCTCATCGGCCCCAGGCTCGCAGCCAGCACGCCCAGTGTCACCAGCCCGGTAGCGGCGTAGACGAGTCGCTCCTGCTGGCGGATCTGCGGACTCTTCCGGTTGTACAGCGCCGTCACGAGGTAGCCGACGCCCATTACCGCCAGCCACGGGTGCCAGTACGCGTACACGAGGACCCCCGAGGGGAGCACCCCGGTGAGGGCGACGACGTTGACCGCGGTCGCGACCACGTTGAGCCCGCCCCACACCAGCCAGACCCGGTTGCGCCGGACGGTCGGTGCGGTGTAGGTCACGCCGACGAAGACGATCCCCCCGGTCAGGACGACCCACGTGAGAACGATCGACGGGATCACTCCGACCGGAGCGAAGCCGGGGTTCTGGCTCAACAGCCACGACAGCCCCCAGCCGAGTACTCCTTCGAGGAAGCCGAACAGCAACAGCCCGTCACCCGGGAGCGGCGGGGTCAACAGCCGCCTGAAGTACAGCGCCAGCGCGACGCCCGACCGGTGAGCCCGGTCGACGGCATCGACAGCCTCACCAGGCATAGCTGCCCCGCTCGGGCGACGGCCCGCCGCGGGCGTCTTCACCCCTCCGCCACCGACAGACGCGGGTCACTCTTGAACATAGCGGCTGGCCGAACAAAACCCCCCGGGTCTGACACCGACTGCGACGCGCGTAGAGCGTCGGAGAGACAGCCGTCTGGCGTGACGGCTCGTCCGGTCCACCGTGGGGAGACTACGCACCTCCGCCGGGTCGGTGTGGCCGTCCACGTCGTCTGTCGATCGTCGACCCGCGTCGTTCCGGCCGACACACGGCTCCGGCCGAGACGAGGGACAGTCTCGTGGACGTGTCTGGCCGCGAACCCCGCCAGTTCGGCTGCGGGCCGGCCACGACGAGACACCCGTCGCCGCTCTCGTGCCGGGGGCCCGAATCGGCCACAGACGAGGCGGGTCCCGCCCCGTCGCAGCCGACGCCGGACGCTCCGGCCACGGGTGCCACGAGGAGTCGTGGACGGCCCGGCCCGTCGTGAGGGCGAGCACCCCCGTCGATTTATGTTCGTAGTCGTCCACGTCGGGGCGTGTCACGAGCGACGCTCGACCGGATCGCAGACGCCGGGGTGGTGGCCGTTCTCCGGGGCGTCGACGCCGACCACGCCGTCGAGACGGCGCGCGCGCTGGCCCGCGGCGGCGTCGGCGCCGTCGAGGTGACACTCGACGCGACGGGCGCGGTCGAGACGCTCGCGGCGGTCCGGACGGCGCTGGACGACGAGACGCTCGTCGGCGCCGGGACGGTGATGGACGCCGCGGCGGCGAGCCGTGCCGTCGGCGCGGGCGCGGAGTTCGTCGTCGCGCCCCACGTCGACACGTCGGTCGTCGAGACGGCCAACCGCTACGGTGTCGCCGCGATGCCGGGTGCGATGACGCCGACAGAGGCCGTACGTGCCGCCGAGGCTGGCGCCGACGCGGTGAAGGTGTTCCCCGCCGCGACGGTCGGGCCGGCACACCTCCGTCGGCTCCGGGGACCGCTCCCGCAGATTCCGCTGGTACCGACCGGCGGCGTCGACGCCGACAGCGTCGACGAGTTCTTCGCCGCCGGGGCGACGGCGGTCGGCGCGGGCAGCGCCCTCGTCGACGACGCGGCGGTCGCGGCGGGCGACTGGGACGCGGTCGAGGCCCGGGCCCGCGAGTTCGTCGGTGCCGTCGCCGACGCGCGGGACTAGTCCTCCGGCGTCGACTCCGGCCCGCTCTCGACGCCGCCGCGCCGCTCGGGCCGCCAGCCGTCGGCGCCCGGCGGTGCGATCCGGCGCTCGCGGATCCGGTCGTCCAGCGCCTCGTAGAGCCGGTCGGACAGCGTCTCGCGCAGGCGCGCCGCGGTCCGGTCGTCGACGTCGACGGCGGCGGCGTCGGCGCCGACGAGCGACAGCGAGCCGGCCGTGTCGGCGGTGACCGTCGCGAGCGACCAGCGGCGCTGGAAGAGCGACCGGCTGTCGATGACGGTCTGGACGCGGTAGTACGGCACGACCTTGATCCGGCGGCGCAGGACACCGTTCCGGGTCAGCACGTGGTCGGGGGCGAGCGCGTACCCGCGGTGGCGCCACTTGAGGTGTGCGGCGACCGGGACGACCGGCAGGAGCGCGAGCGGCGCGTACCAGAGGAGCCCGGAGAGCAGGAGCCGCTCGACGGCGACGAGAGCACCGACGACGACGCCGAGCGCGATGAGGTAGCGCGCGGCGTAGCGCCGACGGACCCGCTTCGGCGGGCGCTCTAGCCCCTCGACCGTCGCGCCCTCCAGCTCGGCGACGAGCGAGAGCACCCGCTCCCGGTCGGCGATCGGTATCGCGGCCTGCGAGCCGCGGTCGTCGCCGCCCGGCGCGTAGCCCGCCGTCTCGACGTACAGCGTCGCGTAGCCGAACCGGCGCTTCAGCGGGTCGTCCAGTACGGTCAGGGTCTGGACCTTGTCGAGCGGAATAGAGCCGTCGTAGCGCCGGAGGAGCCCCCGCTCGTACTGGAGTTCGTCGTCGACCCGCGTCAGCCGGAAGTCGTAGTAGTTCAGCACCGCGGCGACACCGCCCGCCGCCCACGAGAAGAGGACGATGAGAGCCCCGGCGGCGACGGCCAGGCCGACGAGCGTGAGGCCGTCGCCGGGGACCGACGGCACCATCCCGGCGCCGCGGGTCGTCACCAGGCCGTAGAGGAGGAACACGACCACGCCCGGCGTCCGCAGGTCGAACGAGAACAGGCCGACGAGCCCGAGTTCGCGTGGCGCGAGCTCGAACAGCACCTCGCCGCGTGGCTCGTCGTCGTCGGCTGCCTCCGGCGTCGGGTCGGCGCCGCGCTTCCGGGCCGCGAGGACGCGCTGGAGACGCTTCGCCTCCTCGAAGCCGACGTAACGCACCGCGGCCTCCGTCGCGCCGCCGCCCGCCGTCTCCATGTCGACCTCGGCGACGCCGAGCATCCGCTGGACGACGTTCCGGGTGATGTCGACGTTCTGGATCCGGTCGACGGGTATCTCGCGGTTCCGCCGGCGGAACACCCCGGAGCGGATGTCGAACGTGTCTGTCGTCACCGCGTACTCGTAGCGGCGCCAGTAGACGACCTCGTAGGCGACGATGGCGACGACGGCGAGGCCGACGAGCGCCACCCCGGCTAGCTGGCCGACCGTGCCGCCGAGCAGCGACGACCCGGAGACGACGAGAAAGAGGAGGGTGAACGCGACGCTCGCGCCGCGGCTGACCGCCCGGTACGGGATCGAGAGCGGCGAGAGCGCGCGCGGCTGCTCGTCGACGGGCGGCGTGGCGTCGCCCTGCTCCGCCGTCTCCGGCGCCGGTTTCACGCCCGCGTCTCCCGCCTCCGTCTGCCCGCTGCTCCCGTCGCTCATACGGCGTCCTCGCCCTCGGAGCGGATCGCCAGCCCCTTCAGCCGCTCGCGCAGGTCGTCCGCGCGGACGGGCGTCAGGCCGGGGACGGTGACGTCGGCGCCGCGCGACCCGGCGGTGTACACGACCGTCGTCGCGAGGCCGGCGAGCCGTTCGACCGGCCCGCGCGAGGAGTCGACGTGCTGGATCCGGACGAACGGGACGACCGTCCGGACCTGTCTGACGACCCCACGCTCGAGGTAGATGCCGTCGTCACGGACCTCGTAGCCCCACGCCCGGTAGCGCAGGACGGCGAGGGCACCGCCGACGAGGAGGACCGCGGCACCGACGCCGACCGGGACGGGAGTCGGGAGCACCTCGAGGACGCGGTTCACCGCGAACAGCCCCCCGCCGATCAGGGCGGCGGCGAGCGCCGACTGAGCGACCCAGAGGGTCCGAACCCGTGGGTCGAGGCGCTGGAGGGTGTGGTCGTCCGGCGCGCGATCGGACACGTGTCACAGTTGGCCCTGCCGGCGGATATACCCACGGACTACGGGCCACAGAGGTCGAGCAGCGCGTCGACGTCCTCCGCGTCGTTGAAGACGTGGACCGACGCCCGGCAGGCGTCGGGCACCGGGAGCGACCGGACGACGACGCCCGCCTCGCGCGCTCGCTCGACGAACGCCGCCGGCGCCTCGTCGCCGGGCGGGTCGAACGTCACCAGCCCAGACTCGCAGGCCGCGGGCGACCGGCACAGGTCGCCGAGTCCAGCCTTCAGCCGGTCGGTCAGGCGCTCGATCCGTGTCTCGACTGTCGAGAGGCCGACCTCGCGCATCGTCTCGACCGCCTTGACGGCGCCGACGTACGGCGCCGGCGACGTCGTGCCCACCTCGAACCGGGCGGCTGTCTCCTTCAGCCGTGGCTCCGCGGCGCTCGGGTCCTCGACGCTCCGGTAGCTCGCCGTCGGCGGGTCGACGCCTGCCGTCAGGTCTGCGTCGAGGTAGAGCCAGCCGGCGCCCCACGGTCCGAGGAGCCACTTGTGGCTCGCGCCGACCGCGAAGTCAGCGCCCCACGCCGAGCAGTCGACGGCGGTCTGGCCGGGCGACTGGACGGCGTCGACGAGGACGCGACAGCCCGCGTCGTGGGCGACGTCGACAACCTCCGCGACCGGCAGTCGAGTGCCGTGACTCCACGTGATCGAGTTGAGACAGAGCAGGTCGGCGTCTGCGACGGCGTCGACGAGGCGGTCGACGTCGAGACGTCCCTCGCTCGTCTCCACGACACGACGCTCGACTCCCTCGCGCTCGAGGTACCACCACGGGAGGCGTCCGGCGGAGTGTTCGAGGTCCGTGTGGACCACGACGTCGCCGGCGTCCCAGTCGAGCGCCGTCGCGACGCGGGCGATCCCGTCCGCGGTGCTCTGTGTCAGCGCGATCTCGCCCCTCTCTGCGCCGAGTAGCTCCGCGAACGCCGCCCGTGCGTCCTCGAAGACACCGAACGCGTACGGGTACGCCCCCTCGCCGACCGGCGCGGCGTACTCGTGGTGTTCGACGGTACCCGCCGTCGCCTCGACGACACGGCGCGGGGCCGGTCCGGACGCGCCGGTGTTGAGGTAGACGTCGTCGTCGACAGCCGGGATGTCGGCGCGAAGCTCCTCCGGTGTCACCGTTGCCCTCCGTCGGTCACCGCGGAGCCGTCGCCCGGGACCGCAGACGCCACTCGCTCGACGCCGCCCGCGGTCACGGACGACCCCGGCGAGTAGTGGACGACGGGGTCCTCGTCCGGCCGGGACAGCCCGGCGGCGGCGAACAGCGACTCGCCGCGGAGGTCCACGGCGGCGCCGCGCAGGCGCCACGGGTCGTGGGCGATCCGTCCGACCCTGTCGCCCGGCAGGTAGAAGCGGTAATTCTCCACCAGAAAGGCCGCGAGTGACCCGGGAGAGGCCGGCTCTGCCGGTCCGCCGGTCGGTCGGTACGTGACGTCGAGACTCGCCGGCGGTTCGCCGGCGTGGACCCGGCTGCTCCGGACCGTCACGGCGTCGTCGTCGCGTGAGACGCCGACCCGGGCGCGGTAGTACGGCAGGTCGTAGGCCGCGCGGGCGACACCTACCCCGAGTTCGTCGTCGGCGTCGAGACTGAGGAAGTAGACGCCACGGCCGCCGTCTCCCCCCTCGACGTAGGTGCGGAGGTTCACCTCGCCGAAGCCGAGGCCGACCGGCGAGCCGCGCGGGCGGAGGTCGGCCATCTCGAAGCAGACGATCCCGACCCACGCCGCGCCGTCGTGGGTCGCCGGCGCGAGCCCGGCCGGGAGGCGCGCTGCGAGACGGTCCCGGTCGACCCGCCAGTGGGCGAACAGCGCGTCCCGCCACGACATCGTCAGCAGGTCGTCCACGG
>JAQCMY010000155.1 GCA_028274865.1 Haloferacaceae archaeon | reverse complement strand
AAAAGTAGGAGTGGGACACTCCGAATCAACGCCTGTGGAGACTGCGCTCCCTACGGACACCAATTCGGTGTCTGCAAAGCGCGTCGTGGAAGCAGGAAGCCCCACCCTCAAGGAGCGCACCGCGTCAGCGGTGAGCGAGTAGGGTGGGGCAGTTCACTCGTACCGTGCGGGCGTATCTCGCGCAGCGACCGTGACGGGTGATTGAAGTCCTCCCCCTCACAATCCGCGGGTGATGGTCCCCAGCCGTCCGCCCCTCCGCCCCGTAGCGGCGGTGCTTCTGGTCGCCGTGGCAGTCGCCTCGCTCGCGGTCCTCCCGGCGGCGGTCGCGCAGTCGAACGGAGCGGCGGCGGTCGCGGTGTCGAACGCGACGGTCAGTCCCGAGACGCCGACCGCCGGCGAGCCGTTCTCGCTCCAGATCACCGTCGCGAACTACGAGCAGAGCCCGACAGCCGCGACGATCAACGAGGTCGTCGTCGTGGTCGACGGCGAGCGCCGGTACGCCGTCGACGACGTCGGGCGGCTGACGCCGGGCACGCGGACGACCTTCGACGCGCCGGTGACGATAGACGACCCCGGCCAGTACACGATCCGTCTGGAGGTGTACGGCGAGTCCCGCGGCGGCCTGATCAACACGCAGTCACCGGTCGTCGTCGACGTCCGGCCACAGCAGCGCCCGAGCCTGAGTGTCTCCGTCTCCGACGCCGTCTCCGGCGCGTCGCGCGACGTGAACGTGACCGTGGCGAACGGCGCCGGCGAGCGCATCGACGGCGTCGTCGTTCGTGCCGACTCGCCCGCGGACCGGGTCACGTTCGACGAGACCACGCGCGTCGCCGGCGAGATGTCCGCCGGCGAGACGCAGACGTTCACCTTCCCCGCCCGGGCAGCCGAGGCCGGTACCTACCCGCTCGACCTCTCGCTCGCGTACGCCGACGACGGCGAGCGCCAGACGGTGACAGAGCGGTTCGAGGCGCGGTTCGCCAACCCGGCGAACCCCGGTCGGGTGATCCTCTCGGGCGTCGAGACGACCCGGCGCGGCGGGACACTCGAGCTCTCGGCGACGGCGAGCAACGTCGGCGGCACGGAGGTCGGCGGCGTCGTCGTCGCCGTCGACGACACGGACGTCGTCCGGCCGCAGACGTACTTCGTCGGGAGCATCGAGGGGGACGGCTTCTCGACGTTCTCGCTCCAGACGGACGTGACGGGCGACGGCTCCTCCGTTCCCGTCGACGTGCGGTACGTCAGCGGCGGCGTCGAGCGGTCGTTCACCACCGAGGTGTCGGTGCCGCCCGCGTCGCGCCCGGCGACGCCGAGCGGCGGCGGCGGCTCCGTGCTCGGCACCGCAGTCCCGATCGCCGCCGGCGCCGTCGTGGCCCTCGTCGGCGGCGTCATCTACAGACGGAGGCGGTAGGCCGTGGCGACAGCCGACGAACCGGAGCCGATCCTCCGCGGACAGGACGTGGTTCGCGAGTACCGCACGGGCGGCCAGACCGTCCGTGCGCTGGACGGCGTGGACTTCGCGATCCGTCCCGCCGAGTTCGTCGCCGTGGTCGGGCCGTCCGGCAGCGGAAAGTCGACCCTGCTCAACCTGCTCGGACTCCTCGACGTGCCGACGAGCGGCCGGGTCGAACTCGGCGGCGAGGACGTCTCGACGTTCGACCAGGGGCGGCGCACCCGAACGCGCAAGCGCGACGTCGGGTTCATCTTCCAGAGCTACTACCTGATCCCGACGCTCACCGCGCTGGAGAACGTCGAGGTGCCGCGCCTGCTCGACCGCACGCCCGTCGAGACGCGCGAACGCGCGACGGAGCTCCTGGAGCGGGTCGGACTCGGCGACCGGCTGGACCACGCCCCAGACGAACTGTCCGGCGGGCAGAAACAGCGGGTCGCGACGGCGCGTGCCCTCATAAACGACCCGAACCTCCTGCTCGCCGACGAGCCGACCGGCAACCTCGACCGGGACACCGGCGACAGCATCCTCGACCTGTTCGACGACCTGCGGACGGAGCAGGACGTCGCGGTCGTCACCGTCACGCACGACGAGTACGTCGCGGACGCCGCCGACCGGGTCGTCCGCCTCATCGACGGCGAGGTGCGCGGGTGACGGCAGACGCCCGGGGTGGGCCGTGAGACTGCTCGCCCGGCTCGCGGGCTACGTCCCGACGGTCGTCCTCGCCCGCCGAAACGTCTCGCGGGCGAGCGCCCGGTCGGCGCTCGCCGTCGTCGCCGTCGTCATCGGCGTCGTCGCCGTCGGCGGCGTCGGTCTCGGCGGCGAGGCGTTCACCCAGAACCAGCTCGAGGCCTACGACGGGTTCGGCGGCGTCGCGACCGTCTCGCAGCTGGACTACCCGGACGACGGCGCGGCGGAGCCGAACGGGGAGCTGTCGGAGCAGGAGGTCGGTCGGCTCCGCCAGGCCGCCGGGAGCGCGGCGGTGATCCCCGTCGTCAGACCGGCGAACGACACCGTCCGGACGCCGGACGGCGAGGCGCTGTTCACCGTCCGTGTGGTGTCGATGTCCGACCCGTCGCGGTTCTACGAGCTCCGGTCGGGCTCGTTCCCCGCCTCGTCGTCGCGCGCGGTCGTCGTCGGGTCGCGGGTCGCCGAGAACAACGACCTCGCGGTCGGCGACCGGGTGACGGTCTCGACGGACTCGTTCGCCCGGTCGTTCCGCGTCGCCGGCGTCCTGAAGGGACAGGGGTTCTCGGACCCGCTGTCGGCCGACCGGTCGGTGTTCGTCCCGGTCGGACAGTTCGACGACCCGACGTACGACGAGGCGCTGGTCCAGGTCGACGCCCAGGATGGCTCGCTCGACGAGACGGTCGAGCGTGTCGAGACGGAGTTCAACGGCCGGGACCGCAGCGTCTTCGTCGACCGGGTCAGCGACCAGCGCGACCAGCGAGCGGAGACGTTCGAGCAGATCAACCTGTTTCTCCTCGGCCTCGGGGCCGTCTCGCTGCTCGTCGCTGCCGTGACGATCACGAACACGATGCTGATGTCGATCGCGGAGCGCGAGGGCGAACTCGGGGTCCTCCGGGCCGTCGGCTACGGGACGTGGGCCGTCCTCCGGCTGGTCGTCGTCGAGGCGGCACTCCTCGGCGTCGCCGGGGTCGCCGTCGGCGTCCCGCTGACGCTCGGGATCGGGGCCGCGGTCAACCACGCGCTCCTCGGCGACCCGCTGGCGTTCACCGCGACCGGCCTGCGCTACGTCGCGCTCGGCGCCGCGCTCGGGCTGGGGATCGCCGTGTTCGGCGGGCTCTACCCGGCGTGGCGCGCGGCGACCCGCGAGCCCGTGGAGGCGCTCGAATGATCTCCGGGCCGCCCGGAGGTGCCCGCCCGTGAGCCTCCGACACCGGCTCGGCGGGTCCGTCCCCGTCCTGGTGGCCGCGGTCCGGAACGTCTCGCGGGCGAAGCTCCGGTCGGCGCTCGCCGCCGCGGCGATCCTCATCGGCGTCGTCTCGATAGCGGTCGTCGGCGCCGGCGGCGAGGCGTTCAAATCCGGACAGCTCCAGCGCGTCGAGTCCCAGGGCGCGACGAACGTCTACGTCTTCCCGGGTCCCGACCGCGAGCGGGAGTATTTCACCCGCGAGGACCTGGCCGAGATTCAGGAGACGGTCGGCACGACCGGCGTCGTCGCGACGACGACCCGCGACGGGCAGTGGCACCGCCGGAGCGACCGGTCGGAACAGGTGTCGCTCAACTACGTCGAGTCCGCGGCGGCCCTCCGGGCTATCACTCCCGTCGCGCGCGGCGAACTGCCGTCCACGTGGCGCCGACAGGCGGTCGTCTCGGCCCGGTTCGCGTCGGATCACGGCCTCGCCACCGGCGACCGGCTGCGGATCAGCACGGGCGACGAGTCGGTACAGACCTACCGGGTCGTCGCGGTCCTCTCGGAGCCGACCGGCGGGGTCGGGAGCGCCGAGGTCTACCTCCCCGCCCGTGCGCTCGACGACCGGCAGTACGACCGGGCCCGGGTGCTGACCGGCTCGGCGGACGAGGCAGAGCTGACGGCTGCTCTCCTCCGCGAGGAGTTCAACGAGCGGCGCGACCGGCTCCTGGTGTTCGAACTGACCTCGCTGCTGCGCCTGTTCACCCAGGTGGTAAACGGCATCAACACCTTCCTCGTCGGGATCGGCGCCATCTCGCTTGTCGTCGCCGGCGTCGCGATCGCGAACACGATGCTGATGGCCGTGATCCGCCGGCGCGAGGAGATCGGCGTCCTCCGGGCCGTCGGCTACAGCCGCGGCGCGGTCGTCCGGATCCTCCTGGCCGAGGCGGGCCTGATCGGCGCCGCCGGCGCGACTGCGGGGGTCGTCCTCGCGCTCCCGGCTGTGATGGTCGCGAACGCCGCCTTCCTCGGCGACCCGCTGGCGTTCACGCCGGGTGCCGTCGGCTACCTGGCCGCCGCCTTCGCCTTCGGCGTCGGGATCAGCCTCCTCGCGGGCGCCTACCCGGCGTGGCGCGCGGCAAACGAACGGCCCGTCGACGCGCTGCGGGGCTGACTGCCGGGCGCGCTCCGCCGGAGCACCGGCTGTGGCCGCGCCGGCTCGACGCCCGCTCGCCGCCCGGTCAGAGCCGGCTGCCGCCGACGGACCCCGGCGTGTCGGCGCTGGCGTTGCCCGTAGACGTGGCCCGCGTGGCGTTCGACGGCGTGGTCCCGCCGCTCGCTGCTCCCCCGTTCGGCGACCACGAGCCGAGCGGCGGCCCGACGAACGGGAGATCCAACAGCGGGAACGCGTGGCTGCTCCGGACGACGGCGACCCTCGTCTCGTTCTCTCGCAGCGACCCCTCGATGGGGAACGTCCCGTCCTGGACCGGTCGCCGCTCGGTCCGGGGTTCTCCTCCCGTCCCGTCGTAGTACTGGAGGGTCAGAGACGCCGCCGGCGTGCTCCCGGTGACGGTGAAGTTCCGGGACGCTCCCGGCTCCGCCCCGCTGACCGTGACGTTGTTGACGCCGGGCACCTCGGCGGCCATCGGGAGCGCCGTCCCGCCGCCGACGACGCCGAACGCCCCACCCCACGCGACGTGGACCACGACGGCGTAGAGGACGACGATCAGGGCAACGGCCCCGACGCCGGCGACGACCCCGACCGCCGCGTCCGCCGCCGGGTGGTCGCGCCACGTCTCCTGGCCCTGTGCCCGCGTCTGTGTCTCCGACCGGGTCGGTGTCGGGTCCATCAGCTCTACGGTCGCCCCGAGCGGCGTGAGCCCCGCGTAGGCCCCCTTCTCGACGACGAGGTCGTAGGCGTCCAGCGACTCGAGCTCGCTGCCGTCGCCGTCCGTGACCGCGAACGACATCCCGCGCCGGGCGTCGTCGAGCTCGCTCATGAGCCTGAGCGCGGCACCGTACGAGCCGACGCCGAAGCGGAGCTGGTTCCCCTGTTCGAGCAGCCGTTCTGCGCGCTGTCGCTCGTCGCGGCGCCCGACGGCGGGGAGCCCGGTCTCGTCGAGCGCCTGCAGGACGTTCCCGCCGGCACCGGACTCCTCGACCTCGAGCCCGTGGTCCTCTGCGCGCCGGAACACCGCGTCTCTGAACTCGGCGAAGTTCACCTCGCTCTCCGGGGCGCGGTAGACGGCGTAGTACTGGTCCAGTCGGCTGCTCGAACTCTCGTAGGCACGGAAGTACACGGTGAACGACCACTCGCGCCCGAACGAGACCACGAAGTCGATGTCGTACTGGCTCACCGTCCAGACCGTCTCGTTCTGTCTCCCGTCCCGGTCGTCGAGCCGGTACCCACGGGAGTCGTAGAGCACTATCTCCCGCGTCATCGTCCCCCGAGTCGCTCGAGCAGCCGGTCGAACCCGACCGTGGTCACGTCGCCCCCGTTTCGCATCGGCACCCGCTCGCCCTCGTCGTTCACGCGCGTGTGGTAGTAGACCGGGTGGATCCTGGAGCCGGCGGACTCGGTCACCAGCGCCCGGATCGTCTGGTTGTTCTGCAGGCGGTCGTTGACGAACTCGACGAAGTCGTCGAAATACTGCTCCGCGTTGATCCCGCGCTCCTCACGGAACTGCCCGGCCAGCACGTCGGCCTTCGTCGCGACGAGTACGATGTCGGTCTCGTCCTGGGACTGCATGATCTCGAAGTACGGTTCGATACCGAGCGACTCGTCGTTCGCGAACCGCTCGCAGTCGATCAGGAAGATCACCGTGTCGGCCCCGTCGACCGCCTGTGCGAGCCGTGGGAGCGGCGTCGGACTGTCGTCGTTCGCGCCGACGAGTTCGTCCGGAAGCTCCGGGAGCCACTCGCCGGCGTAGTCGAGCCCCGTGAGGTGGACGTTGACCGGGAAGACGTCGCCGTAGATGTACTTGAACCGAAGCGTCTTCACCTCCTGTGTCCGTGTCGCCTCGAGGAACCAGCCGTTCTGTGTCTGGTCGAGCTTGCCAACGAGGCTCATCAGGTCCTGGCTCGGATTCAGCGGGATCGTCGCGTCGTCGCCGCTGAAGCGGTTCTGTGCCTCGATGTACGCCCCGACGAGCAGGAGGCTCTTGCCGGACGCCTTCGGCCCGAGCACGAAGAAGTCCCGTTCCGCGTCGTACTGGACGAACCGCCTCGTCGTCCCGACGAACAGCCCGACGAGCGCCAGGTTGATCGCGACCTCTCTCAGTCCGCCCCGGATCCCGAACGACTGCGTGGCGTCGGTGAGGAAGAACTGGCCGTTTCGCGAGACCGCGAGCGGGAGCGGATACTGGAGGTGATACTCGAGCATCCCGACGACGACCACCGTCGAGAGGATGTAGAACACCGTCCGGGATGCCCTGCGGAGTTCGACCGCCCGCAGGTTCTCTGCCGACACCAGCTGTCGGCCGCCGCCGGCGAGCACACCGACGACCAGTCCGATCCCGAGCCACTCGATCGTGGCACCGAAGTCGATGTTCGGGATGAGCAGCCCCTGTACCGCGAGCACCAGCGCCCCGACGACGCTCCCGCTGAGCAGCAACACCCCCTGGAGGCGCTTTTTGACGTCGTACACCATCAGCAGGAGCGACCCGACGAACACCCCGATGATGAGCGTCGACGCCGCTCCGAGCCCGAACCCGAACGCCGTGAGGACGCGAAACAGCAGGCGCGACACGCCACCCCGCTGCCACGCCTGGCCGAGCATCGGTGCGAGCAGCACCGCGAGCACCAGGATGGTGGCGAGATATCCGGCCAGCGCGACCTTCTCGCGGTTCTCGTCGAGTGCGTCTGTCGGCCCCGCCATCGATCACTCGGCTGTCGAGTCCGACGAGGCGGTCGAGTCGCCGGTCGACACCGACGCCGACGGGTCGGACCCGTCGGTGTCGTCCTCGTCGTCCGCGTGGAGCGGGACCCGCTCGCTGTACTCCGCGAGCAGGTCCGAGACGACCGTCGCCTCGTCTCTGAGGAAGAACTCGGTGCCGTCGGCTGCCTCGACGTTCAGGGTGTCCCGCCGGCGGTAGAGCTCCTGTCGCTCGAGCCCGAGGCTGTGGTGGATCTGGATGTCGACGTCCTGGTTTTTCCCCCACTCCTCGTAGCCGCTCGCGTAGCCGTTCGCCTGGACGGCCTTCCGGATGTTGTCGAGAAAGACGCCGTCGATGAACACCCCGAGACCGATGTCCCAGTCGCCCCCGACCGCGGGATTCCACGCGCTGTACCGCTGTCTCGTGGGGTTCCCCTCGAGGTCGAACGCCTCGCGGTAGATCGACTTCAGGTCGAGCATCTCCCCGTCCATCCGGTCGACCGCGGGACTCATCACCGCGACCCTGACCCGCAGGTCGCTGTACCGCCGCCCCTGGTGGCTGAGTTTCCGCCGCTGGAGCCCGGTGTACTTCCGGTCGAGCGTGTTCTCCGCGAGCTCCTCGAGGCTCTCGCGCATCCGGTTTCGCTCGTGTGGGTCGTTGAACAGCTCCGTCTCGGCCAGCGTGTTGCTCCCCGTGGCCTGGAGCACGTCGTCCGGCTGCACGTTCTTGATGAACAGGTAGTCGTCGCCGCGGACCCCGAGCGACCTGTCGTCCTCGCTGCCGAACGACGACAGCTCCTCGCGGAACTCCTGGCCGCTCTCCTCGAACGCCCGCCGGTGGGGGTTGACCGTCTCGAAGACGTCGACCGTCGCCTCGAAGCGGTCGATATCCGCCTCGAGCGCGTCTATCCGGGTCTGCTGGCTCGCTCTCCTGGCCTCGAGTTCGTCGGTCTCGACGAGCTCGCGCTCGAACGCGTCCCGGACGACCTCGCGGCACGCCTCGCGGTCGACCGACGGCTGCTCCAGCAGCGTCTGGAGCTCCGTGACGTCGGCCTCGTTCGGCTCCTCTAGCGCGTCCCGGAGCTCGCCGACGACGTTCGCCCGCAGCTCGCCGGCCCGCCGCTCGACCCGCCGGACGACCGCCGCCGTGTCGAACTCGACGTCGACGCGGAACTCGTCCGGCGGCCCGACGGCGAAGACGTTCGCGTCGCCGACCCGGTTTTTCGCCATCCGGAAGGTCTTCCGGGCGTCCTCCTTTGCCTCCTTCGTGGAGGACTTCCACGGCTTGACCGCCTCGAACGTGCTCTCCTCCTGCTGCATCGTCAGGTAGGCCTTCTTCGCGTTTCGCAGCTCGGAGAGCGACCCGTTGATATCCTGCTTGTAGTCGTCGACCGCCACGCCGACCTCGGCGAGCAGGCCCTCCAGCTCGTTTACCGCCTCGGTGATCTCTGCGCCGCTCACGTTCTCGACCTCGGTCGTGCTCTCGGCGCTCTCGACCGCGTCCATGTAGGCGACGAGCGCCCGCTGGAGGTCTGCGACCTCCTCCTCGACGGTACCGAGGTCGACCCGGGCGAGCTGTGTGAGGTCGTCGTCGACCTCGCGCTCCCAGCGGGTGAGGCCGGTCTGTATCTCCTCGGCCTGCTCCTCGCGGACCCGCTCGAGCTCTGCCTCCGTCTCGGCGAGGTCGTCGGCCAGGCGGTCCCGGTTCTCCGTCGCCTCGTCGAGCTCCGCCTCGAGCCGCTGGACGATTCCGCCGGCGGCGGCGCCGACGTCCTCCGTTCCGAGGAGATACTCGACGGTCCGGCGGATCCGGCTCGTGTCGACGGTCGTCTTCTGCTCCATCAGCCGCTTGCGGCGAACGAGCAGCTCGAGGTCGCGGCTGAGCACGTCGAGGAGCCTGGCGTCGACGCTGTCTTTGAACGTGGTCCGCTCGTCCGGCTCCGCGACCCCCGCCCGGAGCGACCCACCGATCACCTCGATCTGCTCGCCGATCTCCTCTGCCTCGTTTTTGGCGTCCGAGACGATCTCGCGGAATATCTCGACCGACTGGTAGTCGAGCTCCGCGAACAGCTCCGAGTCGAGGAGCGCCTCGAAGGTCGACAGCCGGTCCGAGAGCTTCCCCTCGTCCTCGCTCCGGAGCCCGCCCTCTGCGTCGTCGAACTGCGTGTCGAGGAACAGCTCGACCTCCTCGTAGATCTCCTCTTCGGCGTCCATCGCCGCCTCCTTGCTGTTCAGGATCTCCTGAAACTCGCCGCGAGCCTCCTGGACCGCGTCGATGTTGTAGCGCAACACCTGTGGGATCCCGATCGTGAACGGCGCGTACTGCGGGGCGCCGCCGAACACGTCCTCCATCCCCTGTGTGTCGTAGTAGCCGGCGATCAGGTAGACGGCGGCCTCGTCGAACTTCTCGAGCATCACGTCGGACTCGACCCGGTTGCCGCGCTTCCCGTCGAACCCGGTCGGGTCGATCGGCATCAGGATCCGGTCTTTGAACAGCTGCTCGCCCTCGAGGCTGAGCCGCTCTAACTCGGACAGGCTGGCGAAGGCGTTCGCGCTCTCGCGCAGCCCCTCGGTGTGGTTCGGCAGCACGCCGAACAGCGTGATGTCGGCGGTCGGCATCTTCTCCGCCAGCTCGGCCGCGACGTCGACGAACAGTCCGGAGCCCGTTCCGCCGCCGAGCCCCCCGACGATCGCGACCTCTCCTTTGCTCGGAATGTCGATGAGCGTCGCGAGCTCGTCGTCCTCGGCGTAGGCTTTGTAGTACATCGCCTTCCCGAGCCCGCGCTTGCGGACGGCCCCCTTCGCGAAGCTGAGGGTCTCCTCGATGTGGTCCTCGGTGATCCACCAGTTCTCCTCCGGGATCCCGTTGCCGGCGGCGATTCGCGGGACGACCTCCTCGCCGGTCAGGTCGATCTGACTGTTGAGCATGATGTTCTCGGTGATCAGCTTGTACCGGATGTCGATGTCACCGACCCGTCCCTGGCG
>JAQCMY010000153.1 GCA_028274865.1 Haloferacaceae archaeon | reverse complement strand
CGACTCGCGAATCGGCTGGGGAGGAGGTGGCACAAGTCGTGTCCGTGTGTTCGAGTCGAGTCAAGTCGAGTCACTCGCGTCCGGTGTCGATGGGTGTGTGAACGAGACGACCGCGCGACAGCCGGACACGATTTATGCCTCACCCTCCCTCGCTCATCCCTCGCGCGCTGTGTGCGCCCGGCGGGCGCACACCGGAGCGCGCCACCGCAGGCACTCGTCGTCGGTGACTGTCAACAAGTCGTCGGTGACTGTCAACATCGCTCGCCGTCGTAGTGTCGCTCCTCGAGGTGCCGGTCGAAGAGCCGCGAGAGCAGCGTCGTGAGCGGCCCGGCGGTCCCCGAGCCATCTCCGGCGACGTCGATCCCGTCGACGGACGACACGGGTCTGAGCTCCCACGTCGAGTTCGTGAGGAAGACCTCGTCCGCCTCGCGAACCGCGTCGGGCGTGTACGTCCCCTCCTCGACCGGGATCCCCTCCTCCCGGGCGATGTCGATCACAGTTGCCCTGGTGACCCCTGGGAGCACGGGGCCGTCGAGCGAGGGCGTACACAACGCGGTGCCGTCGGCGAAGAACAGGTTCGCGGTCGCTCCCTCGGCGACGTGTCCGTCGGGGTCGAGCATCAGTGCCTCGTCGGCCCCCGTCACCCGGAGCTCTAGGCGAGCCAGAATCTCGGTGAGGTAGTTGTGCGTCTTCGCGGCCGCAGGAAGTGCCCGGTCAGCAGGCTTTCGCGTCTTTGTCGTCTGTACGGTAGCCGGACCGTCGTACACGGTGTTGCTCCCGACGCCGCCGCGTGGAAGCGACTGTACGATCACCACCACCGTCGGGTCGACCACCGGGTGTGGGTCGAGCGTTCCCGGCTGGACGCCGCGAGTGATCGAGAGTTTCACGTACGCGTCGGCGAGGTCGTTGGCGGTCAGCGTCTCGTCCACCCGACGTCTCAGCTCTGTGTCGCCGAGCCCGTGGTCGAGCCCAAGCGTCTCGCAGGTGGCCGCGAGCCGGTCCGCGTGTGCCGCCCACGCGAAGATGTCGCCGCCGTACGCGCGCATCGTCTCGAAGGCTCCATCGCCGTACGCGAAGCCGCGGTCTTCCACCGAGACGGTCGCCGCCGACGCGGGCACGAGGTCGCCGTCGACGTGGTACTGCCGGTCGTCGCTCATCGAACACACCCCCGAACGAAGTTCTGTACCAACCGCTCGCCCCGGGGCGTGAGGATGCTCTCCGGGTGGAATTGGACCCCGACGTGGGGCTTCTCGCGGTGGCGCACACCCATCACAACCGCGCGCTCGTCGTCGGTGTGGGCGGTCTCGACCACCTCGTCGGGGAGTGCCGCGCGCTCGACACACAGCGAGTGGTACCGACCGACCTGTAGCGGCTCGGGGAGTCCGGTAAAGACGCCCTCGCCGTCGTGGGTGATCTGTGACGGCTTCCCGTGGACGACCTCGGGGGCGTGGCCGACGCGGCTCCCGCGGTTCGCACACAGCGCCTGGTGGCCGAGACACACGCCGAAGACGGGCCGGTCGAGGTCGAAGACGGCTGTCGAGACGCCCGCATCGGCCGGGGCTCCCGGCCCCGGCGAAACGACGACGCCGTCGGGGTCGAGCGCCCGAACGTCGGCGAGATCGACGGCGTCGTTGCGGCGGACCGTCACCGCCCCCGCGACCGCGCCGACGTACTGGACGAGGTTGTACGCGAACGAATCGTAGTTGTCGACGACGAGTATCCGTGCGTCGACCGCGCCGGCTCCCAGCCGCCAGCCGGTCGCTGCCGAGGAGTCGTCGGCCACAGACGAGTCGACCGTCGTCATCGTTGCTCGGCCACCTCCTCGACAGCCATCTCGCCGGCCGCGAGCGCCTCGTCGACCGCGTCCACGAGCGCCCGGGCCTTCGCGAGCGTCTCCGCGTGCTCGGCGTCCGGGTCCGAGTCGTGGACGATTCCAGCACCCACGCGGAGGTGGTATTCGGCCGCGTGTCGAACGAGCGTCCGGATGACGATGTTCAGCGTCGCGCGGTCGTCAAATCCGGCGGCGAGCATCGACCCGGTGTACGGCCCGCGCCGAGTCTGCTCTAACCCGTCGATGATCGCCATCGTTCGCGGCTTCGGCGCACCGGTGATCGTCCCGCCGGGGAAGCAGGCGGCGACGGCCTCCGCGAGTCCGACGTCCGGTCGAGCCTCGCTCTCGACGCTGCTCACGAGGTGCATCACCTCGCTGTAGCGGTCGACCCGGCGGTACTCCGTGACGTCGACCGTGCCGAACTGTGACACCTTCCCGAGGTCGTTCCGCTCGAGATCCACCAGCATCGCGTGTTCGGCCCGCTCTTTGGCGTCGCCGGTCAGCTTGTCGGCCAGCACCGCGTCGGCTGCGGGCGTGGCGCCGCGAGGGCGCGTCCCCGCGATGGGTTCCGTACGGAGGCGCACACCACGATCGGGGTCGTCGGTCGGCTCGTACGCGAGCAAGAGCTCCGGGCTCGCGCTCACGAGGTCGACGCCGCTCGGCCGTTCACCGAACTCGACGAGTCCAGAGTACGGAGCCGGATTCGCCCGTCGCAGCGCGTCGTACGCGTCGACCGGGTGGACCGCGGCCGGCGCTGTCAGCCGCTGTGAGACGTTCGCCTGAAACGTCTCTCCCTCGCGAACAGCCGACTTGACCCGCCGAACCGCGTCTGCGTACCCCGTTCGTGCGACGTCGCTCTCGAACGTCGCCCGCGCTGCGGCCGAGGCTGGCGGTTGCCCGACGGCAGGGTCACCGGTCTCGATACGGTCAACGAGCGTCTCCGCTCGCGTCACCCCCGTCTCGAACAGCGCGTTGAGCGCGTCGTGGTCCGCGACGGGGTCCTCGAGCCCGTCGTGAACCCGAGGGCAGGCGGTCACACGGAGCGTGATGGACGACGACCCACTGCCGGCCGCTTCGTGATCGGCTGCGGATCCGTCGGCCCCGACCGGACACTCCCACGCGGCGATGCGGTCGAAGTGAGCGACCTGGAGCCGTGGTAGCCTGCGGTCGTCGGCCGCGCCGGGGCCTGCCGGGGGCGCCGGCGGGAAGTCCTCTAACTCGCGGGCGACGTCGTACGAGAGCCAGCCGAACACGCCACACGGGTATGGAACGTCACAGTCGCCTCGAGCCAACTCTTCGCCGTCAAGGAGCCCCGATAGGGCTGCCAGCGACGGCGACGATCGCCGGTAATCACCCACGTCGCCCGCGTCGTTCACACCGCCTGCGTCGTCCGCGTCGTCCGCATCAGCCACACCGGCCGCCGGGCTGGCCCCTCCGGCGACCACCGCGTCGGCCGAGACGGTCAGCCGCTCGACAGGATCGACGCCGAAGTATCCCCAGCCGGACTGGCCGCCGGTGGTCTCGTAGAATATCCCGCCGGGGCCGTCCCGGGCCCGGCGGTACGCCGCGAACGGGTCGTCGACGTCTACCCGTACTTCGACCGGAATCCGCGCCTGCGCCGGTGCAGCGGCGGCGGCCACACGGAACGTCTCCCGGTCGGTGTGAACCGTTCGGCTCATACAGATCGATTCGCGCGTGACCGGGAAACGATTGCGGTCGGCGTACCATCGTCGCCGGCCGTACGGCCGCTCACACGGATTCAGAACCGTTCCGCCCGGTCGATCCATCGCGACGCGCGCTTCTCGCCGACGCTCGCTCCATCGGCCACGTCGACGGGGTCCGCGGCCGCGAGCTCGTCGACCGTCTCGATCCCCATCTCCGCGAGCCGTTCGCCGTACGCCGGTCCGATCCCTTTGATTTGGTCGACCGGGTCGCCGTCCGAGCGGGGCTCCGCGGCGTCGGCCGCCGTGTCGTCTGCCGTCGTATCGTCTGCTGCCGCGCTCGGAGCGTCGCCGGATTCGGCCGCGTCCTCGGATTCGTCGACCGCGCCGACCTCGGCCCCGGTTGTTTCCTCGGCCCCAGCCGCCTCCTCGGTACCGGACGCCACCCCGTCGTCAGGAGTCGTCGACGCGGCGTCGGCCGTCTCCACGCCGGCCGGGCGGCTGTC
>JAQCMY010000151.1 GCA_028274865.1 Haloferacaceae archaeon | reverse complement strand
CGTGCTGGTCTACCCGCCGGTCCGACCCCTGCCGACGGCGGCTGCCGCGCGCCTGCGCTCCCGCGTCGCCGGCGACGCCCGGACGGAGCGCGACGAGTTCGACGGGCTGCGCGAGTACGTCCGCGGCGACGCGCTCCGTAACCTGAACTGGAAGGTGAGCGCGAAGCGCGACGACCTGATCGTCACGAAGTACGTCGGGGCGCGCCCCGAGCGGACGGTCACGGTGGCGGTCGGGGGCGACCCGGGCGACGACGACGAGATGGCGGCGGCGGCGGCGAGTGTCGTCTCGGCGCTCCACGAGCTCGGGGTCGTCGTCTCCCTGCGGACGCCGGACGGCGAGCTCGAGGCGACGCCGGACGACCGCGACCGGGCGCTCGCCCACCTCGCGACGGTCGGACCCGGCGCGGTTCCGTCGGTCGACGCTCCCGTCGTCGTCGAGGCGAGCGGCGGAACGGCGCGTATCGCCGTCGACGGCGTCGAGACGACGTTCGACGGCCCGGAGGGGGCGGACGACGGGGGCCCGGAGGTGGCGGCGTGAACGTCACGTCCGGGACAGCCGACCGGTCCCGCCTGCTCGCGCTGGCGGGCGTCGCCGCCCTGACTGTCTCGTCCACGGGCGTGCTCTACCACGTCGCGGACGTGACCGGCGACCCCGCGCGGATGCTCGTGGTGCTGGCCGGGAGCGTCGCGCTCGGCGCCGCGATGGGCCGGTTCGTCGAGACGCGGGCCGCGGCGGCGGTGGCACTCGCCGTCGCCGTCGCCGGCCTCGGCGCGTACGTCCTCTCGGTGCCGCCGGGACAGCGCGGGCTGCTGTTTACGCCGCGGGTGCTCGCCGACACTGCCGCGCTCCTCAACGGCCTCTCGATTCTCCGGCTCACGAACGCCGGAGTGTGGGCGCTCGGCGTCGCGCCCGGTCCCGTCGTGCTGTCGTGGTACCTCGCCGTCCGCCGGCGGTACGTCTGGAGCGTCGCCGCCGGCGGTGCGGCGCTCCTGCTCGTCGTCCTGACGGGCGACGCCGGACCGACGACGACACTCGTCGGCGTCGTCGGCGCGGCGGGCGCGGTCGGCGCGGGCGAGGCCGAGCGCTCCGGGGTCCCGACGCCACAGCTAGACGCCGTCGTCGCCGTCGTCGCCGCGATGGTCGTCGTGTCGTCGACGCTCTCGGTCGCCGCGAGCGGCGGCGTGGCGGCCTCGCTCGGCGCCGGAGTCGACGGCGACCAGACGGTAGAGTCGACGGTCGTGGAGGCTCAGGACAACGTCCGGATCCTCGGGAGTATCAGCCTCTCGCCGCAGGTCCGGTTCGAGGTCGAGAGCCCACAGCGGGCGTACTGGCAGACCGCGGCCTACGACCGGTACACCGGCGACGGCTGGGTGCGGACCGGCGAGGCCAGCGCCCTCGGCCAGCGCCGCCCCGGCACGCCGGGCTCGTCCCAGGTGGTGCGCCAGCGCGTGGTCGCTCGCGACTCGCTCGGCTCGCTCCCGGCGGCGTGGCGCCCCGTCTCCGTCGAGGGCGTCGACGCACAGGTCACGCCACAGGGCGGCGTGCGCCCGGTGGACCGGCTGTCGGTCAACGACAGCTACACCGTCGAAAGCCAGGTGCCGCGCCACACGACCGCACAGCTCCGGCGCGCGGGCACCGACTACCCCGACCGGGTCGAGTCGACGTACACCGCCCTGCCGGAGTCGACGCCCGACCGGGTGCGCGAGCGGACGGCGACGGTGACCGCAGACGCCGAGACGCCGTACGACGAGGCGGTCGCGATAGAGCAGCACCTCGAGCGCGAGAAGCGCTACTCGCTCGACGTCGACCGACCGGACGGCTCTATCGCCGACTCGTTCCTGTTCGAGATGGACGCCGGCTACTGCACCTACTACGCGACGACGATGGTGACGATGCTGCGCTC
>JAQCMY010000145.1 GCA_028274865.1 Haloferacaceae archaeon | reverse complement strand
TTGAAGTGGATCGGGTTGACGTTCATCGTCACGTTCGTCAGCCAGACGTTGTCCGTCTCGGTGACGGTGCGACCGTAGGGGTGTTTGTAGACGTCGCCGACCTCGAAGTCCTCGAAGTAGCGGCCCTGCCAGCCCGCGACGAGCCGGCGGTCGCGGTCGTCGCTGTCGCCGTGCTCGTCGTGCCCGTCGTGCTCGTCGGTGTCTGCCATACCCGGCGGTCGAGAGGTGGGGGTGAAAACGCTGGGGTGTCCGCCGCCAGCGGCAGCGACAGGTTCGGCCTCCGACCGCCGCTGGTTCTATATCAGGCCGTCGTTTAGTCGCACGCGCTCAGCGATGGATACGGGCTGTGACTACGTCCTCACCCGCGAGGAAGCCCGCGACCGGTACGACCGCTCCGAGGACGACTTCGACGAGCTCTGGACGTCGATAGTCGAGTCACGTGGCCTCGACGGCGAGGTCTGGTCGTGCCCACACGACGGTGTCGACGGCGGCAACTGCGTGTTCCACCGCGACCCCGGCGAGATCGACGGCGACCGGCAGGCCGAGGCACTCCTCGAGGCGCTCGCAGCCGTCGAGCGGTCGCCCCGGGACGGCGGCCACCGACACAACCAGCTCGTCGGCGCGACGTTCGGCGACCTCGACCTCGACGGCGCCGACCTCTCGCTCCCCGACACCGCTCGGGTCGACTTCTTCTGTGCGACGTTCGCCGGAGCCGCCGACTTCACCGGCTGTCGGCTTCCGGCGCCGACGTTCGCCGGGGCGGTGTTCGAGGGCCGGACGCAGTTCGACGACGCGATCTTCGAGGGCCGGGTGTTCTTCAACCACGCTCGGTTCGACGCCGAGACGACGTTCGACGGGGCGACGTTCGACGAGACGGTTTCGTTCGACGAGGCGACGTTCGCGGTCGACACGTACCTGGTCCGGGTCACGTTCGCCGACGTCGCCGCCGACGGGCCACGTAGCACCGCCCCGGTCAGCTTCTACGAGTCGACGGTCCAGGGTGACTTCGACCTGACTGACGGGACGTTCGACGAGCCGCTCTACCTGTCGAGTATGACCGTCGAGGGTGATCTCGAACTTGAGGAGTGCGAGTTCTTCGAGTCGCTCACCGTCTCGGACACCCAGGCGAGCGACCGACTGGTCACCCAATCGTGTCAGTTCTACCGGACCGCGACCGACGCGACCGTCGACGAAATCGCCGGGGCGACACCGACCGACGCCGACACCGACTACTCCCCAGTCAGGTACAACCGCGTCGAGACCGACTTCTTTGCGTTTGACGACTGCCGGTGTTTCCGCGAGTTCACCTGCGCCTCGGCCCGGGCTGACACGCTCTACCTCCAGGAGTCGGCGTTCCTCGACACGGTGACGCTCGCCAGCCTGCGGCTCTCGACGCTTGCCACGCGCGACGCCTGGTTCGGCGACCTCGTGAAGCTCATCGACTGTCGCATTCCGCGTGCCGAGATCGAGGAGACGGTGTTCGACGGACACGTCAACGGTACGCACGCGACGCTGACCAACGCGAGCTTCCCGGACAGTGAGCTCGGGACGGTGAACTTCCGCCAGGCCGACCTCACCGCAGCCGACCTCAGTGACACCAGCCTCCGAGGCGCCGACCTCTCGTCGGCGACGCTCAGCCGCGCGGTGCTGAAAGGGGCCGACCTCCGTGGCGCGGACCTCGCCGGCGCCGCGCTCGGCGGCGTCCACATCGACGAGGAGACCCGGTTTCTCCACCCGCCAGTCGACGAGATCGCCGCGGAATACTCGCTGCCGCTCTGGCTCCGCGACGCCGTCCCGCTCGGCTCGAGCACCGAATCGTACTGTGGCCCGGACCCGAAGTTCGAGTCGACCGACGAGGCCCCTGCCGCGAACGACGACTGGCCCGACCGCGACGCCGCAACGACGCTCTACCGGCGGATCGAGACCGTCGCGGGCAACCACGGACGGTCGACGCTCCAGCGCCGCGCGTTCGTCCGTGGACAGGATCTCAGGCACAAACAGATCCGCCAGAGTAGCTCGGCGCTCGACGCCCGCTACCTGTTCTCGCGGCTCCAGCGCGGTGTGTTCGTCTACGGCGAGAGCTTCGCGCGGGTCGTCGTCGTCTCGTTCACGATCATCTTCGTTTTCGGCCTGCTCTACCCGCTCGGCGGCCTGACGTCGACGGTCGCGCCGGACGGGACGACGACGCCGCTCACGGTCGCCCGCGTGCTCGACGACCCCCTCCTGCTGTGGCGGAGTGTCTACCACAGCGCGATGATGTTCGCCACCGGCAACCGCTACGGCGGTATCGAGGCGACGACGACGCTCGGACAGGCCGTGACGAGCGTCGAGGCGCTGCTCGGCCCGACGATGCTCGCGCTCGTCGTGTTCGTCCTCGGGCGGCGGGCCGCGCGCTGAGCGGCCCGTCGCGCCGCTCTCAGTACGACCGCGGCAGGCCCAGTTCCCGCTCGCCGAGGTAGTTCAGGGCGAGCTGCTGGGCGATCGGGACGAGCCGCGACAGCCGCGCCTCGCGGAAGTACCGCTCGACGTCGTACTCGACGGCGATCCCCTTGCCGCCGTGGGCCTGGACGGCGGCGTCTGCCGCCGCGAACGCCGCCTCGGCGGCGAGGTACTTCGCTGCGTTCGCGCGCGCTCCGAGCGCCTCGCGGGACAGGTCCCCCGCCGCCGACCGCGTCGCGGCCTCGTCGGTGAGGTGCCGCGCCGCCTGGACCTCGGCGTGGGCAGCCGCGAGCGGGTGCTGGATCCCCTGGTTCGCCCCGACCGCCTGTCCGAACACCTCGCGCTCGGCGGCGTAGTCTGCGCCCTTCCCGAGCGCGAGCTCGCCCATCCCGATCAGCTCGGCGGCGATGACCAGCCGCTCCTCGTTCAGCCCGTCCAGCACCTGGTAGAACCCCTCGCCCTCGTCGCCGACGAGGTTCTCGGCTGGCACGCGCAGGCCGTCGAACGTGAGGTGATAGGAGTTGACGAACGTGCTCGCGGACTTCTCGATCGGGTCCATGTGGAGCCGGTCCTGGGCCGCGGCGTCCTCGAGGTCGACGAGGAACGTCGACATCCCGCGGGTGCGCTTGTCGACCTCCGACTTCGGCGTCGTGCGCGCGACCAGGAGCATGTAGTCGCTCACGTCGACCCGCGAGATCCAGAACTTCTCGCCCGTGACGACGTACTCGTCGCCGTCGCGCTCCGCGAACGTCTCCATGCTCGGCGAGTCGGAGCCGGCGCCGGGCTCGGTCAGGCCGAACGCCTGTATCGACAGGTCGCCGGACGCGATCTTCGGCAGGAGCTCCTCGCGCTGGGACTCGCTCGCGTACTCGACCAGCGGCGCGGAGTTGTAGATGCCGCCGTGAACCGTCTGTGCGCCGCCGAAGCCCGCGCCGCTCGCGGCGATCTCCTCCATCATCACGACCGTCTCCTCCGTGCCGAGCCCCTTCCCGCCGTACGCCTCGGGGATCAGCGCCCCGAGCCAGCCGTCGGCGGCGAGTTCGTCGACGAACTCGTGGGGGTACTCGCCGCGACGGGCGTGGTCGCGCCAGTACTCGTGGTCGAACCCGTCGCAGACGTCACGGACCGCCTCCCGAACCGCGCGCTGGTCCGCCGTGAGGTCGAGGTCGAATCGCGGGACACTCATAGGTAAGTCTGTGTACGCGGGGTCAATTATCCTGCCGGTCGCCGCGGACCCAGCCCCGCCTCGTGTCGCTCAGTCCCGCTCGCCCGTCCGCACCAGCACGTCGACGGGCCGGGCGCCCTCCCCGGTCAGCACGACGGGGTTGAGGTCGAGCTCCGCGACGGCGTCGGTCGCGGCGACCAGCTCCGAGACCCGCGCGACGGTTGCCGCGAGGTCGTCGAGTGCGCCCTCGACGCCCGCGGCTTCTGCCAGCGCCGGGAGAGCCGTCCGCTCGACGGCGGCCCGCGCCGCCGCCGCCGTCGCCGGCGCGAGCAGGTGTGAGACGTCGCCCAGTGTCTCCGCGTCGGCGCCGCCCCGGCCGACCGTCACGACGGGGCCGAACCCCGGCTCGCGGGTCGCGCCGACCAGCGCCTCGACGCCTTCGGTCATCGGCTGGACCAGCACCCCCGCGAGGGTGTCGTCCGGCGCGTTCGCGGCGACCGCGTCGGTCACCGCCTCGTAGGCCTCGCGCACCGCCGCCGCGCTGTCGAGGCCGACCGCGACGCCGCCGACGTCGGCGCGGTGGCCGACGTCCGGCGAGTCGATCTTCAGCGCGACCGGGTAGCCGACGGCCCCGGCGGCGGCGACGGCCTCGTCGCCGCTCGTCGCGGCCCGCGTCTCGACCGGCTCGACACCGCCGGCCGCGAGCAGGTCACTCGCCGTCTCCCACGCCAGCAGGCCGCCGTCGGCGGGGAGGGTCGTGTCCGGGGGCGCCGCCGCCTTGGGCGCCGCAGGCCCCCGCTCGCGCGCCGCGCCGGCGTCGACGAGACTGGCGAGCGCGTCGACCGCGCGGGCCGGGTCGGCGAACAGCGGGACCTCGCTCCGGACGCGCTCGTACGGCTGGGGGTCCGGGAGGTCAGCCGGCTCGCGCCGCCCCGTCCACAGCAGGACGACGGGCGCGTCGGCGCGGTCACAGACCGCGACCAGGTCGTCGGCGATCGCGCTCGCGCGCTCGTCGACCGCAGAGAGGCCGACCGCGAACAGGTAGGCGTCGTAGTCGTCTGCGAACAGCAGGTCGGCGATCTCGTCGATCGCGTCCGCGCCGTAGCCCCGGACGTCGGCGGGGTTGTGCATCTCGCCGAACGTCAGGAGCCCCTCCATCTCCAGCAGCGCCCGCTCTGTCTCGTCGGCGAGCGGCGGGAGCGAGAGCCCGCGGTCCTCGCAGAGGTCGGCGAGCAGGGTCGCCAGCCCGCCGCTGGTCGAGGCGACACAGACGCGGCTGCCGGCGGGCGGGTCGAAGGCGGCGTGGACGCTCGCGCGCTCGACCAGGTCGGGCACGTCGGGGACGCGCTGTGCGCCGGCCTGCCGGAGCGCGTCGTCCCACACGGCGTCGGCGCCGGTGATCGACCCGGTGTGTGAGGCCGCGGCGGCCCGCCCGGCCTCGCTCCGACCGATCTTCGCGACGAGGACGGGCGTCCCGCTCCGGGTCGCCGCCCGCGCTGTCTCGACGAACCGCCGCGGGTCGTCGACCCCCTCGACGTAGGCACAGACGACGTCGACGTCCGGGTCGTCGGCCATGTACGCGACGTGGTCGGTGACCGAGAGGTCGGCCTCGTTGCCGGTCGAGACGACGTACGCGAAGTCGACGTCTGCGTCCGCGCCCCGCTCGAAGAACGTGGCGAAGGCGAGCGCGCCGGACTGGCT
>JAQCMY010000141.1 GCA_028274865.1 Haloferacaceae archaeon | reverse complement strand
CGACCACGACGACTACCTCGTTGATCGTCGCGGCTGTCGGGCTCTGCTCGTAGTTCGCGACGGTGATCTGGAGCGAGAACGGCTCGCCGGCGGTCGGCGTCTCTGGACTGACCGTCGCGTTCGACACCGCGACCGCCGCCGCTCCGTCCGACTGCGCGACCGCCGTCGGGAGGACCGCGAGCGAGGCGACTGCCACGGCGACCAGAAGCACCGCCGCTACGGGGTGGAGGGGCGGACGGCTGGGGACCATCACCTGTGGATTGTGAGGGGGAGGACTTCAATCACCCGTCACGGTCGCTGCGCGAGATACGCCCGCACGGTACGACTAAATCCCGGTTGACCGGGGTTAACGACGGGTAACCGGCGTGGGTGTTTATCGGTGATCCGCTCTGTCTCCCGACCACGATGCCCTCCAGACGGAGCGTGTTGAGCGGTATCGGCGCAGCGGGACTCGCGGCGTTCGGCGTCGGTGCCGCGGGCGCACAGTCGGACGACGGCGACCCGACGGAGCTCGCGGCGGTCCGGGTCGCCCACGCCTCGCCCGACGCGCCCGCGGTCGACGTCGAGGTGGACGGCGACGAGGTCCTGACAGACCTCGCCTTCCGCCGCGTCTCGGACTACCTGACGCTCGAGCCCGGCGACTACGACGTGCGCGTCACCGAGGCCGGGGGCGACGACCCCGAGGTGTTCTTCGAGGCGGAGGACCTCTCGCTCGACCCCGGCGCGTACACCGTCGTCGCGAGCGGCGAGGCGACCGTCGACGAGTCGACGTTCCAGGTCGACGTCCTCCGGGACGCGCCGGTCGACGTCGACGACGGCGCGGCGCGCGTGCGGGCCGTCCACGCCTCGCCCGACGCCGGCCCCGTCGACGTCACCGTCGACGACGCCGCCATGACGGCGTTCGACGACCTGACCGAGTTCGACGCCGAGACGACGACGCTCGACGCCGGCGAGTACGAACTCGAGGTCCGACCGGACGGCGACGACGACGACGACTACGACGACGAGGACTTCGCCAGAGTCGAGCGCCTCCTCTCGCTCGCGGCGGGCGAGAGCTACACCGTCCTCGTTCTCGGCTACGCGACGCCCGACGGCGAGGCGTCGACCGAAGGGCTCGGGCTGGTGGTCGTCGAGAACCGGACGAGCGTGCCGACGCCGGACGAGGACGAGGAAGAAGAGGAGGAAGAAGAGGAGGACGACGAGGAAGAAGAGGAGGACGACGAGGAGGAAGAAGAGGAGGAAGAGGAGGAAGAAGAGGAGGAAGAGGAGGAAGAACAAGAGGACGACGAGGAAGAAGAGGAGGAAGAACAAGAGGACGACGAGAACGAGGGCCGTGGTCCGCCGCCGGGCCGCGGCGAGGGGCGCGGCCCGCCGGAGGAGCGGCCGCCCGAGTGGGCGGGGCCGGAGTAGCGAGGCGCCCCGCCGGCGAACCGACACGCCAAAGTGACGGAGCGCCCTAATTCGACCGGGACATTCCGTGTTCACAGTCACCGACAGACGGGCGGGTGACGCGTTCCGGCGATGGTAGGCGCGCTCGTCGCGTCGCTGGTCGACCGCGCCCTCGACGTCGTGCTGGCCGTCGACGCGGCGACGGTCGACCTGGTGCTAGCGGTCAGACACCCGGTCCTGACGAAGCTGATGACGTCGGTGACGGGGCTCGGGTCGGCGACGGCGGCGGCGGTCGTCGTCTCGCTGTTCCACCTCGCAGGCTGGCGGCGCGAGACCGTCGTCGCCGGCGTTGCCTTCCTCGTCTCGGGACTCGTCGTCGTGTCGTTGATGACCGCGGTCCAGCGCCCGTTCCCGCCGGGACCCGTCTGCGTCACCGACGGGAGCGGGCTGGCGCCTCACTCGTTCCCGTCCGGCCACGCGGCAGTCGCGGCGGTACACGCCGTCGTCGCGCGCCGGTCGCCGAACCTGCCGTTCTGGCCGGTCGCGGGGCTGGCCGTCGTCGTCGTCGTCTCGCGGGTCTACCTCGGGACGCACTACCTGAGCGACACGGCGTTCGGCGTCGCGGTCGGCGTCGCGTCGGCGCTGTTCGCCCGGCGTCTCGTCCGCCGGCTGTCGCTCGAGACGCACGCGACGGCGCTGGTCGACCGGCTGCCGGGGGACTGAGGCGGAGGGAAACGGCGATACGGCCACGCGTGGTACGGGGGGCCGTGCTGTTCGCGACCCACCTCGTCGCCGCCGCGGTCCTCGGCGACCGGTCGCGCCTCGCCCCGTGGCCGGTCGTCGCCGGCGCGGCGCTCCCGGACCTCGTCGACAAGCCGCTCGCGGCGCTCGGAGTCGTCGACCTCTACCACACCGTCGGCCACAGCGCACTCCTCGCCGTCGTCTTCGTTCCCGTCGCCGTCGTGGACCGGCGAGGGCTGGCGCTCGCCGCCGGGTGGGCGTCGCACCTCGCCCTCGACACCCTCCACGTCGTCGTCAACGGGCGTCCGACCGGCGCGTTCTCGCTCGGCTGGCCGCTGGTCGTCCCGCCGGACCCGCTCGCGCTGCCGCCGGGCGAGTTCGTCCTGTTCTACCTCTGGTCGCCCGCGTTCTTCCTCGAGTTCCTCGTCTGGGCGGCGCTCGCGGCCGTCCTCGTCGACGCCGGCGGGCTCCCGGCGTGGGTGACACCCGGCGGCGGAACGGGCTAAGCGCCTCGCGGCCCGTCGGGAGCCACGGAGCGACGGCTGGTGTCGACCGGAACCGAGTGGGAGGAGCGCGTCGGCTACCCGCGGGCAGTCCGCACGGGAGGGCAGGCCCACGTCGCGGGCACCACCGCGACGGGGGCAGGCGAGCACGCGTCGGCGGGACCGTCCGGCGCTCCGGGCCACGCAGGGCGAGCCGGGCGTCTCCGGGGTCGACCGTCGCGACGCCGGTGCCGTCGTCGACGCCGAACGCCGCCGTCAGTTCCGTGGTGTCGCGCACGGTCGAGTCGGCGTCGGCGTCGAACGGCCCCGTCGCGGTCCGGACGACGCAGGCGACGGACACGCCGACGGGACCGGCGGCGAGGACGAGCGTCGGCGCGGCGCCGAACCGGCCGAGGAGTTCGGACGTGCGGGAGACGGGTGTCGCCCGCGGCGTCGGCGGCTCGAATCTCGCGCGTTCGGAGGGCGGCAGCGCACCGACAGTTATGCCCGCGCGGGCCACGGTCTCGGCGCATGGACTGGGCCGAGACGGTCGCCCGGAGCCGAGCGCCGGACGTCCACGAGGAGTTCCGCCGACGGGTGTCGGCACAGGCGGGGTCGGTCCGCGAGGCGCTGACCGCGGGTGCGTTCGAGGGGGGCTACCGTGTCGGGCTCGAGCTCGAGGGGTACGCCGTCGACGACGAGGGGCGGCTCGCGACCGTCCCCGACGCGGTGTTCGGCGACTACTGCGAGCGCGAGCTCGGGCGACACAACGCCGAGATGAACACGCCCGCGACGCCGTTCGACCCGGCGGGCGTCGCGGAGCAGACCGAACGCCTCGGCGAGCGGCTGGAGACGGTCCGGGGCGCGCTGGCGGCCCGCGGACGCCGGTTCGTCACCGACGGGATGTGGACCGTCGAGCCGCCGGAGGGCGCGCTCACCTACCTGACCGCGACCCACGAGGAGGCGGGGCGCCGGGTGCCGACCAACATGTCGCCCGACGGGCGGTACTACGCGCTGGACGCCGACGTCACCGCCGCGGGCGGGGTCGAGCTGTCGGTGCCGGGCTGTCGCCGGACGTTCCCCTCTATCCTCGTCGAGTCGCTCACGGCCTCGACGCAGATTCACCTCCAGACGCCGCCGGAGCTGTTCGCACGCCATTTCAACGCGGCCCTGCGGACGACCGGGCCGGTGCTGGCGCTCGGAGCGAACTCACCGTTTCTCCCGCCGAGCCTCTACACCGACCCCACGACCGAGACGGCGCTCTCGGCGGGCGTCGAGCTCCGGGTGCCGGCCTTCGAGACGCTGAACGTCCGCGACCCGGGGAAGGTGCGGTTCCCCGACGACCTCGCCGACGCCGGCGCGGCGGTCGACCGGATCGCCGACGACCGGCGGTGTGCGCCGTATCTCCGCGAGTGGGACGCCGACGGGCCGCGCGACGACTTCCGCGACGAGCACTGGGAGCTGCTCCACAAGGCCAGCACCTGCTGGCGGTGGGTCCGGCCCGTTCTCGGGCCGGCCGGCCCACGCATCGAGTACCGCGTGCTGGCCGCCCAGCCGTCGGTACCGGACGTGGCCGGGTTCCAGGCGCTCGTCGCCGGCCTCGTCCACGGCGTCGTCGTGACGGACCACCCGCTTCCGGACCTGTCACGGGCGGCGGCGGCGGAGTCGTTCTACGCCGCGGTGCGAGACGGCTTCGACGCCGACCTCGCGTGGCTGACCCGCGACGGCGACCGGGTCGACGACCCGGAG
>JAQCMY010000137.1 GCA_028274865.1 Haloferacaceae archaeon | reverse complement strand
GGTCGGCTGCCGTCAGCGGTCGGATCGTCAGCATCCGTGTCGTCGACAGGGCCGGTCGAACATGTGACTGGCTCTCCGCAGCCGGGGCCGGTCCGGCGCGACCGACGTCGGCCCTGTCGGTGCGCGCGCCCACGCCGGGACCGCTACCGGCACGTCGACGAAGTGGTGATCCGGGCCGGGGACCGACTCGCCGTCGGGCGCAGCCGCCGGCGGGATGCCGGGCGTGCGACAGTTACACGTATTGTTCGTATACCGCAATACTATTTGGCCTGAAGACCCGACGCCGGGACGTGACGCCACGGATAGCCCTGCTCGACGCGTCGGTCGGAGACACGCCGGCGGAGCGGAACGTCCGGCGAGAGGTCGACGCCGACGTCGACGCCTACAAGCTCCCGGACGGCAGCCGACCGCCCGCGGTTTCGACCGCCGCGTGGCGGTACGACGGAGTGGTGATCGGCGGCTCGCAGACGTCTGTCTACGACGACCGGGACTGGATCCACGAGACAACCGAGTGGGTCCGCCGCGCACACGCCGCGGACGTCCCGACCCTCGGGATCTGTTGGGGGCACCAGTTCCTCGCACAGGCGCTCGGAGGACGAGTCGTCGACGTCGGCGACCACGAACTCGGCTACCGGACGGTCCGTCGCGTCGGCGAGTCCCGGCTGCTCGACGGCCTCCCGGAGGCGTTCACGGCCTTCGAGACACACCACGACCGGGTCGCAGAGCTCCCGCCCGGCGCGGTCACGACCGCACGCAACGAGTTCGGCGTCCAGGCGTTCCGGCGCGGCACAGCACACGGTGTCCAGTTCCACCCGGAGTACGACCGCCAGACCGCGGAGTGGGTCGTCGACAACAAGGATCTCTCCGCGGACCGGACCGAGCGTGTCCGCGACGATATCACCGAGGAGCGGGTCGCCGCAGCCGAGCCGGCGACGCGGGTGTTCGACGCGTTCGTCTCGTTCGCGACGGCTCACCGGCGGGGCGCGCGACGCCCGCACTGAGCGGGGTCCGGCGTACCGGTCGACCGCGGATCGGGGCGCGGTCTCGCCGCGTGCGCCGGCGACGGTCCACCACAGGCGCCGGAGGACACGGGCGCAGTCGGGCACACGCCGACTGCGGCGGCGACACGACTCGGCCTGCCGGACTCGTCGGGGACGCTCGCTCGTCACCTCGGCGTCCGGCCCGTCGATTCGTCTCTCCCGGCGCCTGGCCGCTCGCGAGGGTCACCGACGTCGGTCCGCTCGGTCGGTGTGTCACGGGGACACGCCGCGTTCCTCGGCCTCACGCGCTAACTCGGAGGGTCCGCTCCGTGTCGGCCCGGAGATACATCGGGAGGCTCCTGTACCGGCCCGCTGGTACCAGATCACGACAGCGGTGCAGACGGGTGTGACGAGGCGCCTCCGCTCGGTGAGCCCGACGGGCGTTCACCGGTGCGGTCGGAACGAGGCGTGTCGAACGGGCCGCCGTCGCGGAGTAGACGAACTCGAAGACCGCCCGCCACGTCTCGCAGGGCCGGGGTACGTGCCCGTAGAGTCTCGCCGACACCGCCGGCGTGGAGCCGCGGTGTCGGCCGAGAGTCAGACACAGACGAGCCGCCTCCGGAGAACACCGGCGACGTGTTCGAGAGCGCCCGCCCGGCGGGACGGACGGGTCGACTGCCGCCGGGTCGCCGACCCACCACGCCCGCCTCCGCGTGTGGCGCCGTCGACAGCACGAGGGTTTAAATTGGAACGGGGTTCAGTAGCCGCCACGGCAGCGCCCTCCATGTCCGAGTCAGCAGACCCGTACGACATCTCGACAGTCCAGCTCGAGGAC
>JAQCMY010000136.1 GCA_028274865.1 Haloferacaceae archaeon | reverse complement strand
TCCGGTAGCCGAGTTCGTGGTCGCCGACGTCGACGACTCGTCCTCCGAGCGCCTGTGCGAGGAACTGGTGCCCCCAACAGATCCCGAGGGTCGGGACGTCCGCGGCGTGTGCGCGGCGGACCCACTCGGTTGTCTCGTGGATCCAGTCTCGGTCGTCGTAGACCGACGTCTGCGAGCCGCCGATCACCACTCCGTCGTACCGCCACGCGGCGGTCGAAACCGCGGGTGGTCGGCTGCCGTCCGGGAGCTTGTAGGCGTCGACGTCGGCGTCGACCTCTCGCCGGACGTTCCGCTCCGCCGGCGTGTCTCCGACCGACGCGTCGAGCAGGGCTATCCGTGGCGTCACGTCCCGGCGTCGGGCCTCCAGGCCGAATAGTATTGTGGTATACGAACAATACGTGTAACTGTCGCACGCCCGGCCTCCCGCCGGCGGCTGCGCCCGACGGCGACTCGGTCCCCGGCCCGGATCACCACTTCGTCGACGTGCCGGTAGCGGTCCTGGCGTGGGCGCGCGCGCGCCGACAGGGCCGACGTCGGCCGCGCCGGACCGGCCCCGGCTGCGGAGAGCCAGTCACATGTTCGACCGGCCCTGTCGACGACACGGATGCTGACGATCCGACCGCTGACGGCAGCCGACCGGGAGCCGGTCGAGTCGATCATCACGGCACACTTCGCCGACGGGTGGTCGTACGACGTCCCGACGAACGACGAGCAGGACGGAACGTTCGTCCGCGTCGCAGAGCGGGACGGCGACCCGCTCGGCGTCATGGCGCTGAGCACGTACACGACCCTGGCACGGCTCCGCGAGGCGATGCACCTCGTCGACACACCCGACCCGGTGCCGGACGCGACACGGTACGGACACATCCACGCGGGCTACGTGGCGCCGGCACACACCGGCGAGGGCATCGGGAGCCGACTGCTCGAGCGCGTGCACGCGGTCGGGGAGCGCGACGACGTCGACGTCGACGTGTTCGTCGCCGACGCGTGGTTCCACGGCGGGCCCGACTCGCCGGCTCGGCTCCTGCGAGCACACGACTACGAGGTCGTCCACGCGCACTCGATCGCCGGCCACGCCGACGGACCGTGCCCGAAGTGTGGACAGCCGTGTGTCTGCGAGGCCGCGCTCGCCGTCCGGTCGGCGCGGGCCGGATGAGGAGAAGAGCGACGACGAGGCGAACACCACGAGCCGACACCCGGTCGGGTTCGGTATCGGCGGGAGCGTCGTTCTGTCTGCCGAGACCGCCGGTCGACGTTCGGGCTCTCGAGCGCGCGCCGCTCGTCGACCGGAACACCGCGAGCGCGTCCTCGACGGCGAGGCGCTCTGTGTCGGCGCGGCCGACCCGTTCCCCGTCAGACCGGCTGCGCCCGCGAAACACGAGAGCCCTGTCACGCTGCGTGAGGCCGACAGCACAGCCCCGTGAGCGGCCAACCGTGTGCCGTCTGTCCGGTATCACCGCCGGACTGGCGGCTCGACCGGGGTCGATAGCCGCCCCCGGCGTCTGGCACGACGCCAGACCGTCGTCGGTGGGGTCGGACCAGCCGGGTCACCTCGTTATCGCTCCCCGGCCGAGAGACGACCCGCGCGACGGCGACCGCGTACCGGGGCCCGCTCCGAGAGGCGTGGAAGCCGGGTGCGGAGGCCGTCAGCCACGACACCGGAGTCAGAACCGGGACGAGGCGCAGCACACCGAGTACCAGCACCGTCACGGGACAGAGACCAGGCACGACGGCGAGCAGGCCGGCCAGGGCGAGGCTGACGGCTCCGCCTCCCGCGTAAATCGCGTTCGACACCGTTGGGCGTGGGACCACTGCGCCGATAGAACGCCGGCAGGAGCACCCCGCCGAGGTAGATGGCGAGCCACGGGAGTATCACGCCGTGCCGCATCGGTGCTGTCTCCTGGACCGACCTCCCGGCGACGACACCGGCGGTGACCAGTGACGCTATTCCGAGAGCGCTGGCCCCGAGCCAGTACCGCCAGACGAGATTCTGGCGATTGCCTCCGGCGTCCCCGGGCGGCGTACACGACGACACCAGCCAGAACAGCCGATTCCGATGACCGTGTCGTCCAGCGTCGTGCCACTCTGGAGCAGCACAGCGAGCAGTATCGTGCCGACCCAGCCGACGAGTGCCCCGATACTGGCGGCTCTCTGCGCCGCGCCGTGTCGACCCGGTCTGCGCCTGCATCCACAGTCTTGTACAGAACGTACACAAAAATACATGCTTCAGTCACGGCGACCCGACCCGGCTGGTCAACACAGCGGCGAGCGGTACCGTACAGCAGTGGCTCCCGACAGTGACGGTTCGAGAGGTGCCGACAGCCTAATCTGCCCGCCGACGGGGACCGCGACGGCGACGCAGTCGACGAGCTCGGCGGTCGTACGGTTCGCCCGCCGACGCTGGCGCCGGCGACGTCGCGGAGGTCGGCACGAGGGATGGTAGCCCGGAGTGGCTGTCAGCTGGCGAGGAGACGCCTCCCGTCGGCCACGCCAGAGGCCGGCTCTCGATCTGGTGCGACGACCGTCAGCCAGTCACCCCGAACTGCTGCTCCTCCAGCGCCAGAGCGCCACTATAGCGGCGATAGGTACCGTCACGAGCACCACCTCCGGTGGGACAGAAGCCCCGAGATCGGCGCGTCTCCGGCTGGTTCGGCTCGTCTCGTCGGTTGCGGGCGTTCCCGTCTCCGGGGTGACTGTTGCCGTGGGGCTCTGCGCGGACGGGGACGCCGGATTCGTCGTGGGGCTCTGCGCGGGCGGGGACGGGGTCGACGCTGCCGTCGGTGTCGTCGACGGTCCGTCACTCAGGTCCGTGCCCGACGTGTCCGAGCCTCCTCCGCGCTGACCCGACAGTCTCGTGTGGACGGTGAACCCGCTCATGTTCTCGACGTCGTCGTAGTCCCCTCTGGTGTCGACGCGCAGGCCGACGTGGACCCGTTCTCCGGGGCGAAGCGTGACGCCGTTCTCGTGCCCCTCGACGGAGGTGACAGAGTCCGCACCGTCGAAAAAGCGCACGTCGTCAACCTCGTCGGTGAGCCACACCGCCACGCGCTGGTCACCGACGTTGGTGATGGTGAACACGCTGTCGAACACCGTCACTGCGTCGACGTTGACCCCTCGAGCCTCGGTGAACGGATTCTCCTCGGACAGCACGACCGCCATCTCGCCGTTCTCGTTCACCACGGCGTGCGCGCCGCTCGACCCCTCGGCTGGCGCCAGCTCGACGTTCTCGGTGACCTGGTCGGCGCCGGTCGGTTGGAACGCGCCCGTCGGGGTTATCAGGACTGTTGCGAGGGTCGAAACCACGAGCAGGAGTGTCACTCGGTTCATTACTGGTCCTCGGTCGTCGCGCGTGTCTACGTCGAACGGGTCGTATCGGACTCTCGGTCGTGTATCTGAGTCGCCACGGAGTTTGTATTGAGTGAGCAGATACGGTTCAACAGGAGTCTGAACTGATTCTCGGTTCCCGATACGGACCGAACGTCCCCCGGCGGAGCCCCTCCCCGTGTTCGATCCCCTCGGCGACGATCGTTCGGCCACGGCGTCGTCGACGACGCTGTCGGCCACACCGACCTCACGATCCTCGACGCCGGTCGCGTGCCCGGCGCGTGGCCGTCCGGGGCGACAACCCTCGCCGGCACCGGACCGGGAGGGCGACTACTCTCGTCGACGGGCGCGGTGTCGAGTGTGCCGGCTTCGGCGTCGGTTCGGAGGCGGTCGTACTCGCCGTGCCCGTCGCGAGCGTGCACACGGGTTCTGAGCTGGCGGCTGGCGTCGTGCCGGCGGTCCGAGTGCGCTACAGGCAGACAGCTCCGGATGCCCTCGACCGTTCGCCCGGAGCGTCCACATC
>JAQCMY010000123.1 GCA_028274865.1 Haloferacaceae archaeon | reverse complement strand
CGGTGGGACTGGGATTCGAACCCAGGAGGCCTGACGGCCACCTGCTCTCAAGGCAGGCGCAATAGTCCGCTCTGCCATCCCACCACGGTCGCCTCTCGGCCGCGTCACGGCATAAGCCCTGTCGATCGACGCCGCCTGGACGGTCTACCGGAGCGCGCCGCCGGGAACGTCCGCGGCGTCGTGCCGGGGCTCCCGCGGAGCCGGTGCCGTGGACACAGACGGCTGCCGGCAGCGTCGGGAGGCGCGGGGCCGAACGTCTGGACCCGGCCGTCGACCGTCCGCGCGGAGCGTGCGCTCGTCGACCGACGCGACCGGCTTCGACTCGACGCCGGGGGTAGACGAGTCGCCGGGGGGTCCCCGACCGACGGCGCGACGAGACCGGAGACGCCGGTCTCCCCCGGGCGCTGTGCCTCCCCGCTGAGGGGACGCCGCGGTCCAGGGCGAAGCCTAAAGACGGCCATCGTCGAACCGGTGCGTATGGACTGTCCCGACTGCGGCAGCCGGCTCTCCGCGTACGTTCTCGGTGACCGGGAGGCGCTCGCCTGCGAGCGCTGTGCGTGGACGGGAATCGAGGCCGACCACCGCGGCGAGGGCAGCACGGCGGAATCGTGGGACGAGGCTCTCGACCGGTTCCACGCGCGCCGGGACGTCGACGAGGCAGCCGACGACGCCGACCCGGGGGCGGTCGCCTCGTCTGACCGGGAGCGGCGGAACGGCACGAGCGCCGACCCGGACGGACGGGCGTCCGACGGGGAGAGCTGAGCCGACGGCGGGCTGGCCCGAGTCGGACGGTCAGTCCTCGGTCGCCGGTCTGACCGACTCCTCGGCGTGCTGGCCCTGCCCCTCCTGCTCCTGCTCGTCGGAACGGGCGGCCACGAGCGCTCCGCGGGCGACGCTGTAGAGCGGGTCCTCGACGCTGCGGACTTCGCTGATCGAGAACGGGATGTCCGCGTCGCGGAGGTGGTCCTCGAACAGCTTCTCGAACCCCCGCGGACTGGACGTCCCGCCGGTGACGACGACCGGCACGTCGAGGTTCTCCTCGACGTCCTCCTCGTCGACCTCGCGGGCGATGTTATCGATCACGTAGTCCAGCAGGTTCTCGTAGTAGATAGCGAGCGCGCCCTCGACGCCGCCGACATCGGTCCGGAAGTCAAGTTCGAAGTCGTCCTCCTTGCTGCTGGTCACCTTGTCGACCGGTGTGCCGGTCGCCTGTGCGGTCTGCTCGTCGATCCAGTCGCCCCCCCGGGCAATGGAGAACTTCATCACCGGCACCGCGTAGTACGAGAGGCAGATGTTCGTCATTCCGGCGCCGAACGAGACGCCGAGACCGGTGAAGTTGTTGTCCGCGAGCTCGGAGTAGATAACCGCCATCCCCTCGTTGATCGGCTCGGGGTCGTAGCCGACGTCGCCGAGCATCGACTCCAGGGTCTTCTGGTGGTACAGCGTCGAGAGGTCCGAGTCGATCGGGTCAGCCGGCGAGGAGTAGTAGAGCCGCTCGCCGGGCGTCGACGGCTCGCCTACGACCTGTTCGGTGATGAGCTTGATCATCGGGATCGCCGAGGACTCGTCCGACGAGAGGATCCCGCGCTCCATCGGTCGACGGGTCTCGCTGTTGAAGATCGTCGCGAAGTTCAGCGCGTCGTCACCGACGACGTACACATTGTTGTCCTTGCGGATGTGGAGGACGTCGCTCCGCGACAGCATCTGCTCGGCCATGTCGCTGTAGTCGATCTCGACGAACGAGTTCCGCTGCTGTACAAAGACGGTTTCGGAGCCGTCCTGCTGTGCGGAGATGATATTCATCGTTCCCACGTCCAGTCCCTTTGCCATACGCGGCGATTCTCTGGCGAGTAAATAAGCGTTCTCCCCGCCGTCAGTCAGGTGTCAGACGATCGGCAGCTCAGCGGCCGAGCAGCCGCTTAACGCGGCCGAGCAGCGTGTCGTCGTCCGTCCCCGACGCCGACGCGAGCTCTTCGGCCTCCTGCTGTCGTCTGAGCTCGGTCAGCGCAGCCGTCTGCTCGTCGACGTCGCTTCCGCTGTCGACCGCCTCCTCGCGGCCCTGTAGCTGTCGCAGCCCGGAGACCGCCTCGTCGACGTCGTCGCCAGCGGTGGTGGCGGTCTCGGCGCCCACCTGGTCGACGTTCGTCTGGACGTCGTCCGGCGTGTCGGTGTTCAGCTCCAGCCGACGGGTCTCTCGTCGCTCGACGCCGCCCCACGAGAGGTCGGCGTCGCCGGTCGCCTCGTCGACGTCCCGGCGCACGCGCTCGTCGCTGACCGTCGGCTCGGCGTCGGTCTCGTCGTCGGCCTCCCCGGTCGGCGCGGCTCCGCCCCCGACGCGCTGGACCTGGTGGCCGACCAGCGCCGCTCCCGTCGCGCCGACCACCGCGACGAGTCCGACGGCGTACACCGCGATCCCCTGTGCGCTGTAGTCCGGCGTCTGCTCGACGTTCCAGTGCATCGGGTAGACCGCGACGAACAGCGCGACTGCGACCAGGCAGACCACGATCCCCGCCGCGGCGGCGTAGGTCATCCGGCGGTCGCCCGGGAGGAGTACGACGATGCCGATCAGGAACGTCGGCAGTCCGACCGCGCTGGCGACGACGGCGACCTGTCGCAGCCCGAACGCCGGGTCGGCTGGGCCGCTGACGGCGGCGCTCAGCAGGAACACGAGCACGCCGACCGCGCCGAGCGCGATACCGCCGAAAAAGAGCGCGAACCCGAGATAGACGTCGGCCTCGGCGTCGGGCTCCCCGACGTATCTGCCGTACCACTCGAAGAGGACGTTATCGGGAGCTGCGTCCGCGCTCGTACTCATCACCGACTCGTATAGCCCGTGGTAACAAGACTGTTGCTCTGTGTCTGACGCGCCGCAGACGCCGCGCCCCGGCGCGACGCCGTCACGACCGGACGAGTTCGACCCCGTCGTCGGACCGCTCGAGCGACAGGCCGAGGTCGTCGACGGCGCCGGCGACGTGTTCGGGCACCGACCGGTCGGCGCGGCGGCGTGCCGAGAGCGACGCGAGCAGTGTCGGCAGGTCGGCCGGGCCGTCGAGACGCGGGCGCGACTCCACGAACTCGGTCGTGGCGTCGGCGTCGGCGGCGCGGGCGGCGAGCGTGTCGAGCGCCGGCGCCGCGAGGGCGTCCGCGAAGTCGAGCGCCGGCGTCGCGAACGCGGCGTAGTGGATCCGGCCGCCGGGGGCGGGACCGAGGACTAGCTCCGCGGACCGGGACTTCATCGCGGCGCCGTCGACGACCGTCCGGGGCGTGTCGTAGGCGGTCGGGGGGAGGTAGCCGACGCTCGTCGCGCCCGCCTCGCGCAGGAGGTGGCCGACGACGTTGCCCAGGCGGGCGCTCGGCGTCGACCCCACCTGGACCTCGAACCGGACCGCGGTCGGGTCCGCGACCGCCGGCGCGACGGCGGCCCGCACCGCGGCTTCGGGGCCCGTTCCGTCGTCGTCCGGCGACACCCGCTCGGCGGACGGGTAGGTGACGATCAGGTCACCGCCGGCGGCGTCGGCGGCGGCGACGGCGTCGCGCAGGCAGGCCTCGTACAGTGTCGCGGCCTCTGCCTCGGTGAGCGGCGCGTCTCGCGCGAGGCTCGGGAGGACGTGGCCGGGTCGGGGCGGGTCGGCCGGGACGACGAGGGTTGGCACGGCGGCAGTGGGGTCGCGGGTCGCTTCAGCCGTTCGGTCGCGGGCGAGCGGGCGCCGCCTACCGCGACCGCCGTCCCTTCGTCTGCCGGTAGTCGCCGGCCATCAGGTCGGTCATCCGTTCGACGAACGCCGCCGTCTCGGCGTCGCTCTGGTCCGCGAGCGCCCGCACCGGCACGAGTTCGAACCCGCGGCCCCGGACCGCGGTCGCGTGACACTCGTCGATGTCGAACGCTTCCGCCGACTTGGTGGTGAACTCCGGCGCCAGCGTCCGCAGCGTCCGCTCGCCGACCGGAACGATGATCTCGGGGTTGATCGTCCGCACCTCGGCGTTGAAGAACGGCTCGCAGGCCCGCAGGTGGTCGTCGGTCGGCGTCCCGGCGCCGTGGCACCGCGTCAGGTAGGTGAGAAAGACGTTCTGGAGGTCCGGCTCCGGGTCGTCCGGCGGGGAGCGCGAGAGCCCGAGGTCGCCCAGCGCGCGCTGGAGTCGCTCGCCAGCGTCGTCGCCGGTAAAGGGGACGCCGGTCGACTGTGCGCCCGCCGTCGGCGTCTCGCCGACGACGAGAAACTCCGCCTCCGCGTCGCCGTAGCCGTGGACGACGCGTTCGCGCGTCTCCGCGCGGGCGCAGTTCGTACAGTTCTCGTCCATCCCGTACGGGTTCGAGAGCCGCTCCTGCCGGGGCACGGTCGGGAGAGGGGGCCGTGGGTGTTAGTCGTTGTCGCCTTCACCGTCGCCCCCGGGCGCCGGCGTCGGCTCCGCCTCGTGCCCCGGATCTGCCGCCACACCCCCCGAGAGCGGCCCCTCGGCCGGGTCGCCGCCCCGCCGCTCGGCGGCCTCGCGGCGCTGTACCAGCCCGACCGCGTCGGCGACGTTCTCCGTCGCCACGCGGAGCGCGTCGGCGGTGTCGCCCTCGCCGAGGACGGCAGGGGCGCCCTCGTCGCCCCCGGCCCGAACCGCCGGGTCGAGCGGCACCGAGCCGAGGAGCGCGAGGTCGTTCGTCCGGGCGAACGCCGCGCCGCCGCCCCGGCCGAACAGGTCGTGGGCGGCGCCGCAGTCGGGACAGCGGAAGCCGGCCATGTTCTCGACGACGCCCAGGACGGTGGTATCGTGCCGGTCGAACATCCGCAGGCCCTTCCGCGCGTCGTCGACGGCCACCTCCTGTGGCGTCGTGACGACGACGGCGCCGGCGAGCGGGAGCGTCTGGAGAATCGTCAGCTGGGTGTCGCCGGTCCCCGGCGGCAGGTCGAGCACCATGTAGTCGAGTTCGCCCCACTCGACGTCCTCGACGAGCTGTGTCAGCACCTTGTGAACCATCGGCCCGCGCCAGATGACGGGGTCGTCCTCGCCGACGAGGAAGGCCATGCTCATCAGCTTCATCCCGTACCGTTCCGGCGGCACGATGCGGTCGTCGTCCGTCGCCCGTGGCGCCTGGTCCGCGGCGACCATCCGGGGCACGTTCGGGCCGTACACGTCGGCGTCGAACAGCCCGACGCGCGCGCCCAGCTTCGACAGCCCGGCGGCGACGTTGACCGCGACCGTCGACTTGCCGACACCACCCTTTCCGGACGCGACGGCGACGATGTTCTTCACGCCCGGCAGGACCACCTCCTCGTCGTCGACCGGATCGGGGTCGTCCACCCGCGCCGTCAGCTCGACGTCGCGGTCGTCGTCGGCGAGGGTCTCGCGCACCCGCGCGGCGATGCGGCTCTCGGTCGGGGAGTACGGCGCTCCGAGCGCGAGCGACACGCGTATCCGCTCGTCGTCGACGTCGAGGGCGTTCACCAGCCCGAGCGAGACGATGTCGTCGCCCAGGTCGGGGTCCTCGACCGCCCGGAGCCGCTCGCGAACCGCCGGCTCGTCCATACCGCGCTTGAGACACTCCGGATGATAAGCGTTGCCGACCGCGCCGTCTGACGCAACCGTCGGGGGGATCGATACCGGACGGGCGAAACCGCTCGTGGTTTCGCCCCGGCTGGATCGCCCCACCCGCTTATCATCCCCGGGCGGCACGGGCGACCCGTGCCTCTCGAGGACGACTACGGCCGGGCGGTGACGGGTGTCCGTGTGTCGCTCACCGACCGGTGCAACTTCGACTGCGTCTACTGTCACAACGAGGGGCTCGGCGACACGCGCGGGCCGATGGAGCCGCAAGACGACGAGATGACCGCCGACGACGTGATACGGTTCCTCGAGGTGGTCGACGGGTTCGGCGTCGACGCGGTGAAGTTCACCGGCGGGGAGCCGATGCTCCGGGACGACCTGGCAGAGATCATTCGCCGTGTTCCCGACGGGATGGAGGCGTCGATGACGACGAACGGCACCTTCCTGCCGGGCCGGGCCGAGGCGCTCGTCGACGCCGGCCTCTCGCGCGTGAACGTCTCTCAGGACGCCCTCGACTCCGAGGCGTTCGCCGCCGTCACACAGTCCGGCGCCTACGACGCGGTGATCGAGGGCGTCCACGCCGCCGTCGACGCCGGACTCGCGCCGGTGAAACTGAACATGGTCGTGTTCGAGCACACGAAGGGCTACGTGGCGGAGATGGTGGACCACGTCGCCGACACCGACGGCCTGCGTCTCCAGCTGATCGAGTACATGCCGGAGCTGACCGGCCGACCGGAGTGGAACGTCGACATCGACCGTGTCCACGACTGGCTCGAGGACGAGGCAGCGCGGGTCGAACGCCGCGACATGCACGACCGGCGGCGCTACTTCATGGGCGGCGAGAGCGAGGAGGGCGGGATGGTCGAGATCGTCGACCCGGTCGAGAACCCCGACTTCTGCGCGAACTGTGGCCGGGTGCGGGTCACCCACGACGGGAAGCTGAAGGGCTGTCTCAACCGAAACGACGACCTCCGACCGATGGGCGAGATGACCCGGACAGAGGTCGAGGCGGCGTTCCGCGAGGTCGT
>JAQCMY010000101.1 GCA_028274865.1 Haloferacaceae archaeon | reverse complement strand
GTTCGGGAGACCAGGCTCTCAGAACGGCAGTCGGTGCAGTCGCGGGCGCCGCTTCGATCGCGACCCTCGTCGGGAGCGTTCCGGTCCCGACGGTGCTCTCGCCGGCGCTGGGACTCGTCGCGACCGCGATGCTCGCCACGGCGGCGGTTGGAACCTGTCCCCTCTACTCGGTGCTCGGCATCGACTCCTGCTCGCGCGGCTCCAGCCCGTCGTCGTGACCCCCGGACGACCGGCTGCGCCGCGGCCCGGCAGCCGTGGTCGGGCGAAGAGGCGAGGGGCCCGGCTCACGACGGCCCTCGCCGCGAGAACTCGCTCGTCTCGAGGTACGTCGTCGCCGCGTCGAACGCTCCGGTGACGCGCTCGAACGTCCCCTCGTGGCACCACTCGCCGTCCGGCGTAGCCGTGTAGACGTCGAACGCTCCGCCGCGGTACTCGTGGCTCTCGACGTAGAGCTCTCGCTCGACGGTGCCGTCGTCGACGAGCAGCCAGACCCCGAGCTCTTTGCCACCCTCCAGGTCGCGCCGGCGTTCCCACTGCACGTGTGTACCCGTCCGCCGGGACACAAGTGTCACACGCCTCCGGACCCGCTGCACAACTCATTTACCTGTGCGTGGTAACGACAACCATGATCGTTCGGTACAGTCTCGCGCGGGTCGGCGCCTCGCGACGCGCCGTCCCACAGACGAGGTGAGTCGATGCGTGTCGCCGTCGCCGGGGCGACCGGCTGTATCGGGAGCCGGCTGGTCCCGAGGCTGCTCGCCGCCGGCCACGTGGTCACGGCGCTCGTGCGCGACCCGTCGGCTCCGCGCGCGGCGTCGCTCGTGTCGGCGCCGGACGTCCGGGTCGTCGAGGGTGACCTGCTCGGCCCCGAGGGCGTCGCCGGCTGCTGCCGCGGCGCGGACGTCGGCGTCTACCTCGTCCACTCGCTCGGTACCGGCCCGGGGTACGCAGACCGGGACCGCCGGGCCGCGGCGGCCTTCGCCCGTGCCGCGTCGGCGTCGACCGTCGACCGTCTCGTCTACCTCGGCGGCCTGGGGGACGTCGACGGCGACAGCGACGACGTGGGCCACCTCCACTCCCGCAGGGCGGTGGAGTCCGTCCTCGGCGACGACCGGCACGACCACCGGCTCACGACGGTCCGGGCGGGCGTCGTCGTCGGCCCGGACAGCCTCAGCTTCCGGCTGATGCGACAGTGCGCCGCCCGGCTCCCGGTCGCGCCGGTCCCGCCGGCGATCGAGACGCCGTGTCAGCCGGTCGCCGTCGACGACGTGGTGCGGTGTCTCGCTGCGGTCGTCGACGACGGCGCCGCCGACGTCGTCGAGGTCGGGGCGCCACGGGCCCGCCCGTACGCCGACCTGCTCGCGGCTGTCGCCGACGCCCTCGGGACGCGCTTTGCCGTCCGTGTCGTCCCCGGGATGCCGCTCTCCGCCGCGGCACTCGGTCTCGCCGCGGCCACGGACGTCCCGTACCGGACCGTCGCGCCGCTCGTCGAGAGCCTCTCGACCCCCGCCGTCGTCTCGGACCCGCGTCCGGCGGCGGCGCTCGGCGTCGACCCGACCGGCTTCGAGACGGCCGTCGACGAGGCGCTGGCACCGACCGGCAGCCGCGTGGCGCCGAGGGCGGAGCAGTGACGACCGCGGGCGGGACGGAGTTCGGCGAGACGTGGGTGTACGAGAGCATCGTCGGCGCCCTCCCCGGCGTCGAGGTGTCGAACGCCTTCGCGCTCGGGGTCCAGCTCGTCCTCTTCGAGGCGGCGGTCCTCGTGTTCGCGGCGCTGGACGGCAACACAGCCGTCGCGGTCGTCGGCAGCGCCGCGGTGCTCCTCGCCACGCTCGGGAGCGTCGAGATGCTCCGGATCGGCCGACTCGTCCGCTCCCGCGCGGTGCCGACGAGCTACAAGCGGCTGCTGTTCGGGTCGAAGGTCGAGACCGTCCTCGGTGTGCTGGTGTACGTCGCGCTCGTCACCCACCTGTTCGTGTTCGAGCCGCGCCAGACCGCCCGACCGCTGCTCTACTCGCTGTTCGGCCCGGACCGCTCGGTCGCCGGGGTGTACGTGCTCCTGCTCGTCGGCTGGGACATCTCCTACCGCATCGGGACGAACTGGTGGGCGAGTGTCCTCGGGCTCTGGCGGGCCGTCCGGTACCGATTCTCTCCGACCGGATCGCGCGCGTTCGACCTCGGCCCGGAGACGGCCCGGCTGCTCCGGCGCGCCGACTCCGAGACGGTGCTGTTCGGCCTGCTCCAGCTCGCTATCGTCCCGTTTCTGACGCCCGGCTCGGTGCTCCAGACGGTTCTGGTCGCACACGTCGCCGCCGTCGTCGTGGTCTCGGGGACGGCGGCGCTGCTCATGACGCCACGCACGGGCTGAGGCGCCGCCACTTTGTCGCCGCGCCACGGAGAGACGGGCCGTGTCCGACCACGACGGCCTCGTCGCGGGCTGTGCGCTCCTCGCTGCCAGCCGGTTCGACGCCGCCCGTGTCGCGTTCGCGCGGGCGAGCAGCGCCGACCCCGCAGACCCGCACCTCGTCGGGCTGGTGGCCGCGGCGGCGGCGTTCGCGGCGGCGGCGCGCGGCGACGACCGCCGTGCCGGGCGCCTCGGCGCCCGCGCCCGCCGACGGCTCGACGGCGCCGCCGGGGCGGTCGACACCGGGCCGCTCCGGGCCGCGCTGACCGACCTCGACCCGGTCGACCCGCCGCGACTGGCCGTCGCCGAGACGCCGGTCGACCCCGAGTCGCTGTCGCTGGACGCCCTCGGTCGCGCGGCCCGGGCGGTCGCGGCGGCGGGCGACCCTGACGAGTCCGTCGTCGCGGACGCGGCGCGGTACGCCCGCGCGGAGGCCGCCGCGGGCCGCGGACGGTTCGCGACGCTCCTGACCGACGTCGTCGTCGGGCGGGAGGCGGGGCTGGCGTACGGGCGACTTCGCTCGCTGGTCGAGCGGCGGCGGGCGCGCGAACGGGACGTCGACGGCCTGTTTTAGGCCTTCGGCGTCCCGTCGAGGTGGTACTCCGCGGAGTCGTCTTGCGGGTCGTACCCGAGCACCTCGCGGGCGCGCTTGATCGAGTAGTAGCGGCGCTCGTTCGCGCTGATACCGTAGACGATCTCGAACCCGTAGTCTGCGTGGAGACAGCGGTCGAACAGGTGCGCGCAGTCCCGGTGCGAGAGCCACATCGCCTGCCCGCGCTCGTAGTTGCGCGGCGGGTGGCCCTCGGTCAGGTTGCCGATCCGGACACAG
>JAQCMY010000094.1 GCA_028274865.1 Haloferacaceae archaeon | reverse complement strand
GCGGATACGAGTTCGAGCCTGGTGTCTGTTTGGCCGAGCGTGGGGCCACAGGGCGACAGGACGCTCCGGCGGTCACGCCCGACCCGCCAGCTTCGCCGGCACCGAACGCCGACGACGCCAGCGGCTCGTCGTCACGCGCGCCGGCGGTGTGGTCCGCGTCGCCGTCCGGCGGGGTGCGCACACCCTCCGTACCGAACGGTCGTCTCCGGCGCATCAGGCGATGTCTCTCGACCCGGTAGACGCTCACGCCTCCGGCCAGCGCCGCGGAACGCGTGAGTCCACCAGCAGTGTCGGGCGTTCGGACAGCCGGTCACCACCCGCCGGCAGGGCCTGTCTGAACTATCGACCGAGGAGCACGAGCCGATGAGCGGCACGCGGAGTCCGAAGAGTGAGGCCTCTCCGGAAGAACACCGGTTGGCGCCCCCGCTCGTGTGCGTCGTCTGGGTCGGTCAGGGGGGTGCGACAGCCGCGCGGTACGTCCGACTTCGATACCGGACGTAACGGTAGTCGAACCACACCTGCTTGTCCACCTCCGGCGCGATCTCGACCCCGCGCGTGTCTGTCGCTCTCTCGCGGTCGAACACGCGCTGCTGGTCGGGACGTAGCGCCGTGTAGCTAACCGTCTCGGCTCCGGAGTCGGGCTGGGCTGTCCGTGCCGTGTAGAGGTGGTAGCCCCCGTCGTGGCCGTCGAAGGGGGCGAGCAGCCGCAGTCGTCGCGGATTCTGCATCCGTGCCTCGGGTGGTCCCACGGTAGTATATCTGTGCCGTACGCTCAAACGGCGGTATGAGCGACGGTCGCGGCGTAGGCGTCCTCGACGGCTGCCGGGAACGGGTACTCGGGCGCGCGCCGGTAGTCGACCGAGACGACGACCCACGTGATGACTGTTCAGACAGCCGGTGGCTCCTGTAACGATAGCTCGCCCGCCGACATAATCGACGTGGGAAAGAACCGCTTCAAGCCGGTGAAGGGATTTGAACCCTCGGCCTATTCCTTACGAAGGAATCGCTCTGCCAGCTGAGCTACACCGGCGCTACCACAACTTACCGCGCTCCCGAGAAAAAGCGTTCCGACTTCGGCGCCGCCCGTGCGCCGCGCTCCGCTCTGGTGGACGACAGTCCCACTACCCCCGTCCGCGAACCGGTCCGGCGTCGTCCTCGTGCTATCGTCGCAGCCGCAGGTCCACCCGCACGTTCAGTTCGTGGGGCGCGTACGACCGGACCACCCGCTCGTCGACGACCGAGACGCCGTAGGCCGTCTCCTCGACGACCGCCTCGGCTGCGCGGCGCGCCGGGCCGAACGGGTCGTCCTCGGCCTGGATGTCGTAGTAGTGAACCGTACAGTCCTCGCCGGCGAACGCGACAGCGGCCGGGAGAAACTCGTGGGCGGAGTGCGGGAGGTTCATGACCACCCGGTCGGCGACGCCGTCGGCGTCCGCGGCGACGTCGCGGACGTCTGCCTCGCGGACCTCGACCCGGTCGGCGACGCCGTTTCGGCGGCCGTTCTCGCGGCAGTACCGGGCCGCGGCGGGGTTCTTGTCGACGGCGAGGACGCGCGCGCCACGGGCTGCGATCGGCACCGCGAACGGTCCGACGCCGGCGAACATGTCGACGACCCGGTCTCCCTCGTCCGTCTGCTCGGCGACCCGGTGGCGTTCGGTCGCGAGCCGCGGCGAGAAGTACACCGCCGCGATGTCGAGCAGGAACTCGTGGCCGTACTCGCGGTGGACCGTCTCGGTGCCGTCTCCGGCCAGCAGGTCGAACTCCCGGGTCCGGAACTCGCCGGTCACCTTCGAGGCGCGGCCGACGACCGTCTCGCAGGGGACGTCCGACGACATCACCGCCGCCGCCGCCTCGCTCGCGCGGTCCGGGTCGTCCTCGTCCAGCACGACCACGCTCCCGACGCGTTCGTACGTCGGCTCCCACCCGAGGAGGTCCGCCGGCGACGTCTGGCGGTCGCGCGCCTCGACCGGGTGGGTGACCACCGCGAGGTCGTCGGGGACGGCGGTCGGGTCCGAGACGGGCAGATAGATCTGGTCGCCCTCGACGTCGATCCGGTGTCGCCTGTCGAGGAGGTCGGCCTCGGCGAGCCGCGACCGCGTCGCCTCGCCCTCGGTCCGGGCGACACGAACACAGGGTCGCTCCATGACGACAGTGGACGGGCGACGGATTAGTCTGTATCGCTCTGCCCGGGGCGCTCCCGGAGCGCGGTCCGGACCGCCTCGGTGACGCCCGCCGGCGGGACGGCCCGCCCGGCGTCGACGAGGCGCGCCCACGTCCGGCGACCCGCCGCGCCGGCGTGGTTGCGCTCCGCGAGCGGCTGCCCGTCGACGACGACGAGCGGCGTCGCTCCGTTGGCGAAGGCGTCGAGCGTCTCGCGGATTCCCGCCGACACCGGCACGTCCGGGACGACGACGACGTCGGCTGCGGCGGCGAGTGTCCGGATCCGGTCGGCGTCGTCGTCGGCCACGTCGGCGTGTGGCGGGACGACGACGCGGTCGAGGGCCAGCCCCGACGCGACCCGGGCGTCCGGGTCGACCGCCGAGACGGGGCCGACGCTCACGTCGTGGCCGGCGTCTGCCAGCGCCCGGAGGTGTCGCGCCGCACGCCCGCCGCCGCCGACGACGTGGACCCGGCCCGTCGCCGCTGTCGTCTCGGCCGCAGCCGGGAGCGCCGTCACCCGCGGGCAGCCGGTCGCCTCGTCGACGCCGACCCGTGTTCGGACGCCGAACGCGTCGGCGAGGGCGTCCGGCGTGAGGACGTCTGCCGGGGCGCCCGCGGCACGAACCGTCCGGTCGGCGAGGAGGACGAGACGGTCACAGAACCGCGCCGCGAGGTCGAGGTCGTGAACCGCCGCGACGACGGCCCGTCCGCCGTCGCCGGCGAGACTGCGGACGAGCGAGAGGGTCCGCACCTGGTGGCCGACGTCGAGGTTCGCCGTCGGCTCGTCGAGGAGGAGGACCGGCGCGTCCTGCGCGAGTGCCCGGGCGAGCGACACGCGAGCTCGCTCGCCGCCGCTGAGTTCGGTCACGGGCCGGTCGGCGAGGTCGGTGACCGCGGCGCGGTCCAGCGCCCGGTCGACCGCCGCGCGGTCGTCGGGGCCGCGCCGCCCGAACCGGGGGACGTGGGCCGTCCGGCCAATCGCGACGGCCTCGCGGACGGGAAAGTCGAAGCCGAGCGACGGCTCCTGTGGCACCGTCGCGACCCGGCGGGCCGTCTCGCGCGCCGACAGGCCGGTGACCCGGTCGCCGTCGACCCGGACGGCTCCGGCTGTCGGCGCGAGCGACCCGTTGCAGGCCCGCAGGAGCGTCGTCTTGCCGGCGCCGTTCGGGCCGACGAGGCCGACGACTTCGCCCGGGCGGACGCGCACCGAGACGCCGTCGAGGACGCGACGGCCCGCCCGGTCGACGACGAGGTCCGACACGACGAGACCGGTCACGCCGTCCGCACCTCCCGCGTGCGGAGCAGGTAGAGGAAGAACGGCGCGCCGACGGCAGCCGTGACGATTCCGACCGGGAGTTCGGACGCGCCGACGCGCGCGACGGTGTCGGCGGCGACGAGAAAGGCCGCGCCCGCAACCGCGCTCGTCGGGAGGAGGATGCGGTGGTCCGGACCGACCAGGAGCCGCATCACGTGCGGGACGACGAGGCCGACGAAGCCGATGACGCCCGCGACGGCGACGGCGGCTGCGGTGGCGACACTCGCCGTCGCGAGCAGCAGGCGGCGCGTTCGCTCCACCTCGACGCCGACGGCCTGTGCGTCCGCCTCACCCAGCAGGAGCGCGTTCAGGTCCCGCGCGAACGGGAGGAGCAGGAGCACACAGGGTACCGCGACGAGGGTGACCAGCCGGACCTTCCCCCAGGTGCTGTCGTGGAGGTGACCCATCAGCCAGAACACCGCCTCGCGGATGCCCTCGCCGGCGTTGACCAGCGCGAACGAGACGACGGCACCGAGGAGCGTCTGGACGGCGACGCCGGCGAGGAGGAGCGTCGCGACGGGCGTCCGACCTCCTTCGCTCGCGATGAGGTAGACGGCGAACGCGGCGAGGAGCGCGCCCGCGAACGCCGCCGCGGGCAGGCCGAGGCCGAACGGGAGTGTCGCTCCCGTGACGATGACGGCGACGGCGCCGACGGCGGCGCCCGACGAGACGCCGACGATGGAGGGGTCGGCCATCGGGTTCCTGAAAAACCCCTGCATCACCGTTCCCGCGGCGGCGAGTGCGAACCCGACGACGGCGCCCAGGGCGACGCGGGGCAGGCGAACCTGGAGGACGATCGTCCGGTGGGCCGCCGGCGCGTCCGTCACGAACCACGGCAGCGTCGAGAGCACCACCTCCGCGACCCGCGCGGGAGGAACCGCGACCGGGCCCGTGGCGGCACTCGCCGTCGCCACCCCGACGAGGAGTGCCGCGAGGCCGGCGACCCACGCGCCCGTTCGACCGTACATCGGCTGCAACCGAACTTGCAGTAGGTAAGTAATTGTTGGAGAAGCACGCAGGGCGGGACGTGTCACGCCCCCTCGCCGCGTCGCTCGCCCTCCTGGTCGTCGTCGCACCGCTCCTCGGCGCCGTCGCGCCCGCCGCCGCCGGTCACGGCGACACGGCGTGTGAGTTCCCGGTCACCCGCACCGACGCGACCGGAACAGAGCTGACGGTGTCGGCGCCGCCGGAGCGAATCGTCACGCTCAGTCCCAGCGCCGCACAGACGCTCTGGGAGGTGGGTGCGCGCGACCGCGTGGTGGCGACCACCGAGTTCGCGTCGTACCTGGACGGCACCGACGCGCTCGAGACGATTCCGGCTGCCGAGGGACAGGTCGACGTCGAACGAGTCGTCGGCCAGCGTCCCGACCTCGTCCTCGCGCCCGGCACCGTCTCGAACGAGACGGTCGAGACGCTCCGGAACGCCGGGATCACGGTCTTCGCGCTCGGGACGCCGGCGACAGTCGAGGGGGTGGCCGAGACGACGACGCTGACCGGCCGCCTCGTCGGCGAGTGCGAGGGCGCCAGCGAGACGAACGCGTGGATGCGGGCGAACGTCGACGCGGTCCGGACGGCAGTCGCGAACGAACCCCGGCCGCGGGCGCTCTCGCTCCTCGGCGGCGGGTTCACCGTCGGCTCCGGGACGTTCGTCCACGACGTGATGCGGACCGCCGGGCTGTCGAACGTCGCCGCGGACGCGGGGCTGACGGGGTACCGGCGGATCAGCCCGGAGGTGGTCCGGGAGCGCGACCCCGAGTGGCTCCTGCGGACGCCCGGCGTCTCCGTTCCCGACGAGCCGGCGTACCGGGAGACGACCGCGGTCCGGGCGAACCAGACCGTGACCGTGGACGCGAACTGGCTCAACCAGCCCGCGCCGCGGAGCATCGTCCGCGCGGCGCGGACGGTCGCCCTCGCCGTCCACCCCGACGCGGCGGCAGACGCCGCGTACGTCCCGCGGGACGCGGTCGGCGCCTCGACGGCGACGGCGGAGCCGACGGCGGAGCCGGCGACGACGAAGCCGACGTCGACGACCGCCGCCGACGCCCCTGGCTTCGGCGTCCTCGTCGCCGCGGCGTCGCTCGCCGCGACGCTGCTCGCCGTCCGGGGTCGACGACGGCTGTGACCCGCCGGCGCGACCGTCCGGCGTCTCCGCCGCGCTCCTCGGCCCCGTCGACGACGCCCCGTTCGACCGCGACGGTCGAGCGTAACGGTATTGACGTCGCTCCACGGAGACCGAGTATGGTGGAGAACGTCATCTGGCCGGTCTACCTCGACCGGGACCGCACGCGCTCGGAGGGCCGACGCGTGCCCCTGGACGACGCCGTGGACGACCCGGCGGTCGACGAGATAGCGACGGCGGTCGGACAGGTCGGCTACGACGCCGTGATCGAACGCGACGCAGCCTACCCGCGGGAGCACGACCCCCGCGGTCGGGTGCTGGTCCACGGCGCCGACGACGCCTCGAAGAACGACCTCGTCCGGGCCGTCGCGGCCTACGTGACGATCCTCCGGGACTGACCGGTGCGACGGCTCGGCACCGTCGAGCGGACGGCGGGCGGCGTGGCCGTGGTTCGGGTTCCCGCGCCGGACGGCGACGAGCGCCCCGACCCGCCCGACGTCGGGACGGAGGCAGTCGACGAGCGCCTCGACCCCGCCGGACGCGTCGTCGACGTGTTCGGCCCGGTCGACCGGCCGTACCTCGCCGTCGCGGCGACGGGCGACCCCGCGGCGCTGCTCGGGTCCGTGGTGTACGCCCGGTGACCGACCACAACCCACAAGCGCGGGCCGCGCGAATATCTAGCGTGAACCCACGCGTCGTCCGCGGCGTCGGGGCCGCCCTCGCCGTCTTCGTCCTGGTGCAGGTCGGCGCGCTCTCGCTCGTCGCACCGTTCGACGCCGCGGGCTACCGTGCCGTCGAGGACCCGAGCGACCCGACGAACAGCCTCGCGTACCTCGCGGCCATCCTCGTCGTGACGGCGCTGATGCTCGCCGCGTTCCGGTACGACTTCGAGCGCGCGGTGCGGGGCGTCATCCTCCTCTCGACGGCGCTGCTGTCGTGGTACGTGTTCAGCGTCGTCGTCCCCGCCGTGCCGGCCCGGGAGGCCGTCGTCGTCGCCTGCTCGCTCGCCGTCGCGGGAGCCCTCTACGCCTACCCCGAGTGGTACGTCATCGACGCCGCGGGCGTCGTGATGGGCGCGGGCGCAGCCGGACTGTTCGGGATCAGCTTCGGACTCCTGCCGGCTGTCGTTCTCCTCGTCGTCCTCGCCGTCTACGACGCGGTGAGCGTCTACGGAACCCGGCACATGCTCGACCTCGCCGACGGCGTCCTCGACCTGAACGTCCCCGTCGTCCTCGTCCTCCCCGTCGAACCGGGCTACTCGCTCCTGACCGACCAGGGAGCGAGCCCGGAGACGCTGCCCGACGACGCCGGCGCCGGCGCTGCCGCAGTCGAACCGGAGCGCGCCGACGGGGACGAGGCCGAGGCCGAGGCCGGCGAGGAGCGCGACGCCCTGTTCGTCGGCCTCGGCGACGCCGTGATTCCGACGGTGATGGTCGCCAGCGCGGCGTCGTTCTCCCCCGCTCCGGCGCTCGGCCTCCCGGTCGCGGCGCTGAACCTCCCGGCGCTCCTCGCGGCGGTCGGGACGCTCGTCGGACTGCTGGTCCTCCTCCGTGCCGTCCTCGCGGGCGAGGCTCACGCCGGTCTCCCGCTGCTGAACGGCGGCGCGGTCGGCGGCTACCTCCTCGGCTCCGTCCTCGCCGGCGTCCCGCTCGTCACCGCCGTCGGCCTCGCGCCCTACCTCTGAACGCCGTCGCGCACGGCGACGGCGACGCCCGTCTCGAAGTCCCGCATCGCCACGGCAGCGAGTTCGGCCCGCCCGACGGCGAGGAGCGCGTCGTCCTCGTCGACGACCAGCACCTCGTCGCCCGGTCTGACGTCCGGGTCGGCCCCGCGGACGAACTTCGCCATCGCGTTGCGCTCGTCCCGGACGTACGGCTCCGACTCGCCGCCGACGACGACGCGACAGGCCGGCGGCGTGAGCGCCCGTCGCAGGCGCTCGCCGCCAGTCGCGCCGAGCGTGAACCGCCCGTCGGTGCCGTACGAGACGAGCCGCCCCGCGTCGACGAGCACCTGCCTGGGCCGCCCGCCGGTGGAGCGCCGGACGCGGGGCTCCTCGTCGGGCGGGAACAGCGCGGCCCCGGCCCCGGCGCCAAACTGGTAGTCGGCGGCGACCCGCAGGCCCGGGAGGTCCTCTGCCACGGTAGCGGACCGACCGGCGGAGACAAATCCGTTCCGCTCCAGCCGGGCGGTACCACTTTCAGGCCGCCAGCCGACCGGCTGGCTGTGCCCGCCCTCCGTGCCCTCCGACGGACGGCGGGGGCGCTGGCGGAGAGCCCGGTGCTCTTCGTCGGCGGCCTCGTCGCCGCGCTCGTCGTCGCGCCACAGACCGCGCTCGGCTTCGTCGCACGGCTCCTCGACAGCCCGCTCGGCGGCGCCGCCGGCCTCGCCGGCAACGGGCTCACGCTCCTGACGTTCTTCGTCACCCCTGCCGTCGTCGCCGGCGTCCTCGGGATGGCCCGCGAGGCCCTGGAGGGGGGCGACACGTCGCTCGGGACGTTCGGCGGCGTCGCCCGGGACCGCTACCGCTCGATGCTCGGCGCGTTCGTCCTCCGTGTCGGCATCACCCTCGCCCTCGGTCTCGCCGCGCTGATCGTGACCGTCGTCGGCCTCCTGGTCGCCGCCCTGTTCGTCGACGTCGGACCGACGGCGGCGATCGCCACCGACCCGAGCCGCCTCGTCCAGCCGGACGTCGTCGCGGTCGCCGCCCTCACCGCCCTCGTCGCGGCGCTCGTGTTCTACGGCCCGCTCTTCTTTCTCCAGTTCTTCCACGTCGCCGTCGCCACGGAGGACGCGGGCGCCGTCGAGGGGTACAGACGGTCCTTCCGGCTGGTTCGAGGAAACGTCGTCCCGGCGCTCGGCTACTCCGCGGTGCGGGTGCTCGTCGGGCTCGCCGTCGCGCTCCCGCCGCTGCTCGTGACCGCGGTTCGGCTCCGGCGGGCGTTCGCCGCCGGCGTCGACTCCGCGGCGACGGGCGGCGCGCTGCTCTCGCCGCTCCAGGTCGCCGGCCTGACGGCCTTCGTCCTCGCCGCGCGGGCCGCCGTCACCCCGTTCCAGCTCACCTACGCGCGAGCGTTCTACGCCGCAGCCGACACGGACGACGGGGCCGACGGGGCGTTCGGCGCCGACAGCCCGGCCCTGCGCGACTAGAGCAGGAACCGGTTCTCGCGGTCGGAGAGGTCGGTGAAGGCGTCGGCGGCCTCGACCAGCTCGTCGGCGGTGGACTCGCCGAACGCGCACACCTCCGGGCGGACCCCCTCGTGACGGAGGTGCGAGCAGAGCCGCGCGAAGTCGCCGTCGCCGGTACAGAGCACGACGGCGTCGGCGTGGTCAGCGAGCGTGACGGCGTCGAGGCTCAGCCCGACGTCCCAGTCGGCCTTCTTGCTCCCGTCGCCGAACGTCTTGATCGGCTTTATCCGCGTCTCGAAGCCAATCTCCTCGAGCGCCTCGAAGAACGACTCCTCGTCGTCGCTGTCGGCACGGACGACGTAGGCGATCGCACGGACGAGTTCGCGCCCGCCGACCGCCTCGTCGAGTAGCGCGGTGTAGTCGACGTTTCGCGAGTGGAGCGACTGTGCGGTGTGGTAGAGATTCTGCGCGTCGGCGAGGACGGCGACGCGCTGGCTCGGGTGGACCGCGGTCATGGCTCCGCATACACACCTCGTGGCTAAGTGCTTACGTCTCCGGGATGGCGCGTTCGCAAGCTATAACCGCGCCCGGCGTCGTCTGACAGGCATGACTGGCGTCCGTCTCCCGACCGCCTCCGCGTTCCGGAGTGGCCGCCGCCCCCGGCTCTCCTCGACCGCGGCTGTCGCGAAACGTGACGCCGACGCGTAGCGTCCACGGCGGGGGTAGCGACCCCGTCGCGGGCGCTCCCGCCCGGCTCCTCGCACGACACCCGACTACCCAGACACGACGACGATGACAGCGCTCGACCTCAGCGGGACCTACCCCGCGATGACGACCCCGTTCGACGGGGACGGACGCATCGATCACGACCAGCTCGCCGCCGACGCCCGGCGCCTCGCCGACCACGTCGACGGCCTCGTCCCGGTCGGCTCGACCGGCGAGTCCGCGACGCTGAGCCACGACGAACACGTCGCAGTCGTCGAGACGGTCGTCGACGTCGTCGACGTGCCCGTCGTCGCCGGGACCGGGTCGAACAACACCCGCGAGGCGCTCGAACTCTCACGACGGGCCGCCGACGCCGGCGCCGACGCGCTCCTCCTGATCTCGCCGTACTACAACCGCCCCGAGCCGGACGGGATGCTCGAACACTACCGGACGGTCGCCGACGCCGTCGACCTGCCACAGATCGTCTACAACGTCCCCGGTCGGACGGGCCGCAACGTCGCCGTCGACACCGTCGTCGAACTCGCCGAACACCGGAACGTCCGGGGGTACAAGGCCGCGAGCGGCGACCTCGGTCGGGTGAGCGAGGTGGTCGAACGGACCCGCGACGAGACGTTCGCCGTCCTCGCCGGCGACGACGCGCTCGCGGTTCCGATCTGCTCGGTCGGCGGCTGCGGCACCATCAGCGTGAGCGCGAACGTCGAACCCGCGCGCACGACGGCGATGGTGGACGCGGCGCTGGACGGAGACTACGAGCGCGCCCGCAACCTCCACCACCGTCTCGGGCCGCTGTTTCGCGCCCTGTTCGCCGAGTCCAACCCGATCCCGGTCAAGGAGGCGATGGCGATCCGTGGCTACGGCCCCGCCCGCCTTCGCTCGCCGCTCTCGCGCGCCGACGAGGCGACCCGCGACCGCCTGCGCGAGGTACTCGCCGACTTGGACGGCGCGGACCAGCCGGAGACCACGCGATGACGACGACGCTCGCGGTCACCGGCGCGAGCGGACACATGGGACGGGAGGTGCTCGCGCTCGCCGCCGACCGCGGCGCGTTCGACGTCGCCGTCGCCGTCGCCCGCTCGCCCGTCGGCGACGCGCCGGGCGGGGTCACCGTCGACGACGACGACCGACTCGCCGAACTGCTCGCGGAGCGTGCCCCCGACGCGCTCGTCGACTTCACCGCCCCCGGTGCAGCCCGGCGGTACGTCGCCGCCTGCGCCGAGACGGGCACGCCAGCCGTCGTCGGCACCACCGGGTTCGGCGAGGCCGGCGAGGCCGCGCTGGACGAGGCCGCCGAACGGACGCCTCTGCTCCGCGCCGCGAACTTCTCGCGGGGCGTCCTGGCGCTCCGCAGGGCCGTTCGCGAGGCGGTCGAGGCGCTCCCCGGCGCCGACGTCGAACTGACCGAGACCCACCACAACCGGAAGCGCGACGCCCCGAGCGGCACCGCGCGGACGCTCCTCGAGGACGTCGACGACGCCCGCGGCGCCGCGGCAGAGCGGGTCCACGGCCGCGAGGGCGAGGCGCCCCGGTCGGAGGGCGAGGTTGGCGTCCACGCCCGCCGCGCCGGCGGCGTCGCGGGCGAACACGAGGTGCTGGTGGCGAGCGGCCCCGAGGCCGTCACCCTGACCCACCGGGCCGAGTCCCGGCGCCCGTTCGCCGCGGGCGCACTCGACGCCGCGGCGTGGCTGTCGGGGCGCGACCCCGGCCGCTACGAGTTCCGGGAGGTGGTCGCGTGACCGCCGGGCTCGCCGACGACGTGGCCGGCCTGTGGGCGCGCTACGAGGACGGCCTCGACGCCGAGCGCGCGACGGAGACGGACCTCGCGACGCTCGACGAGTTCCTCGCGGCGCTGGAGGCCGGCGAGGTCCGGGCCGCCGAACCCGCCTCCGGACCGGGCGCGGGGCCGGACGGCTGGACGGTCAACGAGTGGGTCAAGCGCGGCGTCCTGCTGAACTTCGGGCTGCGGGAGACGGCTGCACGCGAGCACGGCGGCGTCGACTACCACGACGTCTTGCCCCTGCGCCGGACCGACGACCTCGGCGCCCGCGGGACGCGCAACACGCCCGACGGGACGACGATCCGTCGGGGCGCACACCTCGGGAGCGACTGCATCATGATGTCGCCGTCGTTCGTCAACGTCGGCGCCCACGTGGGTGACGGGACGCTCGTCGACTCCTGTGACGTCGTCGGGTCGTGTGCACAGGTCGGCGCGAACGTCAAGCTCGGCGCGAACACGCTGATCGGCGGCGTCCTCGAGCCGGTCGAGGACGCACCCGTGGTCGTCGAGGACGGCGCCTCCATCGGCGCAGGCTGTCGGATCGTCTCGGGCTTTCACGTCGGCGAGAACGCCGTCGTCGGGGAGAACACCCTGCTCACCCCGCGTCTGCCCGTCTACGACCTCGTCGAGGAGACGGTGATCTACGGCGAGATCCCGCCCGAGCGCCGCGCGTTCACCCGGTACGTCGAGTCGTCTATCGGCGACCACGACCTGTTCGCGGGCGGCGCGTACAAGCCCGCCGTCGTCGCGATGGACGTCGCCGAGGACACGCGGGACGCGACCCGGCGCGAGGAGGCGCTCCGGGAGTGAGCCGAGGAGACGCGGCAGCCGACCCCGAGCGTGCTCCGGTCGGCCCCGCCGTCCGGCGGGTGTCCGACTGGGACGCCGACCTGCTGGCGTCGCTCGCGGCGACCCACGACACCCCGCTGTACGTCACCGACCTCGACCGGGTTCGCGAGAACGTCCGCCGTCTCGCCCGCGCGTTCCCCGACGCCCACCGGATGTACGCCGCGAAGGCGAACACCGGACAGGCGGTGCTGCGGACGGTGCTGGACGAGGGGCTCCCGATCGAGTGCGCCGCCGCCGACGAGGTTCGCCGTGCGGTCGAAGCCGGCGCCGACCCGGACTCGCTGCAGTACACCGCGGTCAATCCGCCGGACCGCGACCTCGACGCGATCGTCGACCTGTGGGCCGACCACCCCGGTATGCGCGTCACCGCGGGCGCGGTCGACACGCTCGACCGCCTCGCCGACCGGGGGTTCGCGGGCGACCTCCTCCTCCGGGTCAACCCGGGCGAGGTCGGCGGCCCCCACGAGTCGTTCGCGGTCGGGCCGGACGCGCAGTTCGGAATCCCCGTTCCGCGCGCCGTCGAGACGGCCCGGGCCGTCCGCGAGGCGTATCCGTTCGACCTCGTCGGCCTCCACGCCCACGGCGCGAGCGGGATGGCCGGCGACCTGACCCACCCCGACGCCGCCAGACGGCTCGGCGCGGTCGCACGCGAGGTCGGCGGCGTCGACGTCGTCGACGTCGGCGGCGGGTTCGCGGTGCCGTACCGCGAGGACGAGGCGGCGCTCGACCTCGACGCGCTGGCGCGCGAGACGCGGGCCGCGCTCGCGGAGACGGGCGTCGACACCCGCCTCGCGGTCGAGCCGGGACGGTACGTCGTCGCAGACGCCAGCCTGATCCTGACCCGCGTGAACACCCGGAAGGAGACGCCCGGACCGACGGTCGTCGGCGTCGACGCCAGCCTCGCGACGCTGATGCGGCCGTCGCTGCTCGGCTCGTACCACCCGGTCCGGAACGTCACCGCCCCCGACCGCGAGCCGGACCGCGTCACCGTCGGCGGACCGGTCTGTACCAGCACCGACACGCTCTGCGAGAACCGGCCGATCCCGCGCCCGGAGCGCGGCGACCTCCTCGCGGTCGGGATCGCCGGCGCGTACGGGATGGAGCTCGCGAACGAGTTTCACTCACAGCCGCTACCGGCGGAGGTGGCCGTCGAGGACGGCGAGACGCGCGTGGTCCGCGAGCGCCGGACCGTCGACGACCTCCTGACGCGCGAGCACCCGTAGGCCTCAGGCCGCCGCCGCGGCGGCCTCGGCCACCTCGTCGACGAACTCGCCGAACGCCGGGTTGTCGCCCTCGCGCACCCACCGGTAGGCGACGACGCCCGCCTCGTCGAGGACGAACACCGCGCGCCGGCTCACCTCGAAGTGGCCGTACATCGCCTCCTGTACCACGCCGTAGGCGCGGGTCACCTCGTGTTCGTGGTCCGAGAGCAGCGCCACTGAGAGGTCCTCCTTGACGATGAACTCGTTGTGGGCGAACGAGAGGTCGACGCTGACGCCGTAGACGTCGGCGTCGACGCGTTCGAACGCCGACAGCCCGTCGGTGAACGCGCAGAGTTCGTCCGTACAGCCGCTGGTGAACGCCGCGGGAAAGAACGCGAGGACGACGGGCCCGTCGCCGAGCGCCGCCTCCAGCGAGAACTCCTCGATGTCGTTGTACGACCGCCCCCGCGCGATCGGGAGCGTGAACCGCGGTGCGTCGTCGCCGACTTCGACTGACATACTCGCCGCGGCGCCCGCCCCGCACCTAAGCCTGTGGGCATCCACAACGCATACACTCTCGTCTCACAGCCGTCCTGCCGTGTCCTCCACCGCCCTGGTCGACCCGCCGCCCGAAGCGACCCGCGTCGCCGGACGGTACCGCCGCACCGAACGTCTCGTCGGCGCCGGCGTCGCCGTCCTCGTGGGCGGTGTCGCTGTCGCTGCCCTCCTCGTCCTCCCGTTCGCGTTCGCGCTCGCGGTGTTCGCGGGACTTCTCCTGACACTCCGGCTCCCCGTCTTCCGGACGGAGGGACGTACGGTCCTGCGGACCGACGCTGACCCCGACGCGGTCCGGCGTGCGCTCGCCGGACCGACCCCGCCCGTGCTGGCGCTCCAGTGGGGGATCGCCGACGCCGTCGAACAGCCGGCGACGGCGCCCGGTACAGGGTGTCGTACCTGTTCGGTCTCCGGTCGACGACGGTGGTCGCCACGCCGCGCGCGGACGGCGACGTGGTGACACTCGACGTGACCGCAGACGAGCAGCCGTGGGCGACCTACGAGGCGTCGGTGTGGCGCGACGGCGACCGGACCGAGGCGGTCGTCGAGTGGCGCAGCGAGCGCCGGTTCGGCCTCCGACGCCTCCCGCAGTCGCTGGTCGCGCGGCGCTACCGCGCTGCGGCGCTCGCGGCGCAGGGGTACGAGACCGTCAGGCACGAGGGCCGTGTCCGGCTCCGGTCCACGGGGTAGGCCGAACGTTCATCGGCACGGCGACGCCACCTCTCGCCGTGTCCGACGACGACCAGCCACGCCCGGCCTCGCTCCCGGCCGGCTACGACGACCAGGACCCGTACGAGGGCGAGGATCTGTCGACGTACCCGGACTGGTGGCGGGCGAACGTCGAGGAGTTTCGCGCCCACGGCATGCGACCGTACCGCCCGCCGCGGCTGGCCGACGACGAGCTGTCGCCGCCGCTCGTCGAGGCGCTGTCCGAGGAGTTCGGCGTCGACGTGCGCTTTCGCGCCCGCAACCCCCAGTCCGACGGGGCGTGGGTGCTCGTCGTCGACGACGAGGCGGTGCAGTCGGTCGACCACCGGCGCCACGGCGACGGCTACACCGTCTACGGCGTGACGAGCGAGGAGCTCCGGGCGGCGGTGCGCGAGGCCGCCGGGGACTGAGTGCGGCTCAGCGGAGCACGACCACGTCGCCGCCGTCGCGCTCGACCTCGTAGTGTGGCACCGCGACCGCATCGTCCTTGACGTTCTCTCCGGTCGTCACGTCGAACTTCCAGCCGTGCCACGGGCAGGTGACCACCTCGCCGCGCTGGACGTACTCCCACGACCAGCCGTCCTCGCCGACGACCATCCGTCCCGTCAGGTCGCCCTCGCACAGCGGCGCGGCCTGGTGCGGACAGAAGTTCGGGAGCGCGTGGAGGTCGCCGTCGACGTTGAACACCGCGACCTCCTGTCCCTCGACGTCGACGATGACGCGGTCGCCCGGCTCCGCGACCTCGTTTGCGTGTGCGACGCGGTGGCGCCGCCCGCCGTCGCTCACGACAGGTCGAACACGTCGGCTGCCGTCTCGCCCATGATGCCACGGACCGCCTCGTCGTCGAGGTGGCCCCGGACCCGGTCGTACAGCTCCTCCGGCGGGTCGAAGTCCGGGTGCGGGAGGTCCGAGGAGTACATCAGCGTCTCCGGGCCGACGAGCTCGATCATCTTCGCCATCTGCTCGGGGTGGTCGCCGGTGTAGCCAAGCGGCTGTGTCGAGAAGTGGAACCGCTCGTCGACGTACTTGCTCGGGAGCTGCTCCAGCCCCGGCACCTCGTCGGACAGCTCGAGGTAGTGGTCGTCGAGGCGCCACTTCGTGTACGGAATCCAGCCGACACCGGCCTCCTGGAAGACGAACTCGAGGTCGGGGAACCGCTCGGGCACCGCCTGGAAGAGCATCGACGTGAGGTTCCACATCGCGGTGAACGGGTGGACCATCGCGTGGTCCTCGGCGTACGTCTCGGCCCACTTGCGCAACACCGGGAAGATGTCGGCGGTCGCTCCCGACCCGGAGTGAAACATCACGGGCAGGTCGTTCTCCTCTGCGGCCTCGTAGAGCGGGTCGTACCACCGGTGGCCCGGCGGCGGGACCAGCCCGGTCGAGGGGATCTGAACCCCCACCACGCCCGGTTCGTCGGCCCGCTCGTCGACTATTTCGGCGGCCTTGTCCGGCGCCTGCGGCGGCACCAGCACGGGCGTGAGGATGTCGCCCCGTCCGTCGTCGACGAACTGGTCGAGGATCCAGGCGTTGTACGCCTTCGCCAGCGCCACGGCGGCGCGGTCGTTGTTCACCGTCGCGAGCGCGAGGCCGAGCGTCGGGTTCAGGACCGAGTAGTCGAGGTCGAACTCGTCCATCTCCGAGCGCTTTGCCTCTACCGTCCCGGTCGGATGGTCGCCGTAGACGTCGCCGAACGCGTCCGTGTGGATGAACGGCGGCGTCGGGTGGGCAACGGAATAGATGTCGTGTTCGGGGTGGGCGGCGTCCTCGACTATCCGGCGTAACCCCTCGTCTGCCGGGTCCATGTACTCGAGCAGCTGGTCGACGCTCTCGGTGACGTGTGCGTCGGTGTCGACGACGACATCGACACTGTCCAGCGTTCGCGCGCGACCAGCCGCGTGCTGTGTCATGTTTCTGCACCACTCGGGCGTGGCTATTCACGCTTTCGACGCTCCGTAACCGGGAAGTCGACGGCCCTCACAGGGCCGCGAGTGTACGAGGCCGTCGACGCCGAGAACGCCGCCGCGGCGGACGCGCTCGTCGCGGCGGCGGCGCGGCTGGGCTACGACGGGCTGGTCGTCCGGGGCGCGGAGGCGGCGTCGGACGACGCAGCCGTCGACGTCGTCCCGGCTGTCACCGTCGACGCCGGCCCGGAGGCGGCGGGGTCGCTGGTGCGCGACCGCCGGGCGGCGGCGACACTCCTCCTCGTCCGTGGCGGGACCCGCGCCCGAAA
>JAQCMY010000088.1 GCA_028274865.1 Haloferacaceae archaeon | reverse complement strand
TCGCGACGACGCGGACGGTCGCGCCGGGGTCCGTGCGCCCGACGACCCGCACCCGCGCGTCGGTCGGGACCTGGTACTGCTCGGTGACGTTCTCGGGCGTCGCCGTCGGCTCTGACTGGCGGACGACGGGGCCGTCGTCGACCGGACCGACCGCCGGCGTCGACCCCAGTGTTGCCTGTGGCGAGCGCCCCCTGTCGAGCGCCGCGACCGGTCCAGCCGCCGCCTCGCTCGGTGCTCCGTCCGGCGGCCGGACACGGACGACCAGCTCGTCGTCGCCGTACGGCACCTGCCCCCGGACCTGTCCGTCCGCGTCCGTCCGACCGATCTGGCGGTCGCCGAACGACACCACCGCGTCCTCGACGGGACGTCCGTTCCGCTGGACGGTCACGACGACCGTCCGGCCCGGGACGGGGTCGGGCGCCACGGTCACGTCGTAGTCGGGCGGCACCCGCCGCTCGCCGTCGCCCTCGCCGAACAGCCAGCGGAGGATGTCGCCGATACCGACCCCGCCGCCGCTCCCGCCGCCGTCGTCGTCGTCGGTCGTCACCTGTCCCGACCCGCCGTCGCCGTCCGCGCCGCTCTCGTCGCTTCCCGTCCCCGGCCCGGCGACGCCCGGCACCGCCGTCGCGGCGACGACGACAGCCGCGAGACAGGCGACGACGACGAGCAGCTGGCCCTGCCGCGGGCGCTCTCCGGCGTTCACCGCTCGCGTCCCCCCGCGCACCGCGTCACTGTGCGCTGTTGGCCAGACGCGGGCTAAACGCTTGTGCCGTCCCGCAGTTTCAGTTTCACCGCGGTAGGCTGTCGCACAAGTGCGACGGGCACCACCCGACAGTACGGCAACAGGACACGCCGGCCAGACGAGCAGCGACGTCCCGTCCACCCGACTGGAGGTGACGGATCTCCGAGCGGCGAGCGTCGCAGCGCACGCGCGCCACCAGTCCGGGGCGCCGTATCACCTCGAACGCCGCGGCGGCTGGACCTACCTCGTCACCGCGTAGCCGTCCCCGACCGACAGTCGTTTCTGCGGCGCCCTCGCCCGTAGGCGTATGGCAGACGGGTTCCTGACCGTCATCGACCCGGAGTCGGTCGCCGACGAACGGCCGTCGTCGCTACTCACCGCGCCGCGGGCGGTCCTGGCGTTCCACCTCGCGATCACGCTCGCTCTCGTCGGCTTCGGCGGCCTGCTCGTCGACGGCGGTAGCGCCGCGAGCGGCGCGCTCGTCGCCCTGATGGGCGGGATGGTCGCGATCGCCGGGTGGGCCGCGGGCCGGGTGCTGGCGCGACGGTGACGCGATCCGGATCGTTTAACAGCGGTCGTGAGGTACCCAAGCTGGAGCCGAGGTAGCCTAGCCTGGTCAAGGCGGTTGATTCGAGATCAACTGTCCACACGGACTCGGGAGTTCAAATCTCCCCCTCGGCGTTCCCCCTTCCAGTCGGTTCTGGTCGTACAGACGTCGTGAGGTGGTCCGCGCGAACCGTTCGGAGACGGATACCCGTGTGGGTCGCACGGAACCCGCTTCGGCTGCCGAGGAACGGAGCGACCCCGACGACGTGCCGCAGTTCTGGCCGTTCGCCGACACCCGTGCCAGCGCCGAGTGACCGAGTCGCGGCGGTGCCCACCCGACAGCCGTGTTGGTGTTCGGCGAGCCCGGTGTCGCTCCCGAGGGGGCTGCTCCCGAGGCGAGTTCGCCGACCGGTCTGTCCCGGCGCCACAGGGCTCGATCGCGCGGAGGGGGCAGCCGTGAGAGTACTCACCCGATCAGAACCGCGTCCACCACGAACAGCGTGAGCAGGAACAACGTGAGGAAGATACAGACGCTGAGCGCACCGAACGCCCGACGATGCCACCGTGAGCGGAACCGATACCGCTCGTCGCCGAACAGATTCCGCTCTGTCTGCGTTGTCGTGAACACTCCACGCTGCGGGCGCGAGAGGGCGAGCACGGCGGCCAGCGTGCCGACCGAGGGGACGACGAGGCAGAGCGCGTACGCGAGCAGCAACTCGAGAGCCACCGTCGTGGGTCACTCGTCGCCCGTCACCAGTAGATTGTCGTCGTAGTCCACAGACGCTCCCCTTCGGCGCGCTCTCGCCCGTCCCGGAGCCGGCAGACAGCGGCGCGTCACGACGCGGTCGGCTCCTCCTCGACAGCCGCGTCGGGCGGACCGGTGACGGAGTCGCCGTCGTCGTCGAAGCGGTCGTCACCGTCGACGTAGTCCACGGTCGGCTGCGGGTCGCCGCCGCCCGCGAGGGGGTTCACCACGGGTGTGCTTCGGACACGGACCGAACACTGCTCTGGACAGAGACACGCCGGCGGCGACCGGACCACCCGCCTCCGCTCACGGCTGTGAGGAACCCTGATAAAATGACCGGCGTTCAATATCCCGCCCGTACTCGTAACTGGTGGAGGTTCCTAATACCCCCTCTGCCCCGGATGGGGAACCTCCGTTTCTATACGGCCGTGGCCGGCGGACGAACAGACTCATTAGCCGACGGCTGTCCGACAGAGTGTGCTCCCGCAGGACCACCTCGGGGTCGACCGTGCCGACGGCCGGTGGGTCGCCGTCGGCTACGGCGAGACAGACAGACCCGGTGTCGCCGTCTACGACGATATCGCCGCGCTGTGGGCCGACAACGCCGGCGCGGAGCGGGTCGTCGTCGGCGTGCCGGTCGGCCTGCCCGACGAGGCCGACGACTACGCAGTCGGCGAGGACGGCACTCCGGTCGAGCGGCGCTCGCGGGCCTGTGACCGACTCGCCCGCGACGCGCTCCCGGAGCGCGGGTCCACGGTGTTCCCCGCGCCGGGTCGGCAGGCCGTGCGGGCGGCGCTCGACGAGGACGTCACGCGGGCGGCGGCGAGCGAGGTCAACCGCCGGGTGACGGGCGGGGGTCTCTCGGCGCAGGCGGCGAGTCTCGCGCCCGCCGTCGCCGCCGTCGACGACCTCCTGACAGACGGAGCCGGCGACCCCGAGGTCGTCGTCGAGGGACACCCCGAGGTCTGCTTCCAGGCGTTCGCGGTCGACGACGTCGAGCACTCGAAACACACCGCCGTCGGCGTCCTCGAGCGGCAGGTGGCGTTCCGGGGTGTCGACGAGTACGGCCACGGCGACTGGACCCACCTCGTGCGCGAACTCGACCGCCAGGGCGAGAACACCGGGCTCGACGACCTGCTCGACGCGACGGCGCTCGCGCTGACAGCCGCCGCGGACGCGGGCGAGAGACGGCGTCTCCCGCCGGGCGACGACCCGCCGCGAGACGCCCACGGGCTGCCGATGCAGACGGTCTACCGCCGTGACACGCCCTTTCCCGTCGTGTCGGGAGACGGAGCCGGGTGACGTGACCGGCCTGAAGCGCGTCTCCGCAGAGCTCCGGGGACGCCCGGCTGGACTCCCGGACCCGCGCCGCGGAGCGGTGGTGCCGGAATTCACTTGAGTCACGCGCTCGACGTCCGGGCATGCGTCTGCTCGTCGCCGTCGACGGGTCCGAACAGAGCGACAACGCGCTCGCACACGCCGAACGGCTGGCCGAGGCGACCGACGGGTCGCTGACGCCCGTCCACGCCGTCGACCCGGGCGTCCACGAGGTGGCGGACGTCGACCCGACCGCCGGGGACCGACTCGTCGTCGAGGACGAGGGCGAGGCCGAGGACCGCGCCCGCCGAATCCTCAGGGAGGCCGCCGCGAGCGTCGAGCGCGCCCCGGTGACGGTCGAACTCCTCCACGGCGACCCGCGCGAGGTCGTCCCCGAGTTCGCCGCCGCGGAGGGCTACGACGGGATCGTCGTCGGACACCGGGGACTGTCCGAGCGGGGCGAGCGGGTGCTCGGGAGCGTCGCGAAGTCGCTCGTCGAACACTCGCCGGTGCCCGTCACCGTCGTCAGCTAGTCGGGAGCGCCGCCTGGTCGCCCGGCGGCGCGACGGGGTCGTTCTGCGGTTCGCGGTAGCGACCGACGAGGTAGGCGTCCGCGCCGGTGCGGTCGTTCGGGTTCGCCGCCCGCACCCAGACGCTCCGCCCGCCGGCGACCGCGAGGCCCTTCGCCCACGCCTCGGCGTCCTCGCGGGCCTCGAACCGCCGGCGCGTCCCCCGGCGGTTCACCATCAGTCCGACCGCGCCGTTCGTCCGGCGGGCCGAGGGCTTTACGTCTACCACGAACGTCACACTGGTCGGTTTCGCGCCCGGCCACTTCACTCCAACCGCTCTCCCGTCGCGCGCGTCTCCTCCTCGACGGTCCACACCCGGTCACCGACTGCCACGCCGTCGGCGCCGCCCGCGGGCAGTTCGTACACCCTGTCGGCCCGCGCCGCGCCGTAGCCGGTCCACGCAGACAGGCGCTCGACGGCGGTCACCTCGCCGTCGACGGTCCAGACGGCGTCGAGCGGGAACGGGACGAAGACCATGTGGAGCCGCCGGGTGTCGGCGTGGCGGAACGGGAAGACCATCGCGTAGCCGTCCGGTACCGACCGGCGGAAGGTGAGGCCGCGGGCGCGGGCGACGACGGAGTCGGCCACCTCGACGTGGTCGGCGAGCGTTCGGGGCGCCTCCGCCTCGTGGACGACGCGCACGCCGACGCTACGCGGGGGAACCACTTTGTCGCTCCGGCGCCCCGGTCCGGCGTGGAGGAGACGCCGTCCGGCACGCCCGTCGGCGTCGACGACCCGTACGAGCACGCGGGTCGGTGTGACCACCTGACCGACGACGGGCGCTGTCGGCTCGCACTCGAGACCGCACGGGGTCGGCGCGAGGCCCCCGCCGGGTTCGTCGCCGCGCGCCGGCGCGACGGGTTCGCCTGCGTCGCCGCCGACGGCGCGTTCCGGGACTGCGAGGAGTACCGCGCGACGACCGACACCCGCGAGTGCGTCCGGTGTGGCCTCGCGGCACTCCCGGTCGCCGACGGCGTCGACGACCGCCGACCGCTCGTCGAGGAGCACCACCTCGCGTACCCGGACGGCGAGACGGGCCACGAGATAACGGTCGGTCTCTGTCGCTGGTGTCACGCGAAGGTCCACGAGTCGTGGGCGCGGGTCGACGACGACGCCTCGCCGGCCCCCGAGGCGCTGGCCGCCCGGGAGGAGCGCCGGTCGCGGGTCGTGACCGAGGCGTTCGAGCCGGCGAGCGAGCGCCGCGACTGACCGTCGAGCGCCGGAACGGGCACGCCGAGTCACTCGACACGCGCGTGGCTGCCGGAGAGGCGTAGGCTTTTGCCCGCGCCCGTCTACCGCGAGATATGACCCGTATCGCCGTGGTCGACAACCACGGACAGTTCACGCACCTCGAGGAGCGGGCGCTCCGGGACATGGGCGTCACCGCCGACATCGTCGACAACGAGACGCCGCCCGACGAGGTCCGGGCGGACGGGTTCGTGCTCTCGGGCGGGCCGAGCATCGACCGGATCGGCCGGTGTGCGGCGTATCTCGACGACGGGCGGCCGGTGCTCGGTATCTGCCTCGGCCACCAGGTGATGGCGGCGGCGCTCGGCGGCGAGGTCGCGTCCGGCGACTACGGCGGCTACGCCGACGTGACGGTCAGGGTTCTCGACGAGGACGACCCGCTCGTGGGCCCGCTCGCCCCGGAGACGCGGACGTGGGCGAGTCACGCCGACGAGGTCGTGACGACCCCGCCCGGCTTCGTCCGGACGGCGGAGAGCGACGTCTGCGCCGTCGAGGCGATGAGCAGCCCCGACCGGGGACTGTTCGGCGTCCAGTGGCACCCCGAGGTTGCCCACACCGCCGAGGGAGCGGCGGTGTTCGAGAACTTCGTGGCCGTCTGCGAGCGGACGGCGGCGGCGGCGGGAAGCGGTGGGGTTTAGGACGCGGCCCGCCGCACCGTAGCGCAGTGACGACGACACAGAGTGACCTCGCCGGGCTGTCGCGGTTCGTCTTCCGCGCGCCGCGGTGGTACGCCAGCCTCGGGTTCGCCCTCGCGCTGGCGGCTGTCACCGGCGTCGCCGCCTTCGAGGCCGGGCAGAACGCCTCCGGCTGGTCGCGGATCCTCGTCCTGGGCCAGGACGCGTGGGAGGGCGTGTTCTTCATCGGGGTGCCAACCGTCGTCGCCGCGTTCGCCACGACGGGTGTCGACCGATTCCTCGGCGGACGACTGACCTACAGTCGGTCGTCGCTGCTCGCGCTGGCGTCGGAGCTGATTCTCGTCGTCATCGTCATGACCGCGGGCGTCGTCGACGTGCTGACGCCGCTTGCACAGCGGTTCGTCTACGACGCACTGGTGGTTGCACTCGCCTCTGTCTTTGCCTTCCGCCTCCTGGTCGTCCTCGCCGTCTCGCGCTCCTCTATCCTCGTCGCCGCCGTTCCCGCCAGCATCCAGACCCTCGCCGCGGCTGTCCTCCTGTTCGTCTACTCGGGGACGCTCCGGTTCCTCGAGTTCGGCGGCCCGGTACTGAGCGCCTACCTCCCGCAGCTGTTCCCGTACCTCTCCCGCACCGAGGAGGCGCCGCCGGCGCTCACGGCGATCGGGCCGAACCACTTCGTCCTGCTCGGCGTCACGTGTGGTATCTACGCCGTCGCGGTGTACGGCTTCCTCCGCGTCGTCGACCGACCGTGGCGCCGCAGCCTCGGCGTGTCGATGCTCGACTTCCTGCGTGGCTTCGTCGGCTACGTCGCGGAGGACTCCCACGAGCTGGAGACGTTCTTCGAGGACCTCGGCGAGGAGGCGGTCGTCCCCGTCTCGCTCCTCGCCTTCCGCCGCCCCGACGGGACCGAGAAGGCCCGGTTCGTCCTCCCGATGGTCCACCCCGGTCCGATGGGCGAGATCGGCGGCGGGAACCTGCCAGAACGGGTCGCGCGGTCGACAGAGGGGCTGGCGTTCGCGCCCCACGCCACCGCCGGCCACGACTTCAATCTCGTCACCGAGCGGGAGGTGGACTCGGTGCTCGACGCCGTCGCCCGCGCGGAGTCGCGGCTCCGGTTCGACGGCGGGGCGACCCAGAGCGTCCAGGTCGAGCGCGGCGAGGCGTCGATGCTCGGCCAGCGGTTCGGCGACAGCGCGCTCCTCGTCTCGACGTTCGCCCCCGGCGCCGCAGACGACGTCCAGTTCGGCGCGGGGATGCCCGCCCGCCTCGCCGCCCAGTCGACCGGGCTGGAGGAGGTCCTCCTCGTCGACGCGCACAACTGCAACGTCGGTCTCGACGTCGACGAGATCCCCCACGTCGCGCCGGGGAGCGAGCGGGCGTTCGACCTCCACGACGGCGCCGAGGAGACGGGAGCCCGGCTCGTCGAGCGGTCCCCGGCGCCGCTCCGACTCGGCGTCGCGTGGGACGAGACGGACTGGGACCCCGTCGAGGGGATCGGCCCGCTCGGCGTCCGGGTCGCAGTCGTCGACGTCGCCGGGCAGACGACCGCCTACGTGCTCGTCGACGGTAACAACATGATCCCGGGGCTGCGCCGGCGAATTCTCGACCGCATCGCCAGCCGCGTCGACGCCGCCGAGGTGATGACGACCGACACCCACATCGTCACGACCGTCGAGGCAGACAACCAGGTCGGCGAGAAGGTAGACAACGACGCGCTGGTCGCACTCGTCGACGACCTGACCGCCGCGGCCCTCGCGGACCGCGAACCGGTCGAGAGCGCGACCGCAACCGAGCGCGCGCGGGTGACCGTGTTCGGCAACGACCGCACGGAGACGCTCGCGTCGCACGCGAACGCCGTCGTCTCCATCGGCGGGGCGCTCGCCGCGGCGGTTATTCTCGCGGCGGTCGCCGTCAGTCTCCTCGTGTTCTTTCTCGCCTAGCCGAACAGGTCGTCGACCGCCGCCTCCGCGGCGGCGACCGCCTCGTCGACGACCGCGTCGGGGTCAGGGTCGGTGCCGTCGCCCGGGTTCAGGTAGACGTCGACCGACAGCGTCCCGCCATCGAACGAGACGGTCACGTCGAGGTCGTCGACGCCGGACTTGCGGTAGTGGCCGAAGACGACGCCCTCGGCTGCCTCCGCAGCCGTCTGGACCACCGTCGCGTCGCTCGGACCGTCGGACACGGCTCCGGACTCAGTCGCCGGCGCCCGGACCGCCCGGCCCCGGCGGCGCGCCCCCGCCGCCGCCGAGCAGCTGCTGGAGCTCCTGCTGGAGGCTCTCGAACTGGCCGCGGACGCGCTCCTCCTGCTTCTCGAGCGACTCGACGCGGACCTCGAGGGAGCTGACCTTCTCGTTCAGGTTCTCCGCTGCGCCGTCGTAGTCGGCCTCCAGGAGCAGTTCGCCGGCCTGCCGGTAGATGGTCGCGTCCTCGTCTATCTCCTCGAGGGCGTCCAGCGCCGCCTGCGACTCCGACAGCGCCTCCTCGGCCTGCTGTTTCTGCTGTGCCACCTGCTGGGCGGTCTCCTGTAGGTCCTGCAGTTCCTCGACTTTCTCCTGCGCCTCCGGGGGGAGGTTACCCTGCATACCAGAGGTAGCGGTCCACAGCGTGAAAAACCCACGACATCAGTCCTCGCCGGCCACCCGTTCGGCGACGCGGACGAGCCGTGTCCACGTCCCGCACGCGGCCCGGAGTGCGACGAGGTCGGCGGCGACGACCCGGACGACCACCTCGTCGTCGGCCCGGTCGACCGTCGTCCGCGAGCGGTCGTCGACGGTGGCCACCGCCGCCTCCTCGACGGCCACGCTGTCGGTCACGAGCCGAGCGTGGCGCTCGTCGGGGCAGGAGAACCGGAGGACCGCCTCGTGTGGCCGACCCGGGTCGGTGTCGCCGGCCACCGGCCTACTCGACGGACACTTCCTTTATGTCGGGACTGCGCTCCTTGAGCAGCACCCGGTGACCGCAGTACGGACAGCGGACCCCGCCGTACTCGTCGAGTTCGACGTCGCGCTTGCACCGCGAGCATTTGTAGCTCATCCTCAGGCCTCGTCCTCGCTCGCGTCCGCGTCCGCGTCCGCGTCGCCGGTCTCCGCCAGCGCCGCGCGGATCGACCGCTGGACCTGCCGCCCGCCGGGCGTCTCGGGCCGGTAGGCCCCGCCGGCGAACGTCTCGCCCGTCTCCTCGTTCTTCCAGATGCCCGTCCCGACGCGCGTGACGTCGTCGCCGTCGACGGTCGCCGACTGGGTGTCGGCCTCGATCTCCTTGACACGACGGCGGGCGACCCGGCCGTACCGCGCGCCGAAGCGGCCGGCGCTGCCGACTTCGCCTGCCTTCTTGTTGGCCATAGTAAGCAGAGATACCTCCGACAGGCTGTTAAACCCTGCGAGTCCCGCCGACGGCCCGTCAAGCCGCGAGATCCGTCTCCGCCAGCGCCTCGTCGAGGTCCGCGCGCACCCGTTCGCCGCTCTCGCGGTCCATCGCGGTCGTGACGACGCGGTTCTCCTGGACGCTCGACCCGTCTCTGAGGATCATCCGCACGTTGCCGTTCGCGTCGGCACGGGTCACCTTCGCCCGGACGCCGCCGCGTGTCGACGACCCGCCGGCGTCGATCGGACCGGGGATCACCTTCTTGACGTGCGGGTGGCCCGCGACGGCCTGTATCGCCGTCCAGCCGTCGCGCTCGCCGATGAGCGTCGAGTGTGACCCGCCGAGCTTCTCTGCGGGCGCGGCCTCGACGACGGCGAGCGCCCGGTCGCCCCGTCCCGTCGCCGCCGCGGCGACCGGGTCGTCGCCCGGGACGCGCTTCAGCGCGTGGTGGAGGTCGGCACGGAGCGCCGCGACGACCCGCCGGTCGCCGGCGACGTAGACCGCCTCCGGGCGCTTGCGCCGCACCTCGTCGGCGACCCGGCCCGCGTAGTTACGGACCTGCCGGCGCTCGGTCTGTGGGTCGTCCTCCGGTGTCGTCGTCACCGTCGTCTCGCCGACGGCCTCGTCGTCGTCGAGGACCGTCACCGTCGTCCGCCCCGGCCCGCAGTCGACGACGACGGCGTCGGCGTTCGCCGTCCGGCAGACCAGGCAGTAGTCGCCCGGGCGGTCGAGCGGCGACCCGCACTCCCCGCAGTACACGCTCCGACAGTCGACCGGGGCGCACAAGAGTCGTCCGCTCCCTCAGCGCCGCGCCGGGTCGACCTTCAGGTACTCGCGGCAGAGCACGGTGGCGTACGACCCCGGCGGGAGCGCGAACCGGAGCCGGTAGCCGTCGTCCGCCGCGGCCTCGCGGCAAACGGCGGTTCTGACCTGGACCGCCCGGCGCGTCCCCGTCGACGCGAACGCCTCGGCGAGGTCGAAGTCCGTCGGGTCGAGGCCGAGGTCGTCGAGGACCGCCCGCGTCAGGTCGCCGGGGTCGCCGTCCGCGAGGCTCGTCTCCGTCCCGACCAGCGGCGCGGTGACGAACGCCCGCCCGCGCCGGCAGTGGCGCGCGACGACGTCGACCCGGCCGGCGTCGACCCGCTGGGTCCGGTCGGGGTCGGCCCGCGGCGGCGCGCCGTCGGGCCCCGACCGGCTGGCGAACGCCACCACGTCGCCGGCGACCGGCTCGGAGAGCGGGAGGCCCCGCTCCAGTCGGGCCGAGACGACGCGGTTGAACACGAGCGACTGCGCGGCGTTGACGAACAGGCGCCGGAGCGCCGACGGAACCGCCGAGAGCGCCCACAGCCAGTCCTCGTCGGGCGACTCTGCCGTGACGTCCCGCTCGGCCAGCCGCGAGAGCATCCCCCGCTCGTGGTCCATCGGCCCCGGCATCCGCCCGGCTGCCTCGCCCCACCGCGGCGCCGTCGTTCCCGCCTGCTCGTCGACGAACGTCCGCGCCGAGCGGGTGTCGTCGGGTTCGGCGTCGGACGGCGACCCGCAGTAGGCCAGCACCGCGCCGCGCGGGTCGTCACGGAGGAGACACAGCCCGACCTCGTGGGTGACCCGGCGCTCGCTCCCGAACCGCTGGTGGCCAAAGTAGTTCGGGACTGCGACCGTCTGGTCGCCCGCCTCGTCGTCCGTGTCGGCCCGCAGGGCTGCCGTCACCGCCGCGGCGTTCCCGGGCCGGTCGGCCTCCCGGACCCGCACCGCGAAGCGGTTGCCCGCGAGGTCGCCGAACGTCAGGTCCCGGCCCAGCCGGCCGACTGGCTCTAGCTCCGCGTCGCCGAGAGCCGGCAGGTCCTCCGGCGTCGCCCCGCGGACGGTGAACAGCTGCGTCGTGACCGCGTTCCGGTCTTTCGTCCCCGCCCACGAGACGCGCTCGCGGCTGGCGCCAATCGCGGCGGCGAGGCGCCGCGCGAAGTGGGTCGTCTCCCACTCACGGAGCGTCGCACGGACGAGCAGACAGGGGTACGAGCCGGGGTCGGCGCCGAGCGGGTCGGGCGTGACCGTCTCGACCTCCTCGACCCGGAAGTCCTCGGGCCGGCTGCGCAGGCAGCCGCCGGTCCCGTCGGCGTCGCTCGCGTACCACGCGGCTCCGACCGCCCGGTCCGGCGGGGGTGCGCGGCGCACTAGTAGAGCGAGAGGTCGCCGGTCACGGCGTCGACGTCCGTCTCCGGACCCGGCCCGACGGCGAGCGCGGTGACGGTGCCGGGGTCGACCTCGGTGCGGCCGGCGTCGCGCACGACCGCGTTCGGGAGTCCGCGGCGCTCGGCGCCGTCGGCGAGGCCGAAGAGGGCGTCTTCGCCGTTTGCCGACAGCACCACCTTCGTCTGTCCCGACCCCTTCCACTCTCGGCGGCTCCGACTGTCGGCGTCCTCGTACGCCGACAGCGAGGCGTGTGCGACCTGCGCGGCGAGCTTTCCGGCCCCGAGTCCGAGGTCGGCGCGCGCGACGATTGCCTGCTTCACGCCGACCGGTCGGGCCAGCGAGCGGAAATACCTGCCGTGCCGGGCCGGACTCCGCGGGGCGACCGGGAGCTACTTTGCTCCGGCCCTCCCGGAACGGCTGTGATCCTCTCCGACCGAGACATCCTCGCGCGGCTGGAGACGGGCGACCTCCGGATCGACCCGATCTCGGACGTCGAGCGGCAGGTCCAGCCGGCGAGTGTCGACCTCCGTCTGGGCACGGAGTTCCTCGAGTTCCAGCGCGCGAACATCTCCTGTATCCACCCCGACCGCGCCGACGAGGTCGAGGAGTACGTCGAGTCGACGGACGTCCCGGAGGGCGAGGAGTTCGTCCTCCACCCCGGCGACTTCGTCCTCGGCTCGACCAAAGAGCGCGTCGCCGTCCCGGACGACCTCGTCGCTCACGTCGAGGGCCGGTCGTCGCTCGGTCGGCTCGC
>JAQCMY010000070.1 GCA_028274865.1 Haloferacaceae archaeon | reverse complement strand
AGTTCAGGTTACGGAGCGCGTCGCCGCGGACGTACTCGCGCAGCCCGTCGAACTCGTCGCGCTCCGTCCGGGCGTCGCCGGCGACGCGGGAGCGCAGGCGCGCGGCAGCCGCCGTCGGCAGGGGTCGGACCGGCGGGTAGACCAGCACGCTCTCGTTCTCGTTCTCGTTCTCGTTCTCGTTCTCGTTCTCGTTCTCGGCCTCGCCGACGGTCCGGGTCCCCGCGACCAGCCCGAGCGCGTCCGTCGAGCGCACCGTCGCCGGGCCGACCCGGTGGCGCCCGCGCCGCTCGAGCCGGACCCGGTACCGAACCGGGTCGCGCCCGAGCACCGTCTCGGCGGGCAGGTCCGCCGTCGAGACAGCCGACGGGAGCCGGTCGTCGACGGTCGCGGGGTACGGGTCGTCGACGTCGAACCCGAGGACGACGGTCGACTCGCGCCCCGCGTGGCCGTCGGGCGGGAGGATCCGCTCGACGGTCGGTCGGGGGGCAAGCAACGCCTGTACGACGCCGGCGGCCAGCGCGACGGCGGCGGGGACGACGACCGCACCGAGCGAGCGCGGTCCGAAGCCGACGGCGAGAGCAGCCGCGGCGACGGCGACGGCGAGCAGCCCGATCCCACGGCGGGTCGGCCGGATCATCACTCGACCGGCGTCGCCGAGCGTGCGGCTGCCACCACGTCCGCGCCGGTGCTCGTCCGGTTGCCCGGTCGAACCCGGTGGGCCCAGACGCTCTGGAGTTCGCCCTGGACGTCGTCTGGCGTGACGAACGAGCGTCCGTCCAGCACCGCGCGGGCCTGTGCCGCCTGGATCACCGCGATCGCGCCGCGGGGGCTGACCCCGAGTTCGGCGTGCTCGCGGGTGTGGGCCGCCAGCCGCGCGACGTAGTTCCGCACCGGTTCGCGCACGTCCACCTCGGTGACGGTCTGCCGGGCGCGACGCAGGTCCTCCGTGTCGGCCACGGCCTCCAGCGACTGGATCGGGTGGTCGCCGGTGACCCGGCCCAGGAGCTCTGTCTCTGCCGCCTCGTCGGGGTAGCCGAGCCGGAGCTTCTTGTTGAACCGGTCCACCTCGGCCATCGGCAGTTCGTACGTCTGGCCGGCCTCGACGTCGTTCTGCGTCGCGATGATGACGAACGGGTCCGGCAGCGCCCGCGTGTCGCCGTCGACGGTCACCTGTCGCTCCTCCATGGCCTCCAGCAGCGCGGCCTGGGTCTTCGGCGGCGCGCGGTTTATCTCGTCCGCGAGGACGACGTTCGCGAAGACGGGGCCGGACTGGAACTCGAACTCCTGGGTCCGCTGGTCGAAGACGTTGACGCCGGTGACGTCGGCGGGCAGGAGGTCCGGCGTGAACTGGACGCGCTTGAACGAGCAGTCGACCGAGGCCGCGATCGCCCGCGCGAGCATCGTCTTTCCGACGCCCGGCACGTCCTCGAGGAGCAGGTGGCCGCGCGCCAGCGCGACGACGAGGATATCCTCGATTGCGTCGTGCTGGCCGACGATGACCCGCTCGACGTTCTCGACGATGCTGGCGGTCAGGTCGGCGGCGTCGTCGACGCTCAGCGGCTCTGTGTCCGTCGACCGGCTCGTGGCTGTGGGGTCGGTGGCCTGTTGTCCGTCGGTCATGTCCGAGAGACGCCGCCGGGACGGCGGTCGTGGGAGAGAATGTCGCCCGGTGGTCCTAACTCTGTTGCCGGCGCCACAGCCGACCGACTTTTGCCGCCGGGGCGCCGGCTGTCGCGCATGACCGACGCGCCCGACGTCACCGGGCCGCCGCCGGCGATGGCCGGCGACGACGACCTCACGCCGATGCTGGCGCAGTACGTCGACTGCTGTCGGCGCCACGACGACGCGCTCTTGCTGTTCCGTGTCGGGGACTTCTACAAGTCCTTCTGCGAGGCCGCCGAGACCGTCGCGCGGGTCTGTGAACTCACCCTCACCGAGCGCGAGGACTCGACCGGCACCTACCCGATGGCCGGCGTCCCCGTCGACAACGCCGCGGGCTACGTCGAGCGGCTCCTCGGCGCGGGCTACCGCGTCGCGATCGCCGACCAGGTGGAGGACCCAGAGCAGGCGAACGGTCTCGTCGACCGCGCGGTGACGCGTGTCGTCACGCCCGGCACCGTCGTCGACGACGACCTGCTCGCGCCGGACGCGCGGTACGTGGCGAGCGTGGTGCGCTCGCGTGGCGTGCGACCGGAGGGAGCGGGCCACGAAGCGAAGCGGGGAGCGACGACGGAGCGTGCGCGGGGCGACCCGAAGGGTCGGTCCGCGGAGCGGAGCGGCGACACGGGGAGCCGCGGAGCAGGCGAGGGAGACGCCGACGGCGCCCGCCACGCCCTCGCCGCCGTCGACGTCTCGACCGGTGAGTGCCTCGTCACGAGCGCGCCCGACGCCGCGACCCTCCGCGACGAACTCGCGCGCCTCGGCCCGGCAGAGCTGCTCGTCGGCCCCGCGGCAGACGACCCGACGCCGGACCTCGACGCCGAGCCGATGGTCACCGGCGTCGACGAGGAGCGGTTCGACCCGGCGACGGCGCGCGAGACGCTCGCGCGCTACGTCGCCGACCCGTCTGCGGTGCTTGACGACCCGGGCGAGGTGCGGGCCGCGGGCGCGGTCCTCGGCTACGCCGAGTACACGCAGGGCGACGACGGCCCCCTCGGCCACGTCACCCGGGTCTCGCGCTACGACCCGCGGGAGTCGCTGCGCCTCGACCCCGCCGCCCGCCGGTCGCTCGAGCTGTTCGAGAGCCGCGGCGTCGGCGACGGTACGCCGCTGGTGTCGGTCGTCGACGAGACGTCGTCGGCGCTCGGGCGCCGGACGCTCGCGTCGTGGCTCCGCCGCCCGCTCGTCGACCCCGACCGGATCGCCGCGCGTCACGACGCGGTGGCGGCGCTCCGCGACGCCGGCGTGGCCCGCGCAGAACTCGTGGACCGCCTGCGTGACGTCTACGACCTCGAGCGGCTCGCGGGCCGGGTCTCGCGGGAGCGCGCGAACGCCCGTGACCTCCGGGCGCTCGCCGCGACGCTCGCCGTCGTCCCCGACCTGCGCGCGGCGCTCGACGGGCTGGACGCGCTCGCCGACCTCCGCGCCGAGCTGGACCCCCTCGCGGGCGTTCGCGAGCGGGTCGACGAGACGCTCGTCGACGACCCGCCGGTCGAACTGACCGAGGGCGGGGTGGTTCGCGAGGGGTACGACGAGCGGCTGGACGACCTGCGTTCGACCGCGCGGGCGGGCCGCGAGTGGGTCGCCGACCTGGAGGCGCGCGAGCGCGAGCGGACCGGCATCGACTCGCTGAAGATCGGCCACAACCAGGTCCACGGCTACTACATCGAGGTGACGGAGGCGAACCTCGACCGGGTGCCCGACGACTACACGCGCCGGCAGACGCTGAAAAACGCCGAGCGGTTCTACACGCCGGCGCTGAAGCGCCGCGAGGAGGAGATATTCGGCGCGGCAGAGCGGGCCGAGTCGCTGGAGTACGAGCTGTTCCGCGAGCTGCGTGGCGCGGTCGCCGACGAGACTCCACGAATACAGGCGCTCGCGGACGTCCTGGGGCGGCTCGACGCGCTCGTCTCGCTCGCGACGGTCGCCGCGGAGCGAAACTACTGCCGGCCGTCGGTCGGCGCCGACCGGTTCGAACTGCGCGCCGGCCGGCACCCGACCGTCGAGCGGACGACGGAGTTCGTCCCGAACGACACCGACCTCGCTCGCGGCGAGGTGGCGGTCGTCACCGGGCCGAACATGAGCGGCAAGTCGACGTACATGCGACAGGTGGCGCTCGCCGTCGTCCTCGCCCAGGCCGGCTCGTTCGTCCCCGCTGACGAGGCACGCCTCCCGGTCGTAAACCGGGTGTTCACCCGCGTCGGCGCGAGCGACGACATCGCCGGCGGGCAGTCGACGTTCATGCGCGAGATGACCGAACTGACCGAGATCCTCCACGGCGCGGACGAGGACTCGCTCGTCCTCCTCGACGAGGTGGGCCGCGGGACGGCGACGACGGACGGTCGGGCGATCGCCCGCGCCGCCGTCGAGTTCCTCCACGACGAGGCCGGCGCGACGACGCTCTTTGCCACCCACTACCACGACCTCACGACCGTCGCCGACGAGCGTCCCCGGGTGCGGAACCGCCACTTCCGCGTCGCGCGCGACGGCGACGGCCCCGAGGACGTGACCTTCCTCCACCGGGTCGCGCCGGGCGCCGCGTCGTCGTCGTACGGCATCGAGGTGGCACGGACGGCGGGCGTGCCGCCGTCGGTGGTCGAGCGGGCGCGGGCGCTGGTGAGCGAGCGAGCGCCGGACGGGCAGGACGATGGCGACACGGGAGCGGCGGCTGTCCACTCGCGTGCCGACGGCGGCGGGGCCGCCGCCCGGGTCGCCGAGCGCGTCGCCGGGATAGACCTCGCGACGACGACGCCGCTGGAGGCGCTGACGACGCTCCACGACCTCCAGCGGGCGCTGGAGGGCGAGGAGTGACCGTCGAGCGGCTGGACGCTGCCGCGCGGAACCGCATCGCCGCCGGCGAGGTGGTCACCCGGCCCGCGCGGGTCGTCGCCGAACTCCTCGACAACGCCCTCGACGCCGGGGCGGACCGTATCGAGGTGTCCGTCGCGGGCGACGGCACCGACCTGGTTCGGGTCCGGGACGACGGACACGGGATGGCCCGCGGGGACGCACGGCGGGCGCTGGAGCGCCACGCCACCTCGAAGATACGCGGCGCGGCAGAGCTAGACGCCGTCGACACGCTGGGGTTCCGGGGGGAGGCCCTGCCCGCGGTCGCGTCGGTCTCGCGGCTCGAACTGGAGACGAACAACGGCGGTGACGAGGGGACCCGCGTCGTCGCGGCGGGCGGAACGGTCGAGTCGGTCGAGCCGGTCGCCCGCGGCCGCGGGACGACCGTGACCGTCCGCGACCTCTTTTTCAACCGCGAGCCGCGCCGCGAGTCCCTCGCCGGACCCCGGACGGAGTTCGGGCGGATCAGTGACCTCGTCGCGCGGTACGCCTGCTGCCGCCCCGACGTCGCCGTCCGCCTCGTCCACGACGACCGGGAGACGCTCTCGACGCCGGGCACGGGCGTCCGTGACGCCGTCCTCGCGGTCTACGGCCGGGACGTCGCCCGGGCGGCGACCGCGGTGGAGGCAGCCGGGACAGCCGGGGCGGGCGAGAGCGACGCCGACGGCGCCGTCCGCGTCCGTGGGCTCCTCGCCGCGCCCTCGACGACCCGCGCGAGCACCGACCACGTCCACGTCGCGGTCCGGGGGCGGCCGCTCTCGGCCGCGGGAGCGCTCCGCGACGCAGCCGAGCGCGGCTACGGGTCGCTCCTGCCCGACGGCCGACATCCCGTCGCGGTCGTGCGGGTCGGTCTCCCCGCCGGCGCGGTCGACCCGAACGTCCACCCCGCGAAGGAGCGGGTCGGCCTGCGCGACGCAGAGGCGGTCGCGGCGGCAGTCGAGCGCGCCGTCGCGGACGCGCTCTCGACGGCGGACCTCGCGCGCGTCGCCGAGACGTCGACGGACCTCGGGGACGCGCTCGCGCCCGTCGACGGCGACGGGCCGCTCGCGGCGGCGCGGGTGGTCGGGGGGTACCGGGAGCGGTACCTGCTCTGTGAGGCGGACGACGACCTCCTCGTGGTCGACCAGCACGCCGCCCACGAGCGCGTGAACTACGAGCGCCTCCGGGCCGCCGTCGACGAGGGTGTCCCCTCGCGGCGCCTCGACCCGCCGGCGACAGTCGACCTCGACCCCGGGGGCGTCGAGACGGTCCGCGAGCGGGCGGACGCCCTCGCTCGCCTCGGCTTCGAGGCGGAGCCGTTCGGCGGGACGGCGGTCCGGGTGCGGGCGACACCGGCGCCGTTCGGGCGGGCCGCGAGCCCCGACGCGCTCGGGGACGCGGTCGACGCCCTGCGTGGCGGCGCGGACCCCGACCCGCGTGCCGACCGCCTCGCCGACCTCGCCTGCCACCCGTCGCTCCGGGCCGGCGACGAGGTCGACGAGGCGGACGCCCGCCGCCTGCTCGACGCACTCGCGGCCTGCGAGCAGCCGTACGCCTGTCCACACGGCCGGCCGACGGCGCTCTCCGTCGCGCCAGCGACGCTCGCTCGGGGGTTCGAGCGCGCGCCGACGCGGGAGTAGAGTAAGTATAATGCCGTCACGGTCGAAGACCGGCGTATGCCGACGCTTCTCGACCTCGTCGTCACGCTCCTCGGCAGCGTCGTTCGGCTGATCGTGGTGTTCACGACGGAGGTCGCGCTCCGCCAGCCGATCGACCCGCTCGCGCTGGTCTCGCTCGCGGCCGGAACCGTCCTCACCGTCGTCCCGACTGCGGTGTTGGGCTACCTCGTCGCCGGGGCTGCGCTCGACGCGATCGGTGTCGACCCGACGGCGCTCGTTCGGTCGCCGCCCGAGGAGCGCTAGGTCGCGCGGCTGTACGCCTCGCTCGCGAGGTCGAGCGCCGCGTCCACGTCAGGCCCGAGCGGCGACCCGACGACGAGCCCGTCGGCGTGGTCGAGCACCCGGTCCATCCGGGCTGCGACCGTCTCGACGTCGCCGGCCATACAGAACGCGTCGACCATCGCGGGCGTCACGAGGTCGAACGCCTCGCTGTACGCGCCGGCGCTCAGGCGGCTCCCGATCTCGTCGGCCCGGTCCGGGTCGACCCCGTGCCGGTCGAGCACCGGCGGCGCCATCCCCGCGGTGATGTACGCCACCGGCGGGCGGGCGGCCTCGCGCGCCGCCGCGTCGTCGTCGGCGACGCTGACGCTCGCGTACGCCGCCAGCGCGAACGGGCCGCGGCTGTCCGGGCGTTCGTCGAGGCCGTCCTCGACCTGGTCGCGCGCCCACGCGAGGTCGTCCGGGTGCGAGCCGTTGAACAGCAGACCGTCGGCGTGTTTCGCGGCCATCCGGCACATCTGTGGGCCCTCGCCGCCGACGTGGACCGGGATCGACGCCCCCTGTGGCGGCTCGTAGTTCAGGCCGGCGTCGACAGCCGCGAAGGTCCCGTCGTGGTCGACACGTTCGCCGGCCCACAGCCGTTCGAGGGTCTTGAACGTCTCCAGGACGGGCCGCAGGCCACGGTCGTCGGCGGCGTCGAGGGCCCGCATCGTCGTCGGGTCGCCCGGGCCGATCCCGAACCGCGCCCGACCGTCGCTCGCCTCGTCGAGCGTCGCCACCTGCGAGGCGAGGGTGAGCGGGTGCCGGTCGTGGGGGTTGGCGACACCGGGACCGATCCCGACCCGGTCGGTCCGCTCCGCGAGCCGGGCGAGGGCGGCGAACGGGTCGCGGTTGTTGTAGTGGACGCTCAGGTAGACGTCCTCGAAGCCCGCCGCCTCCGCGGCGACGCCGAGGTCGACGACCCGCTCGACCGGGTGTTCGGGAGCCAACTCGACGCCGAACCGCGCGCCGGGGACGTAGGTCATACACAACTCTCGGGCGGCCCCGGCTTGGGTCTTACCCGTCGCCGCTCCAGTCGCGGATCGCCTGCCGGACGAGGTCGGTCTCGACGTCCCGGAAGTGGGCGTCGCTCCCGTCGTGGTCGCCGAACTCGAAGTTCCGCACGACGACGACCGGCGTCCCCTCCGCGCCCTCGCCACTCACGAGGTTCGCGGCGGCGGCGAGTTCGTCGACGACGTTCTCCACCGTCGCGTCCATCTCGCGGCCGTCCCGGTCCGGCTCCCCCCGGTAGTCCCGGCTCGCGGGCAGGCCCGACCACCCGATCGCGACGCCGCGCTGGCCGTGCCGGAACGGGCGTCCGGACGTGTCGGTGACGACAACCGCGGCGACGCCGAGCGCCTCGCGCAGGCGTGCCGCCGTCGTCGAGGGCCGCTCCGGCAGGAGGAGGAGGTCGTCGTCGGGCACGTTCGACCGGTCGATGCCGGCGTTGACGCCGACGTGGCCACACCGGCTCTCGGTCAGGAGGAACGGCGTCTCGAACAGCACCTCGGTCGACTCGACGAGGACGGCCTGGACGAACCGCGGGTCGACGTCCTCGCCGGTCGCCGCCGAGAGGTCCGCCGCGAGCTCCCGGGCGCGCGGGCCGTCCGGAAACGCCTCGAGGCTCGCGGTCCGCCCCGCCGCCTTCGAGACGACGGTGCTCGCGACACACACCACGTCGTCCGGGCGGAGGTCGGCCCGCGCGGCGACGAGCGCGGCGAGGTCGTCGCCCGCCCGGACCTCGGGCAGGTCGGGCACCGCGAACAGGTCCATGTGTATCGGTCGGGAAGGCGGGACAAAAGCGGCACGGAGCAGCCGGTCAGCCCCGGTGGAAGACGACCTCGAGGTCGCCGTCGCGCGCCGTCGCCTCGATGGTCGTCGGCACGTCGCCCGGGTTCGCGCCCGTCGCGCTCCCGGGGTTGAGCAGACGGACCCCCTCGACGGTCTCGTCTCGTGGACGGTGGGTGTGGCCGGCGACGCCGACCGCGTCCGGGCCGCCGTGGGCGGCGACCGCCTCCACGAGGGTGCGGTCGTAGCCGCCGCGCCCGTGTCCGTGGGTGACGACGAACTCGACGCCGCCGACCGTCGTCGTCGCGACGGTGGGGAGGTCGAGTTCGTGGCCGGGGTCGGTGTTGCCCCGGACGGCGGTCAGGGTGGGCGCGAGGTCCCGGAGCCGCTCGTAGGTCCGCGGGGCGTCGAAGTCGCCGGCGTGGACGACGTGGTCCGCGGACTCGACCCGCGCGACGACCCACTCGGGGAGGTCGCGCGCCCGCGACGGGACGTGGGTGTCACTCAGTATCGTGACCGTGGGCACACCGCCACGGAGCGGCCCGAGACAGATAGTTCGCCCGGCGGCAGCGTCTCGTCGCGCGGTCCCGTCGCGCCGCCGTGTTCCACGTCGTCACCTGTGTTCTCGGGCACGACGCAGGCCGAGCGGGGCAGCCGGCGCGAGCGGCGGCCCGACGGAGCGCGAGCCGCCTACGACGGCTCCGCGCCCGTGGCGACGTCGACGCCGCTGTTCGAACGCGTGCCGGCGCCGTCGTCACCGAGGCGGGCGTCCTCGGCGCCGACGGGGTGGCGGCGGCTGCCGCTGACCACCGCGCAGCCGCGGCGTCGAGGGCAGCGGGCGGTGACAGACGCTGGCACGAACGGAACGTGGAAGACGAACGCTGAAATCCCCGCCGAGCGAAGGCGTAACGGGCGGCAGTGACGAGGGTTACCCCCACCGAGCCCCGTGTGACGACGCCACTCGGCCGAGCCGCCCGCCTCTCTACCGCCCGGAGCGCGACGCGTTCGTCGCCCGGAGCGCGACGCGTGTCACGTGACGAACTGGAGCAACTCGTCGCGCTTCGCGTCGTGAAAGACCTCCCGCAGCGCCTCGAGCAGCGGCTCGACCGACCCGCGCTTCGCGGCGACCGGCGCGACGGTGTCGCGCCACTGCTGCCACGGCGGGTAGAGCCCGAGACGGTCACAGATCGCGTCCAGCCGCTCGTCCCGGTCGTCGACCTTGTCCATCTTGTTCACCGCGACGACGGGGCGCACGTCGACGTCCCGGAGGAAGCCGAACAGCTCGACGTCGTGTGGCACCTCGTCCGGCCCGGAGTGGCGGTCGATGACGTCGACGGCGGCCTTCCCGTCGAGGACGAGGACGCCCGCCAAGATTTGGGAGGCGTTCGCCTCGACGTAGCGCACCACGTCGGTCTTGATCTGTTCGCGCCGCGCCGCCTCGACACCCTCCATGAACCCGAAGCCGGGCAGGTCGGTGAACATGAAGTTCTGCTCGTGCCAGTCGTAGTGGGTCGGCTCGCGGGTGACGCCCGGCTTCCGGCCCGTCGTGACGTCGTGGCCGGTCAGTTCGCGCATCAGCGTCGACTTGCCGACGTTCGACCGGCCGACGAGCACCACCTCCTCGCGGTCGGGCCGTCCCTCGAACACGGCGGGCGTTCGGGACGTGGCGGCGTAAGCCGCGCGGTTCTGGGCCGGTCGCCGTGCGCGTGCCGTCGGTCACCCCCGGTCTTAGGAGGGCGGCGCACCACCACCGGCCGTGGACAAGCAGTCGATCCGGGAGCGTGTCTGGGACGCGCTGGCCGACGAGGGGGTCGCCCGGTTCCCGTTCCCGCCCCACGGCCGGATTCCGAACGTCGCGGACGCCGCCGACGCCGCCGACCGCCTCGCCGACCGAGTCGGTCCCGTCGAGACGGTCAAGGCCAACCCCGACGCGCCGCAGTTGCCGTACCGTCGGCGTGCGCTCCGCGAAGGCACGACCGTCTTCTTCGCACAGCCGCGCCTCCGCGACGCCGAGCCGTTCCTGCGCCTCGACCCCGCGGCGATCCCGCCGGACGAGCTTGACCGCGCCCCGACCGTCTCGCACGTCGACGACTACGCGACCCCGGTCGGGCCCGACGCGGTCCCGCACCTCGACCTCGTCGTCTGCGGGAGCGTCGCCGTCGACGAGGCCGGCGGTCGGGTCGGAAAGGGCGAGGGGTTCTCGGACCTCGAGTTTGCCGTCCTCGCCGAACTCGGCGCCGTCGACGACGAGACGCTGGTGGCGACGACGGTCCACGAGCGACAGGTCCTCGACGCCGTGCCACACGCGCCCCACGACGTGCCGCTGGACCTCGTCGTGACGCCGGAGCGCGTCGTCGAGACGGGAACGACGTACAGCCGACCGGCAGGGGTCGACTGGACGCTCGTCGGCGACGAGGCGGTCGCCGAGACGCCGGTGTTGCGCCGCCTCCGCCCAGAGTGACGGGGACGCTCACTCGACAGAGACGAACACCGGCGAACTCCACGCCATCGCCCCGTCTGCCTGCCGGACTCGCACCCAGTACGGGTGTGTGCCGGCGGGCGGGTCGTCGTCACGGAAGCTGACGGTCACGTCGTAGTCCGTGGCCTCCCCGGTGCGGGCGACGGTCAGCCGGGCGTCGACGCCTTCGACCGAGACACGGCGGGACGACCCACGGTCGATGTCGGCAGGTCGGAGACTGGTGCTCGCCGGGTCGGTGCCGACCCGGAGCTGCGCCTCGGCGGGCGCGTCGAGGCGGAGCCGGACGCCTTGGTGGTCGCCTGTCGTCCCTGCGTCCCAGAAGACGGCGTCGGGACGGCGGCGCGTCGGGCCGTCGGCTGGGTGGTCGAAGCCGAACGGCTCGACGTCGACGATCCGCCCGCGGTCGAGCGCCGCGCCGCCGCTCCAGTCGAGCAACTTGTCTCGTGCTCGGCTCCGCGCACCGGTCCACCGGAGCTCGATCCGGTCGGCGCCGTCGGTGAGGTCGCGGGTCGTGACGCGGTCCGGACCGCGGAACAGGTCGACAGCCGCGAGCGGTGCCGTCCCGTGGACCACCGCGGTCGGGTCGGGCGTCTCGGCTGTCGTCTCGCCACCCATCGGTGTCTCGTCGACGGTGAGCGAGAGGTCGATCCGCGCCCCGGTCGTCGCGTACACCCGCCGACCGGTGAACGCCGTCCAGAGCGACTCTCGTGTCAGGTCTGTCGTCCGGACGGCCATCAGTCCGCCGGAGACGTTGTGCTTGTCGAGGTTGTCGGGCGGTGCCGTGCCGGGGCGCCCGCAGTGGTCGTCGCTCCCGCCGACGAGCCCGACTGGATACCCACGCTCGTACGCCTCGCGCGCGAACGCCTCGAAGACGCCCCAGACCGACACGACCTCGAGGAACGGAGTCAGGTCGGGGTCGAGGGTGTCGAGCGTCGCCGGTCTGCCGCCCTGGTGTGGAATGATCAGCACGTCGTCGCGGGCCTCGTACCGGTCGTACAGCGCGGCGACCGGATGCGTACCGGCCGTCCGGTCGTCGGCGTCGGCGACCTGCCAGTGCGAACTCCGGTGTAATTCCGGGTCGTCTCCCTGGAAATAGACGTTGTGGTCGCCGCCGAGCGGCGTGTTGGCCGACCACTCCTAACAGTGGAACGAGACGAACGAGCCGGGGTCGTGGTGGTCGCGGACCGCGGCGACGATGTCGTCCCAGATCTCGTCGGTGATCTGGAAGTCGTTCCCGGCGTGGGCACCGAAGTCGAGGAACGCGCGGTCGACGAGGTGGTCGTAGTACTCGCAAACGGTGCCGGTGCCGACGGTCTCTCCCGACTGGCCGTGGATGTCGCCCCAGTACACCTCCCGGTCGGCCGCCGCCTCGCAGACCAGCGGGTTCGCCCGGGCCGAGAGCTCGCCAGCCTCGACACGAGGGCGATAGACACCGGTCTGTGCGACAGTTCCGGTCACGGTACCCGTACCGTCCTCGAGCGACACCGTCTCCGGAAGCGTGAGGCCGTCGGGAGCCTCGACCGTCACCGACCGGTCGCAGTCGGTCGCGACGCTGCCCCAGTAGTCCTCCGCGCGGACGGCGAGTGTCACCTCGTCGTCGGGGACTGCCGTCGAGGGGACGACCGCGGCGAGCGCCGCTGCCTCGCCGGGGACGAAGTCGACAGTGAGGTCCGTGGGGAGCGGTTCGAACTCGCCGCTGTTGTGGGCGTCGACGAGGACGCGGAAGGCGAACCCCGTCTCGGGAACGGACTGGGCGACCATCCCGAGGCTGCCGCCGGCTGTCTCCCCGAGCACGAGGACGACCTGATCGCCGGGCGCGAGCAACCCATCGCGGACGGTGACCCGGACGGCGTGTTTCATCGGTCGGACGTGGGCGCGAGGGTCGTACTCCGCCTCGAGCCGGGCCTCGCCGTCCGTCTCGACCCGGCAGTAGTTCTCGGCTGCAGGGTCGTCGAACTGCGGGTCGCCGAGGTCGCTCGTCTGACTGAACGCGACGAGCAGCGCCGCGCCGTCGTCGAGTCCGAGTTCGCCGACGGTGTACGTCACCGTCCAAGAGGCGTAGCTCCCGGCGACGACCTCGTCCGTGGGTTCGAGCGTCGCGCGACCGCAAGGGGACGCACCGGTGCCCGTGGGCATCACTCACACGCCCTGCCGCGTGAGCGTATAATTTCTCGGGTGCCGTGCCCGGTGTCGCGGCTCTGTCCAGGTCGTCAGGCAAGTACGTGGCAGCGAGGACGGCTTAGCCGGGAGATAGACGAGGGCCGAGGGGAGCCTCACGAAGAGAGGGCGTTCGACAAGCCCAGCGCGGGCTCCCGTCCGCGGACACGGCCAGCGGATGAACCCGGCGGGACGGCGGACGTATCGAGGTCCAGAGACTGCGAGAGCGTCGTGTGGACGTTGGCCGCCGTCGGGCGCGAGTCTGTGGACGCCGTCCGCCGGCTACGCGCAGCCGACCCGCTCGAAGACCAGCCCCCAGCCGGCCAGCGCGAGGGCGACGCCGCCGAGGAGGAGGAACGCCTCGTCGAACCGACCGGCGTCGGCGAGAACGCCGACGACCGGCGGGCCGACGGCGCCGAACGCGATGTAGCCCGTGCGGAGGAGTCCGAACCCGCTCCCGCGTATCTCGTCCGGGAGCGCCCCGACCCCGGCGGTGTTGATCGGCGGCATCCCGCCGAGCAGGGAGCTGAGCAGGAGGACGCTCGCGGCGACCGCCGTCAGGGACTCCGCGGCGGTCAGGAGGACGAACGCCGGGACGCTCAGGCCGACGAACGCCGCGATCGCGACGCGTGCGCCACGCCGGTCGGCGACGGCGCCGGCGAGGAACTGGACGGCGATCGCGGCGGCGAAGAAGCCGCCGTAGAGCGTCGCGGCGGTCGCCGGCGCGAGCCCCTTTTGCGCGACGAGATACGTCGGCAGGAACCCCGTCACGCTCTGGTACAGCAGCATGTTCAGCGCGAGGAGGGCGAACGTCGCCAGCACGCGCGGACGGCGCACGGCAGCGACGACGCGGCACATCGTCTCGCGAAACGACTCGTCGGCGGCTGTCTCGCCGGCGGCGCGCGGGACGGCCAGCCACAGGCCGACGGCGCCGAGTCCGATCAGGGGGACGAGACCGCCGAAGCCCCAGCGCCAGCCGAGCCAGGCCGCGACGGCGCCGGCGCCCGCCGAGAGGACGACGTTGCCGACGTTGCCGGCGGCCTGCGAGACGGCGATCGCCGTCGCCGCCATCCGGTCGTACGTCGCCGCGACGATCGTTATCCTGGTGGTGCCGTACAGCCCCGTCGCGAGGCCGAGGACGACCGTCGCGGCGACGAACGCCTCGACCGTCGTCGCGACGGCGACAGCGAGGACGGCGACGGCGGTGAGGACGGCGCTTCCGGCGAGGACGAGGCGCTCGCCGACGGCGTCGGCCAGCACCCCGCCAGGGAACTGGAGGAGCGCGTACGTCGTCCAGAGGGCGCCGACGAACAGGCCGGCGGTCGCGTTACCGACGCCGAACTCCCCGGTCACGCCGGGCAGGAGCGTCGGGTAGACGACCCGGACGCCGAGGGTGAGGAACCAGCCGAACGACACCGCGAGGAGGACGGCGACCGACCCGTCGCGCCGCAGGTCGCCGGCGACGCCGGCTGCGAGCGCGACCGGTCGAGGGCGCGTCGGCACGCCGCCGGCTACCGCCACCGCCGACTTCAACTGTTTCGTTTGCGGGTGCCGGGGGACTGCGCCGCCCGGATATAAGCGTCGGCCCGCCGACCGGCGAGCGTGCGACTCGTCCAGGTGCTGGTCCCGACGGGGAAGCGCGAGGCCGTCCGCACGGTGCTGGACGAGGAGGGGATCGACTACGCGCTGGCAGACGAGACCAGCGGCCGCGAGTACGCCGCGGTGGCGACGTTTCCGCTCCCCGACAGCGCGGTCGAGCCGGTGCTGGAACGGCTCCGGACGGCGGGGCTGGAGCGAGACGCGTTCACCGTCGTCGTCGCGGCCGAGACGGTCGTCTCGGACCGGTTCGACGCGCTCGTCGAGCGGTACGAGGCAGAGGAGCCGAGCGGCGACCGGATCGCCCGCGAGGAGCTGGTCGCGCGCGCCGAGGAGCTCGCGCCGGAGCTCCGGCGGTTCGCCGGGCTGACGACCCTGAGCGCCGTCGTCGCCACGTCGGGGCTGCTCCTCGACTCGGCTGCCGTCGTCGTCGGGTCGATGGTGATCGCGCCGCTCGTCGGTCCGGCGATGGCGACGGGCGTCGGAACCGTCGTCGACGACGAGGCCCTGTTCCGCCGCGGGGTGGCACTCCAGGCGGGCGGCGGCCTGCTCACCGTCCTGAGCGCGACGCTGTTTGCCGTGCTGCTCAACGTCGGCGGCGTGGTGCCGATGGACGCGACGGCGGTGCTCGCGGTGCCGGAGGTGGCCGAGCGCCTCGCGCCGGACGTCCTGAGCCTCGCCGTCGCCCTCGCGGCGGGCGCGGCGGGCGCGCTCTCGCTCGCCGGCGGCGTCTCCACCGCGCTCGTCGGAGTGATGATAGCCGCGGCGCTCGTCCCGCCAGCCGCCGTCGTCGGCATCGGGGTCGCGTGGGGGCGACCGGAGGCGGTGTTCGGCTCTGCGGTCCTCGTCCTCGTCAACTTCCTCTCGGTCAACCTCGCGGTGCTCGCCGTCCTCCGTCTCACGGGCTACGGCCCCTCCGGGTGGCTCCGCGACGCCGTCGCGACCCGCACGGTTCGGCGGCGGGCTGCGGCCCTCCTCGTCGGTGTGCTCGTCCTCTCTGCGGTCCTCGTGGGCATCACGAGCGCCGGCGCACGGACCGCGGCGTTCGAAGACCAGAGCCGCGCCGTCGCCGCCGACGCCCTCGCCGACGCCGACGACGCGCGGCTGCTCGAGGTGTCGTTCGCGTACGAGAGCGGGCTGGCTCCCGGTCAGCCGGAGGACCTGTTCGTCCGTCGCCCGTCGCGAATGACGGTCACGGTCGGCAGCCCGGCCGGCGTCGACCCGCCGCCGCTGGCCGACCGGGTAGCCGCCGGGGTCAGCCGTGTCGCCGAGCAGACTCTCGGGGTCCGCGGGCCGACCGTCGAGGTGCGGTTCGTGACCGTCCAGCGGGCGTGAACCGTGTCTTCGCCCGGCTGGCCAGCCGCGCCGCCGGCGGACGGTGTCGCCGCCGCGACAGCCACGCCGTCGCAGGGCAGCGTGCCCCCCCACTCCTCCGGCGCGGGGCGCCCGAGGCGCGGGCGTTCGCCCGGCACGACGGACACGCGGACCGCGTCGCCGACGGCGACGGTCGTCCCGAGCGGCGAGAGCGGGCCGTCGGGGTCGTCGCCGAGTACACCGCCGCCCGCGTCGTGTGGCAGGCCGCCGTCGAGGGCGAGGCCCGGCACCGGCTGCTCCCAGGCCCGCCCGCCTGCCGTCCCGTGTGCTACTCGCGCCACGCCTCTCGTCGTCGCCGGTACGTCTCGTCCTCGCGAACCGTGTCGAGGTGGTCCTTGTACACGAGTGCGATCTCCCGCTTCTCCTCGTCGTACCACTGCTGTGGGTCGCGCCCCTCGCCGTCCTCGTACTTCTGCCCGCCAGGGTACTTCGCGTACCGCATCGCGCGGGTCCACCCCATCTGGAGGTACTTCCGGGCGAGGTCCACCCCCGGGAACTCGTCGGCGTCGCGGTACTCGCGGAACTGCCGGTGGATCGCCTCGGCACCCGCCTCGGCCTCCGCCAGCGACGTGACCGACCACAGCGGCAGGAGTTCGCTCTTGTACGGTTCGCAGTTGAACACGCCCTGCTCGCCGCGGCCGGTCTCGTACGCCGACGGACGCTCGCGGA
>JAQCMY010000069.1 GCA_028274865.1 Haloferacaceae archaeon | reverse complement strand
GGTGACGCGCAACGCCGAGGTGCGACGCAACGAGGAGGTCGCAGAGGACCTGATCGAGGTGATCGAGGAGATAATCGAACAGCGCCGGTTCGCGACGATCGTCCGCCTGGAGGTGTCAGACGACATCCCAGACCGCTCGCTCGCGGTACTCACCGAGGAACTCGGCGTCGACGACCGCGAGGTGTTCCGGCGTGCGGGGCCGATCGACTTCCGCGACTTCTTCGAACTGACCGAGCTGGACCGCCCCGACCTGAAGCTGGCCGACTGGACGCCACAGCCACACCCGCGGCTCGGTCCCGGAGACGACGGCTTCGACCGTCCGGAGCAGACCACGGACATCTTCGCGGAGATCCAGAACGGCGACGTCCTCGTCCACCATCCCTACCACTCCTTCGAGGACACCGTCCAGCGGTTCCTCGAGGCCGCGGCGTCGGACCCGGACGTCCTCGCGGTGAAGGCGGCGATCTACCGGACGGCCAGCGACTCGAAGGTGATCCAGAGCCTCATCGACGCCGCGGACAACGGGAAGCAGGTCGCCGTGATGGTCGAACTCAAGGCACGGTTCGACGAGCAGAACAACCTCGAGTGGGTTCGCCGGCTCGAGGAGGAGGGGATCCACGTCGCGTACGGCACGGTCGGGCTGAAGACACACACGAAGACGGCGCTCGTCGTCCGCGAGGAGGCAGACGGCGTGAACCTCTACTCGCACGTCGGGACGGGCAACTACCACTCCGAGACCGCGAAGGGGTACGCAGATCTCGGCATCCTCACCGCGGACCGCGACACCGGACAGGACCTGGCGCGGCTGTTCAACTTCTTCACCGGTCCGGCGCTCAACGAGCAGTTCCGGAAGCTGCTGATCGCGCCGGTGACGATGCGCGAGCGGTTCCACGAACTCGTCCGTCGGGAGGCGCGTCACGCCCGCGCCGGCAGGCGTGCCCGTATTGTCGTGAAGGTAAACGGACTGGAAGACCCCGAGATCGTCGAGGAGCTGTACAGGGCGTCGATCGCCGGCGTCGAGATCGACCTGATCGTCCGCGACATCTGCCGGCTCCGCCCCGGGCTCGAGGGCGTGAGCGAGACGGTGACGGTCCACTCGGTCGTCGGCCGGTTCCTGGAGCACTCGCGGGTCTTCTACTTCGAGAACGCCGGCGACCCCGAGTGGTTCGTCGGGTCGGCGGACTGGATGACCCGCAACCTCGACCACCGGGTCGAGGCGGTCATGCCGGTCGAGTCGCGACCGATACGCGAACAGCTCCGGTTCGTCCTCGAGACGGCGCTCCGAGACACCCGGCGGCGCTGGGTGATGAACCCCGACGGGAGCTACGAGCAGGCGACGCCGGCCGACGGGACGCCGGCTCGGGACACACAGGAGGCGCTGATGGACGCGACCACGGCAGCCGTCAGGCGTGACCACTCTCAGGGGATGGTCGTCGACACCGCCGACGGCCCGGACGAGCGGCTGCTCGTCGACGCCGTCGACCCCGACGACACCGGGTAGCTGGCGTCGCAACGAACCGCGGGTGTCACAGAGCGGAGCCACGTCTCGACGGCCTTCCGGTACGTCTCGAGCCAGGACGGGCCGTCGTCGCTCCCGCGACACGGCCCGACGGGTAACAGCTCCGCGGCGGGCTGGTCGGCCAGCGGGCGGCGCGGGTCGACCCTGCCGTAGACGGCGACGAGAAACAGGAGACACGAGGTCACCGGCGTCCCGTGACCGTCGGACGGTCTGCCCTCGCCGCCTCCGGGCCGACACGAGGCGCTCCCGCGAGCAGACGGAGTCGCCGACGAACGGCACCAGACTCCGGGGGCCGGGGTCGGGCGTCGCGAGGGGGTCCCGAACTCTGCGGTCGGTACGGAGTGTGGCAGCCGTGTCGGCTTTAGGGCTCGTGTGACTACGCCGCGTGTGAACCGTCGACGGCTCCTCGCCGCGCTCTCGACTGCCGGCGCGGGCGCGCTCGCCGGCTGTGGCGCCCTCGGCGGCGGCACCGATCCAGCGGCGGAGACAGCCGGGACCGACGGGACCGACGAGGCGACGACAGCGCCGTCGCTCCCGTACGAGGGACCGTCGCCGCGGGCACTCCTCGACGCGCCCCGGGGACTCCGTCTGCGAAACGCCGCCGGCGCGTTCCGCTTCGTCACGGTCGCACTCGACCACGGCGACCGGCAGGTGTTTCTCGACAGCCGCGGGGTGCCGCCGGCGACGCTCGTCACCTACGACGGGCTCGTGCGCCGTCGCGACGACTACCGCGTCGTCGTCGAGACGGACGCCGGCGGTCGGCACCGCCGCGAGTGGTCTCCGACCCCGTGGACGGGCGACCTCCTCGTGACGCTCGACCGCGACGTGACGAGCCGTGCGACCGCGACCTGTGGCCCGGAGTGTGGCCCCGGTGACCCGACCGCCGACTCCGACCGTGCTCTCGTCCTCGACAACCCGGCGGACGACCCGGTCACGGTCGACGTCCGTCTCGGGCCGTCGTTCGACCCCGACCTCGCCCGGCGCTACCAGGTGCCCGGCGTCGGCCGGCTCTCGCTTCCGGTCTCCCGCTGGTCGGACGACTACCCGGTGCGGCTCGCGTACGGAGACCGGACCGTTCGTCACGAGTGGCGCACCGCGGACGGCGACCGGATCTACGCCGACGTCTCCGGCCCGCCGCGGCTCCGCTGTTCGAACGCCCACCGCGACCTCGTCGTCGTGAACCGTCCGGCGCGCGAACGCGAGGTCGGGCTCCGTATCGAGGCCGACGGCGAACTCGCGGTCGAGCGGTCGCTCGTCCTCGGGCCGGAGCGACGGCGGGCGTTCGCGAACGACGTGCCCCCTGCCGGGGAGTACGGGTTCCGCATCCGGACCGACGACGGCCTCGACGAGTCGTTCTCGACGTCGATCTGTCCCGCGCCCGGCCGGATGCTCGTCAACGTCGACGAGCGCGCGGCGGTCGTGACCGTCCGCGGGGCAGAGCCGGAGACGGTCGTCGACGGGCGGACGTAGACGGTAGCCTACTCCAGTAGCTCGTCGTCGTTCTCGACCATGTACAGCGTCCGCGCCGCGACGTTCACCGCGTGGTCGCCGACCCGCTCGAGGTCCCGGATCGTCAGGAGGAGCCGCCGGACCTCGGGCAACAGCGGCTCGATTTCGTCGGTCGGCAGGTCACCGGAGCCGATGAGGTTCCTGACGACGGCGTCGCTGACGCCCTCACAGAGGTCGTCGACGACGTCGTCGTACCGGGCGATCTCCCAGCACCGACCGGCGTCGTCGTCCTCGTACGCCGCCATCGCCTCCTCGAGCATCGACAGCGTCTCCGACCCGATCCGCTGTACGTCGAGATCGGGGAAGAGGTCGCGCTCGGCCTCCAGCGCGTAGCCGGCGACGTTCGCCGCGAGGTCACCGATCCGCTCGAGGTCGGTGATGATCTTGAACGAGGCAGCGACGAACCGCAGGTCGCTCGCGACCGGCTGCTGGAGCGCGAACAGGTCGATACAGTCGCTGTCGAGTTCGAGATAGAGGGTGTCGACCGCCTCGTCGCCCTCGATCACCGTCTGTGCGAGCGCTTCGTCCTTCTGTCGGAGCGCGCACAGCGCGTCCCGGAGCTGGTCGACGACTAGCTCGCTCATGTAGAGCACGTCGGCTCTGAGTTCGGCGAGCCGGTCCTGGTACTGTTCCCGTGGCACTGTGTGAGTCGCGTCAGTGTGTCTGCTGACGCGTTGTAACCGTTAGGTCTCCCGTCTCAGCCGAACTTCCCGGTGATGTAGTCCTCGACGCGCTCGCTCTCGGGGTCCTCGAATATCTTGTCCGTGTCGTCGTACTCCACGAGCTTGCCGCCGGTGAGGAAGACGGCGGTCTGGTCGGAGATACGCGCGGCCTGTTGCATGTTGTGCGTGACGATGACGACGGTGTACTCCTCGCTCAGGTCGTCGATCAGGTCCTCGATCTTCGCGGTGGCGATCGGGTCGAGCGCGCTCGCCGGCTCGTCCATCAGCAGCACCTCGGGGTCGGTCGCGAGCGCGCGGGCGATACAGAGCCGCTGTTGTTGCCCGCCGGAGAGCCCGAGCGCGTTGTCGTCGAGCCGTTCCGAGACCTCCTCCCAGAGCGCGGCCTGCCCCAGCGCCTCCTCGACCAGCTTGGCCTCCGCCTCGGACTCGTCGCGCCCGAGCAGACGCGCGAGGAGCCCCTTCCGGATGTCGCCGTGCTTGCGCGGCCCGTACGAGACGTTGTCGCGGATCGACTTCGGGAACGGGTTGGGCTGCTGGAACACCATCCCGACGCGCTTGCGCAGCTCGACGAGGTC
>JAQCMY010000061.1 GCA_028274865.1 Haloferacaceae archaeon | reverse complement strand
TCGCGCGGGCCGACGAACTCGGCGCGGTCCAGTTCGTGGAGCACCACGTCGTCGGGGAACTCGTCGGGATGGATGTCCATGATGTCCACCCAGTAGTCGAGGATACCGGCGGCGTCCGTCGAGTCCGGCCCCGGCTCCTCGCGGTCGGCACGGGGAATCCCTTTCTCGACGACGAGCGCGTCGCCCCCGGCCTCCGCCGCCGCGTGCCCGGCCGCGGCGCCCGCCGGGCCGCCTCCAACGACGGCCACGTCCGTCCGTTCCATACCTCTACCGGGGCGGCGCGAGATATGAATGGTACGGATGCGGGACGGCGCGACGCCTCGCGTGGGTTTACGTCCCCCGCCTCCGGTCGGGCGGGCATGGAAGTCGCGGTCCTCAGACAGAAGGTCCACGGTCGCCCGGCGACAGAGTACGCGACAGTCCTGCGCGAGTCGCTGGCCGGCGAGGCGGTGGACGCCGACGTGACGCTCGCGCGAACGCCGGACGAGGAGCGGGCGGCGCTCGCCCGCGCCGACGTGGCGACCGGCATCGGGTTCGAGGCGTCGTGGCTGGACGTCGCCGGCGTCGACCTGTTCGCCTGTGTCTACGCCGGCACGGACCACCTGCCGCTGGACGCGCTCGCCGACCGGGGCATCGCGGTGACGAACGCATCCGGCGTCCACGGCCCGAACGTCGCGGAGTTCGTCGTCGGCGCCGTCCTCGCGTTCGTCCGCGAGTTCTGGACCGCGCGGCGCCACCAGCGCGAGCGCCGCTGGGAGTCGTTCAACGCGACGGAGCTGGCCGGCTCGACCGTCACCGTCGTCGGACAGGGCGCGATCGGTCGGACGGTCGTCGAGCGGGTCGGCGCGTTCGACGTCGAGACCGTCGCGGTGCGGTGGAGCCCGGAGAAGGGCGGTCCCGCGGCAGAGGTGGTCGGCTACGACCGGTTCCACGAGGCGCTGGCCCGCACGGACCACCTCGTCCTCGCCTGTCCGCTCACCGACGCGACACGGGGGCTCGTCGACGCCGACGCCCTCGCCACCCTGCCGACACACGCCACCGTGACGAACATCGCCCGCGGGCCGGTCGTCGACACGGAGGCCCTGGTCGCGGCGCTCCGGGACGACCACGTCCGCGGCGCGGCGCTCGACGTGACCGACCCCGAGCCACTCCCGGAGGACCACCCGCTCTGGGGGTTCGACGACGTCCTGATCACGCCGCACAACGCCGGCGACACGCCCCACTACTACCGGCGGCGGGCCGAGATACTGGCGCGCAACCTCGCCCGCGTCGCCGAGACGGGCGCGTTCGAGGGGCTGGAGAACCAGGTCAGGTGATCCGGTTCCGGAGCGTCCCGACCCCTTCGTAGGTTATCTCGACTTCGTCGCCCGGCTCGACGAGGCCGGGGTTGTCCGGGCTGCCGAACGCGACGACGTCGCCCGGCTCGAAGGTGAACCGCTCGGAGAGGTAGGCGACGACCTCGTGGGGGTCGAACAGCATCAGTTCGGTCGTGGCCGCCTGTCGGCGCTCGCCGGCCACGTCTGTCGTCATCCCGACCGGCTCGTCGACGGGGTCGACGTCGGTCTCGATCCACGGCCCCAGCGGGCCGGAGGCGTCCCACGCCTTCCGGGCGGTCCGGCCCTGCTGGTCGAGGGCGTCGACGTCGTTCATCACCGTGTACCCCCGGAGGACACCGGGGACGTCTGCGGGGTCGAGGTCGGCACACCGTTCGTCCACCACGGCGGCGAGTTCGCCGGCGTAGGTCACCTCGTCGGAGAAGGCGGGGTACGGAACCGGGTCGCCGGGGCCGACGACGGCAGCCGGCGGCTTGATGAAAAAGTCCGGCTCCGCCGGCGTGTCGTAGCCCATCGAGTCGATCGTGGCGGCGTAGTTCCGCCCCACGCAGTACAGCGCCGAGGGCTCGCAGGGCGCGAGGAGGTCCTCGACGGCAGCCTCGTAGACGCCGTCGTCGGCGTGGACGGCGCCGTCGCGGTACTCGCCGGCTACCGGACCGTCTGACGTGTCGACACGTGCCAGTCGCACGCCGACTCTCTCCCGGGGCGCGACATGTCAGTTCCGGTGTCTCCCGACGGCGTGTCGTGAGGTATTTCTGATCACCTTCGGAAGCAACGAGACGTTAATGAGCGAACTCAGACGGACCCAGCTCGCGGTGCCGGCGAGCGACGAGCAGATGATGGCAAACGCCGCGGAGAGCGACGCAGACGAGGTGTTTCTCGACCTCGAGGACTCCGTCGCGCCGAACGCGAAGGCCGACGCCAGAGAGCCGCTGATCCGGGCCGCACGGGAGCACGACTGGTCCGACACGGTCCTCTCGTACCGGATCAACGGCGTCGACACCCGCTGGTGGTACGACGACGTGATCGAGGTGCTCACCGAGGCGGGCGAGTGTATCGACGACATCATCGTCCCGAAAGTGCCGGACGCGAGCGAACTCCACACGGTCGACGACCTCGTGACGCAGGTGGAGGTGAACGCGGGGCTGGAGCCCGACAGTGTCGGGCTCGAGCCACAGATCGAGGGGGGTGACGGGATACACAACGTCCACGAGATCGCCAACTCGACCGACCGGCTCTCGTGTCTGATCTTCGGCCCGGGCGACTACGCCGCCGCGATGGGGACGCCCGGGCTCGACATCGGGCAGTTCCCGGACTATCCCGGCCACTACTGGCACCACGCCCTCTCCGAGTGCAACGCCGCCGCGAAGTCCGCGGGCGTCCCCTGTACCGACGGCCCGTACGCCGACATCGACGACCCCGAGGGGTTCCGGACGTCGGCGGAGCGCGCGAACATGCTCGGCTGTGACGGCAAGTGGGCGATCCACCCGAGCCAGATCGAGATCGGCAACGAGGTGTTCGCGCCGGACCCGGAGGTGGCCGAGCGCGCGAAGCGTATCGTCGACGCCTACGCGGCGGCGATGGAGGCGGGCGAGGGCGCCGTCAGCGTCGACGGCCAGATGGTCGACGAGGCGACGAACAAGATGGCACGGGAGATAGTCGAGAAGGCAGAGGCCGCCGACCTACTGTAGCTCGACCGGACAGCCCCGGACCTCTCCGCCGCGCATCCCGTCCGCGAGCCAGTGTATCGACAGCACCAGCGCAACGAGCGCCAGCAGCGCGAACTCCAGCCCGTCGAGCGGCAGGAGCGTCAGGAGCCCGCCGGCGCCGAGGAGGCCGAGGACGCCGGCGAGCACCGCCGACCCACAGGCCGCACAGCCGGCGCCGAGGGTGCCGAGGACGACGCCGACGACGCTCCCGCCGCTCTCGGCGAGGGCGACCCGGTGCTCGCGCAGGTGGTAGCTCACCATCGCGACGTCGACACCCGTGAGGACGCCGACGAGCGCCAAGACCGCGAAGGTGTGGAGCGCGAACGACCGGAACAGCCCGACGAACACCCGGAGCCGCGCCCCGAGCGGGAGTGTCCCCCCGACGAGCACGTCGCCGACGAGCGGGAGGTTCTGTGAGAGGACGAACAGCGTCGTCGCGGCGCCGCCGGCGACGACGGCCAGCGCGGCGTAGCCCGGCGCGCCGAGTACGAGCCGGGCCGTCCGGCCCATCAGCCGCCAGTCGCGCACGCGGGTCGGGAGCCGAACGCCCGACGCCGTCACAGGTCGAGCGCCCCCGCCACGACGTCGTAGCTCGCGCTCCCGCGCACCTGTGTCTGGAGCGTCTGCTCGCGGAACAGGAACACCGTCGGCGTCGCCTCGACGTCCGCGTCCTCGCCGGCGCTCAGGTCCGTCTCGACGGCGTCGTCTGCCGCGCCGGCGCGCACGGCGTCGGCCACGCTCGTCCCGTCCAGGGCCGTCTCGGCGTCGAGGAACGACGCCGTCATCGAGAGCACCCCGTCGTTGCCCTGCCCGTGAAACGACGACTGGTTCTCGAAGTAGTGCCCCGCGAGCGCCCAGAACGCGTCCGCGGACTCGGCGTAGGCCGCCTCCAGCGCCCGCGACGCCGGATCACCCCACGAGTAGACGACCGGCACCCCGCGGAAGACGAACGTCGCGTCGCCCGGCTCGACGAGGTTCGACCGGATCTTCGGCACCGTCTCGCGCTCGAACGCCGCACAGCGCGGGCAGGACGGGTCCTCGAACGCGACGACGGTGCCGGTCGTCTCGCCCGGCGGCGGCCCGAGCCGTGGCTGGGCACCGATATCGCGACCGGCAGGGTGGCTGTCGAGGGTCGGGTCGTCACTCGACGCCGTGTCGCCGGAGCCGCCACACCCGGCCAGCCCGGTTACGAGCGCCGTTCCGCCGGCGGCCAGCGCCTGACGTCTGCTGAGTCGCATGGCCGGGCGAACGCACCCGCCGGACAAGACCGTTGTTCAAACTTCGTCTCGACTCTCTCCTGCTCTCACCCGTCGAGCGGCTCGACGAGTTCGACGACGTGGCCGTCCGGGTCCTTCAGAAACGCGGTGTACGATCCCGCCTCGGGCTGGGGTCCCGGCTGCTTTACGAGTCCGCCGTGGTCGACCCGCTCTACCGTCGCGTCCACGTCGTCGACGCCGAGCGCGAGGTGGTCCCACCCGGTGCCCATCTCGAACGCCTCCTCGCCGGGCGTCTCCGAGAGCTGGATCTCGATCCCGTTCTCGGCGGCGACGTACCGGTGGGTCGTGCCGTCGGCGGAGAACGACCACGCCTCCTCGAAGCCGAACTGCTCGTAGAACGCGATCGACTCCTCCGCGTCCGCGACGTTGATCGCCACGTGGATCAGGTCCACGAACACGTCTGCGGGTGACCCCGGTAAAAACCCGCGTGGTTCGACGACGCCGTCGGGGCCGTGCCCGCGCCACAGCAGTTATGTCAGCGACGACTATGACAGTCGTCCATGGCAATCGAGGAGGCAGAGCAGTTCTACGGTCCCGGGGGAGCGGACGCGTCTGTCGACTCGCTCGGGCACGACCACCCCGACGTCGCCGAGTACGCCGCGCTCGCCGCCGACCTGCGCGACCGGGTGCGCGGCGACGTGCGCTTCGACGAGTACGCACAGGTGCTGTACGCGACGGACGGCAGCGTCTACCAGGCCCGGCCCGCAGGCGTCGTCTTCCCGACGAGCGCCGCGGACGTCCGGGCCGCCGTCGAGGCCGCGTACGACCACGAGGTGCCGGTCATGCCCCGCGGCGCCGGGTCGTCGCTCGGCGGACAGACCGTCGGCCCGGGCTGTGTCGTCGTCGACTTCACCCGGCACATGGACGACATCGTCGAGATCGACCCCGAGGCCCAGCGGGCGACGGTCCAGCCGGGCGTCGTCCAGGACCACCTCGACACGACCCTGGCGGACCACGGGCTGAAGTTCGCGCCCGACCCTGCCTCCTCGAACCGCTCGACGGTCGGCGGCGGTATCGGCAACAACTCGACCGGCGCCCACTCGGTTCGGTACGGCATCACCGACGCCTACACGGAGGAGCTGGAGGTCGTCCTCTCTGACGGCTCGCAGATCCGGACCCGCGAGGTGGTTCTGGACTCGCCGGAGTACGAGACGATAGTCGAGGCCGACACCCTCGAGGCACGCCTCTACGAGACGGTCCGGGGGCTGGTCGAGGACCACGCAGCCGAGATCGCCGAGCGCTACCCGAACCTCAAGCGGTCGGTGTCGGGGTACAACCTCCAGAAGGCCGTCTACGAGACCGACGACGGAGAGACGGCGATCAACCTCTCGAAGCTGTTCGTCGGCGCCGAGGGGACCCTCGGCGTCATCGTCGAGGCGGAGGTGTCACTCGTCACCAAGCCCGAGGAGACGGCGCTCGTGCTCTACTGCTTCGACAGCCTCGTCGACGCGATGGAGGCCGTCCCGGAGGCGCTCGAGTTCGACGTCAGCGCCGTCGAACTGATGGACGACGAGGTGTTCCGGCTGGCCGCGAACTCCGTCGAGTTCGCGCAGTACGCCGAACCGATCCCCGACGGGACGGCGGCGTCGCTCCTCCTCGAGTACGACTCCGAACTCGTCGACGACTTCGAGGCCGCGGTCGCCGCGACGAACGACCACTTCGTCGCGGACGGAGCGGCCTTCGACGCGCTGGAGGCCTACGCCGACGAGGACCAGCGCGACCTCTGGAAGCTCCGCAAGGCCGCCATCCCCCTGCTGATGGGGCTCGAGGGCGACCCGAAGCCGTACCCGTTCATCGAGGACGCCACCGTCCCGCCGGAGGAGCTCGCGGAGTACGTCGGCCAGTTCGAGGCGGTGCTCGAGAGCCACGACACCTCTGCCGCGTACTTCGCGCACGCCGGGAGCGGCACACTCCACATCCGACCGATCCTGAACCTGAAACAGCAGGGGGGTATCGAGAAGATGCGCTCGATCAGCGACGACGTGACCGACCTCGTCCTCGAACACCACGGGGCGTTCTCGGGCGAGCACGGCGACGGGATGGCCCGGACCGAGTTCAACCCGAAGATGTACGGCGAGGGGCTCTGGACGGCGTTCAAGCGGCTCAAGACCGCGTTCGACCCCCAGTGGCTCCTCCACCCGGGCAACGTCGTCTACCGCGACGGCCCCGACGACGTCGGGCCGGACAGCGAGCGCGGCGTCGGCGCGGATATGCGCGAGAACCTCCGCTACGGCGCCGACTACCAGTCTGTCGAGCCCCAGACGACGCTCGACTTCGACGACGAGGGCGGGTTCTCCCACCTCGTCGAGCTGTGCAACGGCTGTGGCACCTGCCGGCAGACCGACTCCGAGGTGATGTGTCCGACCTACCGCGCGACAAAGGAAGAGATCCAGACCACCCGCGGCCGGGCGAACATGCTCCGGGCGGCCATCAGCGGCGAACTCCCGGAGGACGAGATACACGCCGACCGGTTCCAGGAGGAGGTGCTCGACCTCTGTATCGGCTGTAAGGGCTGTGCGAGCGACTGTCCGACCGGCGTCGACATGGCGAAGCTCAAGACGGAGGTGAAACACCAGCACCACCAGGAGGAGGGCGTCTCGCCGCGCGAGCGCCTGTTCTCGAACATCGACGTGCTCTCGCGCCTCGGGTCGACGTTCGCGCCCGTCTCGAACTGGGCGCCGAGGGTTCCCGGCGCGCGACGGGTCATGCAGGAACTGTTCGGCATCGCGCCCGAGCGGACGCTACCGGAGTTCGCCTCGACGTCGCTCGTCTCCTGGTTCGACGACCGCGGCGGCTGTCGGCTCGCGCCGAGCGACGCCCGCGACCAGGTCCTCCTGTTTCCGGACACGTTCACGAACTACATCGACCCGAGCGCCGGGAAGGCCGCCGTCGAGGTGCTGGAGGCCGCGGGCGTCTACGCCGAGATACCGACAGACCTCGCGCCGAGCGGTCGGGCGGCGTACTCGACGGGCCGGCTCGACCTCGCCCGTGACCGCGCCCGCGAGAACGTCGACGTGCTCCGCGACCGGGTCGAGGCGGGCTGGTCCGTCGTGTTCGTCGAGCCGTCCGACGCCGTCGTGTTTCAGGACGAGTACCGCGACGTGCTCTCGGGCCCGGGCGTCGAGGCGGTGTCGAACAGCGCCTACGGCGTGCTGGAGTATCTCGACGCCCACCGCCTCGACGACGCCCTCGGCGAGGCCGCCGACCCCGGGTCGCTCGCGTACCACGGCCACTGCAACCAGAAGGCGACGAACAAGGACCACCACGCCGTCGGCGTCCTGCGGCGCGCGGGTTACGACGTCGACCCGCTCGACTCCACCTGCTGCGGGATGGCCGGCTCGTTCGGCTACCACGACGAGCACTACGGCCTCTCGCAGGCGATCGGCTCGCTGCTGTTCGACCAGGTCGACGAGAGCCCCGCCGAACGGGTCGTCGCGCCCGGCGGCTCCTGCCGGTCACAGCTCGGCGACCGCGACGGCGCGGAGAAGCCGCCCCACCCGGTCGAGGCGGTTGCCGACGCCGTCGCGCGGTAGGCCCGTGTCGCCGACAGCCCTCACCCGGTCCGTGACCACTGCCACCCGGGTCCCCGCCCGCGGCACGCCCGGAGGCCCGCCGTGACCGGCCTGCGCGTCCACGTCGGTGACGAGGTGCTGACGGCGTCGTGGGCCGACGGCGCGCCGGAGACGCGGGCGGCGCTCGAGGCGGCCCTGCCGCTCTCTGGCGACGCGCACCGCTGGGGCGACGAACTCTACGTCGACGTCCCGGTTGCGGTCGGCCCGGAGGACGCGAGCACCGAGGTGCCGGTCGGGGCGGTCGCGTACTGGCCCGCCGGCCCGGCGCTGTGCCTGTTCTGGGGGCCGACGCCGGCGAGCTCCGGACAGGAGCCACGGGCGGCGTCGCCGGTCACGCTCGTCGGCTGCCTCGACGACCCGGACGGGCTGGCGGCGCTGGACCCGCCGGGGGGCGTCTCGGTGCGGGTCGAGCGCCGTGACTAGATGTAGCCGCGGTCGGCGAGCAGCTCGCCGTTGAGTAGAGACGCGCCGGCGGCGCCCCGGAGCGTGTTGTGCGCGAGGCAGTTGTACCGAACGCCGCCGTCTGTGTCGGTGACGCCGCCGACGGCGATCGCCATCCCGCCGTCGACGTTCCGGTCCAGCCGGGGCTGGGGGCGGTCCGGCTCCTCGAACACCCGGATCAGCGACTCGGGCGCGCTGGGCAGGTCGACGCCGGGGTAGTCACGCATCGCCCGCGCGACCGCCGCCGGCGAGGGCTCGTCGGTCAGGTCGGCGAAGACGTTCTCGAGGTGGCCGTCGAGCGTCGGGATCCGGTTACAGGAGGCCTCGACCCGCGCGTCGTGCCACGACACTTCGGCGCCGTCGAACTCGCCGAGGAGCTTCCGGCTCTCGGTCTCCATCTTCGCCTCCTCGCCGCCGATGTGGGGGATCGCGTTGTCGATGATCGCCATCGAGGGGACGCCGTCGTAGCCGGCGCCGGAGACGGCCTGGAGCGTCGCGACCGAGGCTCGCTCCAGGCCGAACTCGTCGAGGGCGGCGAGCGTCGGCACCATCGTGATCGTCGAGCAGTTCGGATTCTTGACGAGCGCGCCGTCCCAGCCCCGCTCGTCCCGCTGGACCTCGATCAGGTCGAGGTGGTCGGGGTTGACCTCCGGGATCGTGAGCGGAACGTCGTCGTCGAGGCGCCCGTTCGAGGAGTTCGACGAGACGACGTATCCCGCCTCGCAGAATTCGGGTTCGACCCGTTCGCCGACGCTCGACGGAAGCGACGAGAAGATCAGGTCGACGTCGTCCGGGACGGCCTCGGGCCGGGTCGGCAGCACCTCGCGGTCGGCGATACCGTCCGGAATCGGCGTCTCGAGCGTCCACTTCGCGGCCTCCCGGTACGACTCGCCGACGCTCGCCGCCGACGCCGTGAGCGCCCCGATATCGAACCCGTCGTGACCGTCGAGGAGCTGGACGAACCGTTGCCCGACGGCGCCCGTCGCGCCGAGGATGCCGACCGTGTGTGTCACGAGCACGGGTGCGGGCAGGGCGCACAAGACGCTTCCGGGACGCGCGGCGGGCGACACCCATATGTCGGCCCGCGCCGACGCCAGGGGCGTGTTCAGCAAGGTCCTCGTCGCGAACCGGGGCGAGATCGCCGTCCGGGTGATGCGCGCCTGCGAGGAGCTCGGCGTCCGAACCGTCGCGGTGTACAGCGACCCCGACCGTGACGCCGGACACGTTCGGTACGCGGACGAGGCCTACAACGTCGGACCGGCCCGCGCAGCCGACTCGTACCTCGACCAGGAGGCCGTCCTCGACGCGGCGCGGCGCGCCGGCGCCGACGCGGTCCACCCCGGCTACGGCTTCCTCGCCGAGAACGACGAGTTCGCCCGCCGCGTCGAGGCGTCGGAGCTCACCTGGGTCGGGCCCGCCGCCGACGCCATGGAGCGGCTGGGGTCGAAGACCAGCGCCCGGTCGGCGATGCGCGAGGCGGGCGTGCCGGTCGTCCCGGGTACCACCGACCCCGTCGAGTCGGCCGCGGCGGTGGCCGACGTCGCAGACGAGTTCGGATACCCGGTCGCGATAAAGGCATCCGGCGGCGGCGGCGGGCGCGGCCTCGTCGTCGTCGAGGAGCCAGCAGCGGTGGACGAGGCGTTCGACACCGCCGTTCGCGAGGGCGAGGCGTACTTCGACGACCCGCGCGTGTACGTCGAGAAGTACGTCGACCGCCCCCGGCACGTCGAGGTCCAGATCCTCGCCGACCACCACGGCAACGTCCGCCACCTCGGCGAGCGCGACTGTACGCTCCAGCGCCGCCACCAGAAGCTGATCGAGGAGGGTCCGTCGCCCGCGCTCTCCCCCGCCCTGCGCAGCCGCATCGGCGAGGCCGCCCGGCGGGGGGTCCGCGAGGCCGACTACACGAACGCCGGCACCGTCGAGTTCCTCGTCGTCGACGAGGACACGGACGACGGGAGCGTCGGCGCCGACCCCGACTTTTATTTCCTCGAGGTGAACACCCGGATCCAGGTCGAACACACCGTCACCGAGCTGCTGACGGGCGTCGACATCGTGAAGTGGCAGCTCCGGGTCGCGGCGGGCGAGGCGGTCGACTTCGCACAGGACGACGTCGAGGTCCGGGGCCACGCGATAGAGTACCGGATCAACGCAGAGCGCCCGGAGAACGACTTCTCGCCCGCCACCGGGACGCTCGCGGCGTACGACCCGCCGGGCGGGATCGGCGTCCGGGTCGACGACGCCGTGCGCCCCGGCGACGAGATCGGCGGCGACTACGACTCGATGATCGCGAAGCTGGTCGTCGCCGCGGGCGACCGCGAGGAGTGTCTCGCCCGGTCCGAGCGCGCCCTCGCCGAGTACGACGTCGAGGGGGTCCACACCGTGATCCCCTTCCACCGGCTGATGCTGTCGGACGCGCGCTTCCGCGAGGGAAGCCACTGGACGCGCTACCTCGACGAGGCCGTCGCCCCCGAACGGATCGCCGACGCCGTCGAGATGTACGGCCCGGACGAGGCCGACGCCGACGCCGACGACGAGGACGAGGACGAGGACGAGAAGACGGCTGTCGAGCGCAGCTTCACCGTCGAGGTGAACGGCAAGCGATTCGAGGTCGACCTGACAGAGCGCGGCGGCCCGCCGGTGGTCCCCGCGAACGGCGGCCCCGGCGGGAGCCGCGGGCGGGAGCGACCGCCGCAGGCAGCCGGCGGCGACGACGACGGCGCCGACACCCAGGCGGCGGGCGGCGAGCGGGT
>JAQCMY010000053.1 GCA_028274865.1 Haloferacaceae archaeon | reverse complement strand
GAAGATGGCCGTCGAGTCGTGTGCCGTCGCAAACGCGACCGGCCTGCCGCCCGACACGCGCGGCACGCACGTCCCGACCGTCGAGATCGCGGCCATCCCGGACCGGCTCTGCCCGACAGCCGACGGCGGTCTCCTCTCGGCGTCGGGCGTCGTCGACGCCGTCAGCACCGTTTTCCCGGACTGGTCGACGACTGACACCGGCTTTCTACCGGCGTGTTCGTCGTCGCCCGGGCGCCGAACAGCCGGGCCAGGAGTCACCTCGACGAGGGAATCGGCGGCGGCGACGGCGTCGTCACGAGCGCCGACGGCGAGTACGCCCTGTTCTCCCGTCCGTACCACCTCCCCGGCGTCGAGACGACGGTCAGCGTCGCGCTCGCCGCCGTCCGTGGCGAGCCGACCGGGGCCGCCAGGGGACGCGTCGCCGAGGCCGTCGCGGCGGCAAAGCGCGACCTCGACCCGGGCGAGCGTCTCGCCGGCGGCGGCGAACTGGTGTACGGGGTCGTCGAACGGGCCGACGCGACCCCGAACGCCGTTCCGCTCGAACTGCTCGCCGGCGCCGAGCTCCGCCGACCGGTCGAGCGCGACCAGACGCCGACGGACGACGACGTCGCCCTCGACCGCGGCTCGTTTCTCTACCGCCTCCGTGCGCTCGGCGACGACCTGTCCGACCAGCCGTGACGCGCTCGCGCCCGTCTCCGCGGTGGGTGCGCTTCTCCCCGCTCGGCGGAGACCAGGTGGATTCACCCGTGCCACGCTGGACTCCCGGCGTGCGGTGAGACGGGACACGACCGACCGCTCGGCTGTTCTCCCGCCTCGACAGCCGACGCCGACCGCGCCGGCGCCGGGCGCCCCGTGGCCGAGGCCCCTCGCGACACCACAGCCGGCGAGAGCGGGGCCCTCGGCCACGCGACACCCGTCTGACGGAGTTATATGAGGCTGCGGGACGAACACCACGGCGTGTCGTCACACCAGTTCACCGTCCGTCTCGACGACGAACACGCCGAGTGGGTCGCCGAGCAGGCCGAACAGCGCGGTGTCTCACGGGCGTGGGTGTTCCGGCAGGTGGTCGACGCTGCTCGCGGCGCCGACAGCGTCTACACCGACACCGGGGCGGGACGGACCACCGACCGGCTCGACGCACTCGACGACCGACTCGCACGGATCGAGGACGCCGTCACCGACGACACCGACGCCGGGGGCGTGTGGCGTCTCGACGACTGCGACGACCAGGCCGACCCCCTCGCGAGCGACAGCTGATCCGGTCGGGACGACTCCTGCAGGCCGCCGGTGGCCCCGTCGCGAACTGCCTCACGGAACACGTCGAGGTGTTCCGGCGTCGCGGCGCGGGGGCCGAGCGACGGGGACGGCTGCCGTCCGGAGGCTCGACCCGCACTCACTCCGACTCGACCAGCCGTTCCCACTGCGGGATTCGACTGCTGTTCGCGGCGACGACCGTCAGGAGGTATGTGAACAGCGGGAACGTAGCTCCGGCCACGGCGAGAAACGCGAAATCGAACTCGCCAGGTGCTCTGAAGCCGAGTCCCGCGTACTGCATCACGGCAAGCGTGACGAGGACCGTCGCAGTCTGTCCCAGGTACGCTCCGTACGCCGGGGTGGGTAGCTGCACGTCGATGCCGGACGGCCAGGGTCCACTAAACGACGCCGACGAACGACTGCCCGACCGAGAGTGCAACGGGACGGACACGCCGACCGCCGTGGCTCCGACGCTCGGCCGGCCGTCCTCACGGCAGCCGACCGAGCCGGGGCCGCCACCGGCTCCCGGGCGCGTGGTTCCGGTCGGGGCTCGCTCGACGCCGCGCGCTGTGCCCGGCGTTGGCCACGAGCCCCGCTCGTCGGCTGTTCCTGACTGGTACGCGGACAGCCGCTCGTCGGCGGGCAGCCGGAGTGTTCACGAGCGTCGCGGGACCGAAGAGGGGCCGTCGGAATCGTCCGCGCGCTCCGTGCCACGACAGCGTGGCGCGAGCTCCGGCTGCCAGCCCCCGACCGCCGGCGTTCCGTTGTCGACGGTGCTCTCGCCTGACAGCCAGCTTCGCGCCCGGTCGGTCTGTCGCGCGTCCGACGGGGGTCGATCACCACCGATCCGTGTGTCGGCGCGCCCGTGCCCGGGTCGTCCCGCGGCTCGGCGACGGGAGCCGTCGCTCACAGCCCCACGGCACGACTATCCACGGAGGTCCTCACGAATGTCCACCTGTCGCTGTCTTCCGTCGTCGGGGTCGTAGAACTCGCCGGCGTAGACCCGCTCTGGATCCTGCTGCCAGTTCAGATCCGCGATCCCCCACCCCGACGGACAGCGGTGCGAGACCCCGCCGAACTGTTTGTACGCCCCGTACAATTTCCAGGAGCCGTAGCCCCTGGCGTTGTAGGAGACGACCTTGTTGGCGATCTCGAGGTGGCCCATCTGCTCGGGGTCGTCCATGCCAGAGTCGCCGTGCGACGCCCAGTCACGGGGGTGGGTCGTCGCGGGCTTCCGGACCCGGTCGCGGACGAGCTGTGGCTCGAGTGACTTCTGGTCTGCGCACTCGTCGGTCTCCCAGGAGTCGAGTTCGGCCGGGGTCATGTTCACGAACCCACCGTCCTCGTGGAGCTTCCCCTCGGAGAACCCACAGAACCGTTCGACAGTCTGTTTGAATTCAGCCCACGGAACCCCGTGGCGGTTCTCTCCCTCGTCGGGGAGTTCGTCGGGATGGATAGCACACACCCACGTCATACCGCGGATACGAGTTCGAGCCTGGTGTCTGTTTGGCCGAGCGTGGGGCCACAGGGCGACAGGACGCTCCGGCGGTCACGCCCGACCCGCCAGCTTCGCCGGCACCGAACGCCGACGACGCCAGCGGCTCGTCGTCACGCGCGCCGGCGGTG
>JAQCMY010000042.1 GCA_028274865.1 Haloferacaceae archaeon | reverse complement strand
TCGCGCCGGGCGACCAGGTCCGGGTTCCGGAACGCTACCGGTAGTGTGGCGTGTGACCGACTCTCGCCAACCCTTTTGCCCGCGCAGCCGCTCTGATCGGTAGTGGATATCGGCGTACCGGACGAGGACGACCCGTTCGAGGAGCAGCGCGAGCGCGCGGCGAACCCGATGCGCCGGCTGTTCGGCGAGTACGGGCGTCCCTACAGCCTCGAGTTCGTGGTCGGGATACTCGCCAGTGTCGTCGCCCGGGTCCTCGACCTGCTCCCGCCGCTCCTCCTCGGCCTCGCCGTCGACGCGATCTTCCTGAACACCCGCCCGCTCGACCTCCCGCTGGTTCCGGACGCGTGGGTGCCGAACGGCCCCGAGGCGACGTTTCTCGGCTTCGTCGCCGGCGAGGCGCAGTTCGCCTTCGTCGTCACCCTCGTGGCCGGGTCGTTCGGCCTCGGAGCGGCGTTTCACTACGTCCGCAACTGGGGCTGGAACGCGTTCGCACAGAACGTCCAGCACGACGTGCGGACCGACACCTACGACCACATGCAGCGGCTCGACATGTCGTTCTTCGAGGACAAGCAGACCGGCGAGCTGATGTCGGTGCTCTCGAACGACGTCAACCGACTGGAGCAGTTCCTCAACGACGGGATGAACACGACCTCGCGGCTCGCGCTGATGGTCGTCGGTATCGCCGCGCTCCTCGTCTGGCTCAACCCGTCGCTTGCCGTCGTCGCGCTCCTGCCGGTTCCGATCATCGCGGGCTTTACCTACCTGTTCGTCAGGACGATCCAGCCGAAGTACGCCGAGGTCCGGTCGTCCGTCGGGACGGTCAACTCCCGGCTGGAGAACAACCTCGGCGGCATCGCGGTGATCAAGTCCTCGAACACCGAGCCGTACGAGTCCGACCGGGTCGACGACGTCTCGCAGGGCTACTTCGACGCCAACTGGGACGCCATCCGCACGCGCATCACGTTCTTCCCGGCGCTCCGGATCCTCGCCGGTGTCGGCTTCGCGGCCACCTTCGTCATCGGCGGCGCCTGGGTGCTCCGGGGGCAGCCGCCGCTCCCGTTCATGGCCGGCGAGCTCTCGCCCGGCGTGTTCGTCACCTTCGTGCTCTACACCCAGCGGTTCATCTGGCCGCTGGCGCAGTTCGGCCAGATCGTCAACACCTACCAGCGCGCCCGCGCCTCCGCAGAGCGGGTGTTCGGCCTCATGGACGAGGTCGGACGGCTGGAGTCTGACGCCGGCGCCCCCGACCTGGTCGTCGACGAGGCACGCGTCGACTACGACGGCGTCACCTTCGGCTACGCCGAGGACGACGAGCCGACGCTGCGAGACGTCTCGTTCACCGCCGCGGGCGGCGAGACGGTGGCACTCGTCGGTCCGACCGGCGCGGGGAAGTCGACGGCGCTGAAGCTCCTCCTCCGGATGTACGACGTCGACGAGGGACAGATCCGTATCGACGGTCAGGACGTCCGGGACGTCACTGTCCGGAGCCTCCGGGGCGTGACCGGCTACGTCAGCCAGGAGACGTTCATGTTCTACGGCACCGTCCGCGAGAACATCGCGTACGGGCGGTTCGACGCCGACGACGAGGCGGTGGAGGCCGCCGCGCGCGCCGCGGAGGCCCACCGCTTCGTCCGGAACCTGCCGGAGGGCTACGACACGATGGTCGGCGAACGCGGCGTGAAGCTGTCGGGGGGCCAGCGTCAGCGCCTCGCCATCGCACGCGCGATTCTGCGCGACCCGGAGATCCTGATCCTCGACGAGGCCACCTCCGACGTCGACACCGAGACGGAGATGCTGATCCAGCGCTCGCTCGACCGGCTGACCGCCGACCGGACGACGCTCGTCGTCGCCCACCGCCTCTCGACCGTCCGTGACGCCGACCGGATCGTCGTCCTCGACGAAGGCGGGGTCGTCGAGGTCGGGTCACACGACGAGTTGCTGGCCGAGGACGGCCTCTACGCGAACCTCTGGGGCGTCCAGGCCGGCGAGATAGACGACCTGCCAGAGCGGTTCGTCGAGCGGAGCCGCGAACGGGGCGCACAGCGGTTCGACCCCGACTCCGACGACGAGACGGCGGCGGAGCCGCCGGGCGCGAGCGACGACTGACAGCCGAGCGGTCCCCGCGGGGACCGGAGTGATTACCCACCGGCCCGACAGCCCGGCGTGGACCTGACCCGCGCCACCTGGACCGACGTCCGCGACGCGGACGCCGACCGCGCGGTGCTCCCGGTCGGGAGCACGGAACAGCACGGCCCGCACGCCCCCCTCGGCACCGACACGCGCCACGCCGAGAGCGTCGCCGCCGCCGGCGCCGAACGCCACGACGACGAGGTGCTCGTCGCGCCGCCGGTGCCGGTCGGGGTCGCCGAGGAACACCGCGACTTCGACGGGACACTCTGGGTGGCGCCGGAGACGCTCCGGACGTACGTCGGCGACGTCCTCGCGAGCCTGCGCCACGGCGCGGGCGTCGAGCGCGTCGTCGTGGTCAACGGCCACGGCGGCAACGTCGCCGCGCTGCGAGAGGCGACGGCGCGGGCGACCCGTGGCGACGGGCCGTACACCGTCCCGTTCACCTGGTTCGACTCGGTCGACGCCGGGGCTGTCGCCGACGTCGCCGACCACGAGCGGGTGGAGATGGGACACGGCGGGCCGCTCGAGACGGCGCTCCTGCGGCACACCCACCCCGACCTCGTCCGCGAGGACCGGGCCGCGGCGGCACGGGACGACGGCGCGGCGCGCTGGGGCGAGTGGGTCGCGGGGGTCAACCTCGCGTACGACAGCGACGAGTTCACCGAGAGCGGCGCCGTCGGCGACCCGACGACGGGGTCGGCGGCGCTCGGGGCGGCGCTGCTCGACGCGGCGGCGGCGGCGCTCGACGAGGTGCTGACGGCGGTCGGAGCGCGCGGGCGCTAGTCCCCGTCCGTCTGGAGCGCCGACCGGAGCTCCGGCACCGTCCCGGTGAGCGCGTTCACCTGTTCGCCGCCCTCGACGACGAGCGACAGCGTCTCGTCGACGTCCTCGATCGCCGCCGCGAGGTCCGCCGCGTCGTCGAAGGCGTCTGCGCGCTCGCCGACCGAGAACCACTTTTTCGCCTGCCGGAGCTCCTCCTCCGCGTCGCCGACGTCGAGCGCCGCCGCGAGGCCGTTCAGCACGCCGAGGACGTTGTCGGCCTCCGTCTCCCACACCGCGTCTGCCTCGGGGAGCTCTGCCCGGGCGGCCTCGAGGTGACTCTCAACGTCGCTCCGCAGTTCGTCGGCGGCCTCGCCGAACAGGTCGTCGTCGCCGAGCGTCGACTGGCCCATACGGCGCTGTACGGCGCCCAACGACGTAAACCTCGACCCGAGAGCGGAAGTGAAACGCTCAGTCGGACGTCTGCGCCGCGGCGTCGGCCGGGACCTCGACACGCGGCACCCGCAGGACGACGACCGTACTGCGGGGCTCGTTCGGCTCGAACTCGGGGGTGCCGCCGTGCTGGAGCACCAACCGGACCGTCCACAGCCCGAGGCCGTCGAGGTGGCGCGTCTTCCGGTCTGTCTCGCCCGTGGCCCCGGCGGTCTCGGCCTGGTCCTGGTCGATACCCGGCCCGTCGTCCGCGACGCGGACGTCGAGGGAGTCACCGCCGAGACACTCGACGACCGTGACCTCGGCCCGCGGCGCTGCCCGGTCGTTGTGCTCGACGCCGTTCCGGACCGCCTCCTGAACCGCGGTGCCAGGCGCCAGCGTGACGCCGGCGACGGCGCTCGCGGGGAGGCTGGTCACGACCGCCGGTGATCCGGCGCTCGACACGACGGGTCCGCTCGGCTGTCTGCTCGACCTCCTCGGCGGCGCGGACGGCCGTCGCGACCCGGTCCGTGTCGGGGCGTTCCCGGACAAGGGGCCGGAACCGGTTGCGCCGGGCGAGGGCCGAGGCCGGTCCTGCCGTGCGGTCCGCACGCCCAGCGCGACACCGCCAGCC
>JAQCMY010000033.1 GCA_028274865.1 Haloferacaceae archaeon | reverse complement strand
GTCCTACGACCGCGGGACGCTCAGGTTGCGCATCGGCTCGCCACAGTCCGGACAGTCCGTCGCCGTCTCGCCCGAGACGCGCGTGCCACAGCGCAGACACTCGTACTCGTTCGCGCTCTGCTCCTCCCACCGGTAGCCGAACATATCTGTGCCGTACACACACGCCCACACACGTACGCGCCACTTCAAACCACCCGATCGTCACGTGTTTGTGGCTGTTTGTCCAACGAATCTCCGTATACACCGAGTTCTATTCGACGTTCATTTGTCGAACGGCGCACACGGCGAGAGTCCCGAGAGTTCGGGTCGCGAGGCCGGCGCCACGGAGCCGGGGCGGCGCTTTTTTGCCCGGAGCGTAGACTCGCGGACGTGATACGGGTCTGTCGACCGGACCGGGAGGCTGCGTCGTGACCACGGTCGTTCCGCGCTCCGCGCGCCACGCCACGCTCGTGTCGACCCGGAGGCCGCCGTGACCGGGGCGTCGACCGGCGCCGACCGCGTCGTCGAGGCCCTCGTCGACGCCGGCGTCGAGACGGTCGTCGGCCTGCCGGGCACGCAGACGCTCCCGGTCGACGTCGCCGTCGACGAGTCGCCGCTCTCGTACCTGATGGCTCGCGACGAGTCCGCGATCCCCCACGTCGCGTGGGGGCACTACGAGGCCGGCGGCGGCCTCGCGGCGACGGTGACGGTTCCGGGGCCGGGCGACACACAGGCGGCCCACGGCCTGAAGAACGCGCTGAACGGCTGCGTACCGGTCGTCCACGTCTCCGCGGACGTGCCCGCGGACGACCGCGGGTTCGGGCCGATCCACGAGATCGACCCCGCGACGTACGACAGCGTCGTGCGGGCGAACGTCACCGTCGAGCGGCCCGCAGAGCTTCCGGCGGCGGTGGCGCGCGGTCTCCACGAGGCGACGACGCCGCCGCAGGGGCCGGTCCGTCTCGGCGTCGGGAGCGACGTACTCGACGCGCCGTGTCCGGCCCCGCAGGTCACGGTGCCGGACGCGACGCCGACGGTCGCAAACGGCGCGGCGCTGGACGGGGCGGCGGACCGTCTCGCCGCCGCCGACCGGCCGCTGCTGTACGTCGGCGGCGGCTGTCGGCGCTCGGACGTCGCGGCGGTGCGGGCGCTGGCGCGCGAGGCGAACCTGCCCGTGCTGGCGTCGTACAGGGGCAAGGGCGTCGTGCCGGACGACGACCCGCGAACCGTCGGCGTCGCCGGGAGCCACACGCCCGCGGCGGCGCGGGCGGTCGTCGAGCGCGCGGACCTGACTGTCGCGCTCGGGACTGACCTCGACGACGTCGCGACCGGCGGCGGGGAGCTGCCGCTCGACCCGCTCGTCCACGTCACCCTCGACCCGTCGGACCTCCACACCCGATACGACCCCGTCGACGCGGTCCACGGCGACGCCGGCGCGGCGGCGCGACACCTCCGGACCGCAGCCGACACCGGCGGGTGGGACGGCGCGGCGGTCGGGGCACGGGCGACGCGGTCGTGGGAGGAGCGCCTGCGCGAAGGGGGCTTCCTCGACGACCGGACGCCGATGCCGACGGCGGCGGCGCTCCGGGCCGTCCGCGACGCCCTGCCCCGCGAGACGCCGGTCACGACCGACGTGGGCGGATTCCGGCTCTGGGCGGCGCAGGCCTTCGACGCGTACGGCCCCGAGCGGTACGTCACCGCCGGATCGTGGGCGGGGATGGGTGTCGGTCTCCCCGCCGCCGTCGGCGCGGCGGTCGGAACGGACGGAGGGGCCGCGTGTCTGACCGGCGACGGCGGCCTCCTGATGTCACTCGGCACGCTCGCCGTCGCGAGCGAGGCGGCGCTCGACGTCGTCTGTGTCGTCTTCGACAACGCCGACTACGGCGTCATCAGCGCGTCGGAGCGCCTGCCCGCGGACGGTCCCGCCTTCGACTGGACCGCGCCGGACTTCGCGGCAATCGCGGAGGGGATGGGCTGGCGCGGCGAGCGCGTCGAGACCGTCGGAGCGCTCCGCGACGCGACGCGAGCGGCGGTCGAGACGGACGGACCGGTGCTGGTAGACGCAGTCGTCGACCCCGAGGAGGAGACCGCGGCAGCCGTGGCGTCGGCTTAGTCGCCGAAGTTGTGCCACGGCTTGTCTTCCTCGACGAGCGACGGGTGACACTCGTGCTGTCCGACGCGGTACTTCGCGTACCGGACTCCACAGCGCGGGCACTCGACGGTCGTGCGTCGCGTGTACCAGATGCCGCCGTAGAGGAGTCCCACCATGTAGAGGAGATTCAGGAACATGATGGCGAGGTACGCGTT
>JAQCMY010000029.1 GCA_028274865.1 Haloferacaceae archaeon | reverse complement strand
CCACGAGTATGGTCGACGACGTCGACGAGGTCGACGAGGCGATTCTCCACGCCCTCCAGGAGGACGCCCGGAACGTGTCGTCGAGCGACATCGCGGAGCGAACCGGGACCTCCGGCAGCACCGTCCGCAAGCGCATCCAGCGCCTCGAGAGCGACGGGGTGGTCAAGGGGTACAGCGCCGAGGTGGACTACGCGCGTGCCGGCTACCCGCTCCGTATGCTGCTGTTCTGTACCGCCTCGATTCCGGAGCGCGGCGACCTCATCCCCGACGTGCTTGGCATCGACGGCGTCGTCGCGGTACAGGAGCTGGTGACGGGCGAGCAGAACCTCCTCGTCACCGTCGTCGGCGAGTCCGACAGCGACATCACTCCCGTCGCGCAGGCGCTCCTCGAGATGGGCCTCACCGTCGCCGACGAGGTGCTCGTCCGGAGCCACGAGACGACGCCGTTCGGCAGGTTCGACGGCGAGAGCGACTAGCACACCACGCGCTCGACGTCCAGCGCTGTCGCACGCCGGACCACGGCCCGGACCGGGTCGGCGGTGCCGGCGAGGTTGTCGGAGTCGCCGTCGAGAACCGTGAGCGCCGCCCGTCGCCCCGGTTCGACGACCCCGCAGTCGAGGCCGACGGCGTCGGCGCCGGCAGCCGTCGCCATCCCCAGCACCTCGCGGGCGGTCACGTCGAACTGCTTCGCGGTAAAGGCCATCTCCCGGAACATCGACGGCGGGTTCAGCATGACGTTGTCCGTCCCGAGCGCGACGGTCGTGTGGTCCAGTAGCTCCCGGACCGGCGGTCGCCCGACGCCGAGGACGGCGTTCGCGCGCGGGCACACCGCGACCGGCACCGACTGGTCGGCGACCCGGCTGACGTGGTCGCGGTCGGCGTGGACCATGTGGACGAGCAGATCCGGGTCCAGGTCGAGCGCCGGGTCGACGTCCGTCGGGTCGGGTTCGCCCGCGTGGATGGCGAACGGAACGCCGCGCTCTCGCGCCGCGAGACGCTCGTCGGTGAAGTCGTCGTCGTTCGCGCCGCTCGCCCCGTAGCCGTCGGCGACGTCGAGGACGGACGCGTCGCCGCTGCCGAAGACGAACGGGTCGACGTCCGCCGGGTCGGCGGCCTCCCGGAGCGCCCGGGCGCCCTCGACGCCGGACTCGCGAAAGTCCAGACACGAGACGGTGCCGGTGCGCCACATGAACCGGAGCGTCCGGCGCATCGCCGCGACGAGCTCTGTTCGGTCGGCGGCGGCGAGCCGGCGGTGTTTCAGGCTGTCCGGCGGCGCCACCGCCTCGCCGAGCGAGAGTCCGACCGCAGCCTCCTTCGCGACGGAGTCGCCGATGTGTGTGTGTGCGTTGACGAACGCCGGCAGGACGATGTCCGTCGAGGCCGTCGCCGTCCGCTCGACGGCCTCGATCCGCCCGTCTCGGACGACGACGCGGCCGCGGACCGGGTCGAACGAGTCTCCGACGAGAATCGTCCCGGCGACCTCATCCATACCGAGCCGTCGGCTGTCGGTACAATATGGCTTTGTGTTCGGGCCGCGTCCGCCGGACGAGCGGCGCCCGCAGACGGCGCGAGACGAGACCG
>JAQCMY010000023.1 GCA_028274865.1 Haloferacaceae archaeon | reverse complement strand
ACCGTTATGACCCGCGCCTCCGTCGGTGGCCTGTGACCGACCGAATCGAGGTGCTGGCCACTGCCTCCGAAGACATCATGCGGTGGCTCGAACTGGGAACCGCGTACTTCCTCGTCGCGCTGTTCGGCATCGGCGTGTTCGACCTCGGCCTCTCGCTCGCCGAGCTGATGCTCACCGGTCAGTTCACCGACCCGAGCGCCGTCATCGACCTCATCGACACGGTGCTCGTTCTCCTCATCATCGTCGAGGTGTTCCAGACCGTCATCGCGTTCAGCCGGGACGAGCCGGTGACACGCATCGTCATCACCGCGGCGCTCATCGCGATCGCGCGGAAGGTGATCACCTTCCGGCCCGGGGAGTTCGCCTCGACGGAGGACGCCCTCATATCGGCGGTGACGTTCTCGCTCCTCCTCGCGGTGCTCATCGGCGGCTTCTACATCGTCCGTCAGGCCGACCCGATCCCGTTCCTCCCGGGGAGGCGCGACGACGACGGGAACACGACACAGCAGCCAAAGGAGGCCTAGCGCGCCACCCGGTCGGCGTCGTCCGGGCGCCGCTCGACGAGCGCCTCGAGTTCGGCCCGGCTGCTCACCAGCAGGTCGCCCGCGACGGTGCGTTTGACCGCCGCGGCGGCGACGCCGAGTTCGAGCGCGTCGGCGACGTCGTGGCCGTCGATCCGGGCGGCGAGGAACGCGCCCGCCAGCGCGTCGCCGCTCCCGACCGGGTCGACCGTCTCGGTGTCGTGTGCCTCGGCCTCGTGGACCGTGCCGTCGTGGAGGACCAGCGCCCCCCGGTCGCCGCGGGTCACCACGACCGTCTCGCAGCCGTACTCGGCGGCGAGACCGTTCGCCATCGGCACCGGCTGGTCCGGCGCACCGAGGACGTCGGCGGCGTCGCGCCGGGTGACGACGAGGACGTCGACGTGTTCGAGCAGCGACTCGTACGTCTCGCGGGCCGCCTCGACGTCCCACAGCTTCGCCCGGTAGTTCGGGTCGAACGCCGTCCGGGTGCCGGCCTCGCTCGCCGTCTCCAGCGCCACGCGCGTCGTCTCGCGTGCCGACTCGCTCAGCGCGGGGGTGATGCCGGTGACGAAGCAGACGTCGGCGTTCCGCACCACGCCGCCGGGGAGGTCCGCCGGCGTCATCGCCGCCGCGGCGGAGCCCGCGCGGTCGTAGTACACCTCGCTCCCGCGCGGACGGGTGCCGCGCTCGAGGTAGTAGGTGCCGAGGCGCCGGTCGTCGTCCCACGTCACCCCGGTCCGGACGCCGTGTGCGTGGAGTTCGCGGACGACCCGCTGCCCGAGCGGCGAGTCGGGCAGACGGGAGAGCCACGCCGTCTCTGCGCCCAGCCCCGAGGCGGCGACGGCGGCGTTCGCCTCCGCGCCGCCGACGTACGCGTCGAAGCCGGTCGCGCTCGCTAGCCTGTCGCCCCGGGGCGGCGAGAGTCGCAACAGCGCCTCGCCGACGGTCACGATGTCGGTCACGGGTTACCGGGGCGTCCCGCGCCGGGGGGATAAATCGCTAGTGGCGCTTGCTCCGTGCCTCGCGCACCTCTGCTCCGTCCCGGACTCTGTCCTCGCAGTCCGGGCAGACGCGAGGGTTGCGCATCTCGTTCGGAGCGAACACCCGGACGTACGCCTCGGTGACGAAGCCGCCACAGTTCTGACACTCCGGCATCGCGCGGTCCGAGGGGTCGTTCACGGTTAATTCTTGGTGATCCGCCGGCCGGCTACTCGGACCGCCGGCCGTGGCCCGGGTAGTCGCGCTCGAACCGGTCTCCCAGCTCCTCGTGGTCGACCCGGACGACCGTCGGTCGCCCGTGTGGACAGGCGAACGGGTCCTCACAGCCGTCGAGCGCCGCGAGCAGGTCGAGCACCGACCCCGCCGTCAGCGACGTGCCGCCAGTCACCGACGGGTGGCAGGCGAGGTCCGCGAGCAGGTCGTCGGCGACGGCGTCGACGGTGCGGTCCGTGCGTCCCGCGGCGGCGTCGGTCAGGGCGTCCCGGAGGAGCGCCGGGTCGAGCGCCTCGCCGAGCGCCGTCGGCCGGGTCCGTACCTCGACGGTTCGCTCGCCGGTCCGGGCGGCGCGAAACCCCAGTCGCGCCAGCGCGTCGGCGTGGTCGTCGAACAGCGCCGCCTCGCGCGCCGTCAGCTCCAGTTCCACGGGGTCGGCGAGCGCCTGCGTCCCGGCGTCGCCCGCCAGCTCGGCCCGAAGACGCTCGTAGTTGACCCGCTCGTCGGCGGCGTGCTGGTCCACCAGCACCAGCCCGTCGGGCGTCTCCGCGACGACGTACGTCTCGTGAAGCTGGCCGAGCACCCGCATCGGCGGGAGCCGGTCGAACTCGCGGACGCCCTGCGTGTCGTCGTCGAGCGTCTGCTGTGTCGTCGGCGCGACGGCGCGAGCCGGCTGGTCCCGCGTCGCCCCCGCCGAGCCGTCGCCCGCGGAGTCGGGCGTCGGTGACCCGTCTGCGGTCGTCTCCGTCGCCGGGTCGGCTGCTGCCGGCTCGCGTCCGGGGGCCGGGTCGTCGTCGCTCGCGCCGTCGTCGGACCCCCGCGCCGCGTCGCCCGGCTCCACCGTCGTCTCCGCCGGCTGGCTCCGACCGCGGGGCGCCCCGGACCGCACCAGTCCGCCGTCGACGAGCGCCGCGCCGACCGCCGCCCGCACCGCCCGCTCGACTGCCTGGGTGTCGTCGAAGCGCACCTCGGTCTTGCGCGGGTGGACGTTCGGGTCGACGGCGTCCGGCGGCACGTCGACGAACAGGACGGCGAACGGGTAGCGGTCCGCCGCGAGCTGTCCGTCGTAGGCGGCGACGACGGCCTCGCGCAGGACCGTCGCGGGGACGGCCCGGCCGTTGACGAACGTCGCGAGGTAGTTCCGCGACGCACGGGTGGTCTCGGGGTGGGAGACGAGGCCGTGGACCCGCTCGACCGGCCCGTCTGGCCGGGCGTCGACGCCGACCATCGCCTCGGCCACCTCCCGTCCGTAGACGGCCAGCACCGCCGAGCGCAGGCGCCCGCGCCCGTCGGTGGCGAACGTCTCGCGGCCGTCGTGCGAGAGCGACACCGAGACGTCGGGGTTGGCGAGCGCGTACCGCGAGACGACGCGGTTGACGTGGTCGAACTCCGTCGACGGCTGGCCGAGGAACTTCCGGCGCGCGGGCGTCTCGCCGAACAGGTCGCGGACCTCGACGACGGTGCCGGGCGGACAGGCCGCCGGCTCGACGTCGCCGACGGCCCCGTTGTCGACGACGACCTGGTGTCCCTGCGTGGCGTCCGGCGGGCGCGACCGGACCGTCAGCCGCGAGACGCCGCCGATCGTGTACAGCGCCTCGCCGCGGAAGCCGAGGGTGCCCAGCCGCTCGAGGTCGGCGGCGGACCCGATCTTCGAGGTGGTGTGCTCCTCCGCCGCGACGGCGAGCTCCGCCGCCGTCATCCCCGCGCCGTCGTCGCGCACCCGGATCAGGTCTGTGCCGTCGCCCGAGACCCGGACCGCGACGCGGGCCGCGCCGGCGTCGAGGCTGTTCTCGACCAGCTCCTTCACCGCCGACGCCGGCCGCTCGACCACCTCGCCCGCGGCGATACGGCGGACCGTCTCGTCGTCCAGCCGCTCGATCGTCCCGCCGTCACTCATCGGCCGGTCGTCGGCGCCGGCGGGCTTGAACCCGGCGCTCGGAGGTGTGGGGCGGGACAGCAAGGAGCGCCGCGCTCGGCCTCGCGGACCGACGGCTCCGGCGTCGCCGTCCTCGGCCTCGCGGCCCCTCACTCCGTTCGGCGCCGCGCCTACGCCACCCGGTTTCGCAGCTCCTCGCCGGCCTGGAACCGCCCGACGTTCTCGCTCACGAGGTCGGCGATATCGAGGTGGTATCGGTTCGTCGCCGACGCCACGTGCGGCGAGACGATCACCTCCTCCATCCCCCACAGCGGCGAGTCCTCCGGGAGCGGCTCCGTCTCGAACACGTCCAGCCCGGCGCCGGCGATGTCGCCGGCCCGGAGCGCCGCGACCATCGCGTCCTCGTCGACGACGGGGCCGCGCGCGACGTTCACGACGTAGGCGTCGTCGCGCATCAGCTCGAACTCGGCGGCGCCGAACATCCCCTCCGTCTCCGGGGTGTGTGGCACCGCCATCGCGACGAACCGCGCGTCTGCGACCGCCTCGTGGAGGTCGTCGGGGTGGTACAGCTCGGAGACGCCCTCGACCGGGTCGTCTGACCGTCGGACGCCGACGACGTCCATCCCGAGGGCGTCGGCGCGGCTCGCGATCCCGGCGCCGATGGTGCCGAGGCCGACGACACAGAGCCGCTCGTTCTGGAGCGTGAACGGCCGCTCGTACGGCGGGTCGTGCCAGTCGGCCTCGTTCTGCTGGTCGCGGTAGACGTGGAGGTAGCGCGCCAGCGAGAGCATGTAGCCGAGGGCGATCTCGCCCGCCGTCGCCGCGTGGATGCCCGTCGAGTTCGTGAGCGGGACGCCCCGCGACTCGTAGGCGTCGGTGTCGAAGTCGTCGTAGCCGGCACGGGCGCAGTGAGTCCACGCCGCGTCAAGGAGACCGTCGTGGGGGTAGTAGCTCACGACCGCGTCCGTCTCCGCGTACGTCTCGTCGTCGCCGACCAGCTCGGCCGGGATCGACAGGTCGTCGAACGCCGCGACGAACGCCTCCTTCGGGATCACGTTCTCGACCGACTCGTGGACGCACAGCCGTTCGAGGGTGGATCGGGTCACGACACTCGGGTTAGTCGGTCGGCAGTTGAGCGTTTCGTCCCGTGGTCGTGATCCGCTGTCGGGGGATTGTCGATAGAGGTAAATTTAGGTTACCACGTTGGGACAGCGGGGGCATGGACGTCACAGAGGCGATCGCGCAGATCCTCGCCGAGGAGGGAACCGACTACCTGTTTGGCTTCCCGTCGAACCCGCTGCTCGACTCCGGTGCCGCCGAGGAGGCCGGAATCCGGACGATCGTGGCGCGACAGGAGCGGATCGCAGAGCACATGGCCGACGGCGTCTCGCGGATCACCTCCGGAAACGAGGTCGGGGTGTTCTGCTGCCAGCACGGCCCCGGCACCGAGAACTCCGTTCCCGGGGTCGCACAGGCCTACGCCGAGTCCGTCCCGATGGTCGTGCTCCCCCGCGGCTACGACCGCGCGAAGACCGACGTCGACCCGAAGTTCAACTCCGTTCGCAACTACCAGCACGTCACCAAGACCGCCGAGCAGCTGAACGACCCCGACGCGGTCGTCGAGACGATTCGACGCGCGTTCCACGCCGCCCGCAACGGTCGACAGCGGCCCGCGCTCGTCGAGGTGCCGATGGAGGTGTGGGACATGGAGGTCGGCGAGTTCGACGACCTCGGCTACACGCCCACGTCGGGGAGCCGGGTCGGCCCGGACGAGGCGAGGGTCGAGGCCGCGCTCGACGAGCTACTCGCCGCCGACGAGCCCGTGCTGTTCGCCGGCCAGGGCGTCAACTACGCCGAGGCGTGGGAGCCGCTACGGGCGTTCGCCGAGCTGCTCGAGCTACCGGTCGCGACCAGCCTGAACGCCAAAGGCGCGTTTCCGGAGGACCACCCGCTCTCGCTCGGTGCGGCCTCGAAGTCCGAGCCGCGGCAGCTCGCACACTTCATGCAGGAGACGGACTGTCTGTTCGGTGTCGGCTGTAGCTTCTCGACGACCGCGTACGGCCTCACCGTCCCGAGCGACAACACGATCGTCCACTCGACGCTCGACACCGGCGACATCGACAAGGAGGCCGACGTCGACGTGGCGCTGCCGGGCGACGCGACGCTGGTGCTGGAGGCGCTCGTCGACGCCGCCGAAGAGCGCCTCGACGGCCCCCGCGGCCGGCGTGACGACGTGGTCGCGGAGATCGACCGCGTCCGGTCCGAGTGGCTCGCCGACTGGGAAGACCGGCTCACCGACGACACGGCGCCGATCAGCCCCTACCGCGTGGTGAACGAACTCGACGACCTGCTCCCGAAGGAGCGCGCGGTCGTCACCGCCGACGCCGGCAACCCGCGGGACTTCATGTCCGCGTTCTACACGGCGACGGAGCCGATGAGCTACATCGGCTGGGGCAAGACCACCCAGCTCGGCTACTCGCTCGGGCTGGCGCTCGGCGCGAAGATCGCGAGGCCCGAGAAGCTCTGTGTCAACGTCTGGGGCGACGGCGCCGTCGGGATGACCGGCATGGACATCGAGACGGCGGTCCGCGAGGACCTCCCTGTCCTCTCGGTCTACCTCAAGAACCACGAGATGGCGAGCTACGACACGCCGTTCGGCGGCGACCTCGCGGGGGTCACGGAGTCCCTCGGCGGCAAGGGAATCCACGTCGAGAGCCCCGGCGAGCTCCGCGGTGCGCTGGCGGAGGGCATCGAGGCCGTCGAGGACGGCACCTACACGCTGGTCCAGGTGGTCACCGAGAAGGAGACGACGCTGTCGCGGCCGGACCTCCGCTACGAGGCGTAGCCCCGGCCGGTCAGCCGTCGAGCCGCCGCTGCCACTCCTGGAGCCGACGCATCAGCTCCAGGGGCGCGGTCTCGTCGACGTCGAGCTCGCGCAGCTCCGCGAGAACCGCCGCCGCCGCGGGGTCGGTGTCGGACCCCGACCCGGAGTCGCCGTCCTCCGGCGTCCGGAACTCCCCGGCGCCGAGGTCGAACGTCGTCTGGACCGGCTCGCCCCCGCCGCCACGGGCCTCCACCGCCCGCTCGTCGCGGAGCCGCGACAGCACGTCGGCGGCGCGGTCCACGGTCGGCGCCGGCACGCCGGCGAGGTCGGCGACGTGGACCCCGTACGAGCGGCCGGTCGGGCCCTCGCGGACGGTCCGGAGGAACGTCACGCCGTCGCCCGTGTCGTCGACGGCGACGTGTGCGTTCGCGGCAGCCGGGAGCTCCTCGACCAGCCCCGTCAGCTCGTGGTAGTGGGTGGCGAACAGCGTCCGGGCGCGCACCTCGTTGTGGAGGTACTCTGTCGCCGCCCACGCGATGCTGATGCCGTCGTAGGTGGCCGTCCCGCGGCCCACCTCGTCGAGAACGACGAGCGACCGCTCGGTCGCGCCGTGGAGGATGTTCGCCAGCTCCTCCATCTCCACCATGAACGTCGAGCGGCCGCCCGCGAGTTCGTCGAGCGCGCCGACACGGGTGTAGACGGCGTCGACGGGCCCGACTGTCGCGCCGTCGGCGGGGACGAAGGAGCCGGCCTGTGCGAGGACGACGGCGAGCGCCGCCTGTCGCAGGTACGTCGACTTCCCGCTCATGTTCGGCCCCGTGACGAGCAGGAGGCGCCGGTCCGGGTCGAGGCGGAGGTCGTTCGGGACGAACTCCGTCGTCTGCTCGACGACGGGGTGACGGGCGGCGTCGAGGGCGAGCAGCCCCGGCGCGTCGGGGTCGAGCGTCGGGCGACACCAGTCGGCCTCGACGGCGTGGGTCGCGAGGCTGCAGAGCGCGTCGAGGTCGGCGAGCGCCCGCCCGACGGCGCGCAGGAGGTCGGCACGCTCGCCGACCTCGTCCCGGAACCGCTCGAACAGCGCCCGCTCGCGCTCCGCGCGCTCGGCCTCGAGCCGCCTGACCTCGCGGGCCTGCTCCTCGAGTTCGTCGGTGACGAACCGCTTCGACCGCTTGAGCGTCTTGATCTCGCGGTAGTCGTCGGGGACGTGGTCGGTCTCGGACTGCCCCACCTGGATGTAGTGGCCGTCGGTCGCGTTCCGGTCGACCTGGAGGTGGGTGATCCCCGTCCGCTCGCGCTCGCGCTCGCCGAGCCCGTCGATCCACGCGACGACGGCCTCGTGCTCCTCGATCAGGTCGTCGAGCGTGTCGTCGTGGCCGCGGCGGAAGACGCCGCCGTCGCTCGCGTCCGCCGGCGGGTCGTCGACGAGCGCCGCGTCGACCCGCTCGCGCAGGGCCGCGGCGGCCTCGCGGTCGAACCGCTCCAGCAGCTCCGCGGCCGGCGAGGACGCGAGCGGCGGCTCCGCGAGCGTCTCGCGCAGGGCCGGCAGGAGCGCGAGGGTCTCGCCGACGCGACGCAGCGCGACGGGCCCGGCGCTCCCGCTCGCGGCACGGGCGGCCAGTCGCTCCAGGTCAGCAGCCGCGTCGAGCAGTTCGGCCAGCCGGTCGCGGGCGAGCGCCGCCGCCGCCAGCGCGCCGACGGCGTCGTGGCGGCGTTCGACCCGTTCGGCGTCGCAGCTGGGCCGGACCAGCCACTCGCGGAGGCGCCGCCGGCCCGCCGCCGTCGCGGTGTGGTCGACGACGTCGAGCAGCGCCGGGCCGTCGCCGGTCATCGGCTCGACGAGTTCGAGGTTCCGTCGGGTCGTCGCGTCGAGCGCGACGTGGTCGCCGCCGTCGAACGGCCGGAGCCGCGTCATCGCCGCCAGCGCCGCCTCGTTCGTCGCCTCGACGTACGCGACGGCGGCGCCCGCCGCCACGACCGCCGGGCGCGAGAGGCCGAGGCCGTCGACGACGCCCTCGCCGAACTGCTCGGCGAGCGCGCGTTCGGCGCGACCCGGCCCGAACGTCCGGCCCTCGGTGAGCGTCAGCGTCGCGTCCGTCGCGTCCCGGAGCGCGTCGAGCAGCGCCGGGTCGTCGCGGACGTCCGGCCCCGGCAGAACCTCCGTCGGGTCGAACCGCGCGAGTTCGCCGACCGCCTCGTCGCCGCCTGCCGCCGTCGTCGCGAGGAACCGGCCCGTCGTCACGTCGACGAGCGCCAGCCCGTATCGCCCGTCGACACGACAGAGCGCACCGAGGTGTCGCGCGGCCGCGTCGTCGGCGTCGACGAGCGTCCCCGGCGTGACGACCCGGACCACCTCGCGCTCGTGGCTCCCGTCCGCCAGCGCCTCCTCGCGCTGGTCGGCGACCGCGACGCGGTAGCCACGCTCGACGAGCGCCCGGAGGTACGGCGTCAGCTCGGAGCGGGGTACGCCCGCCATCGGGTGGGTCGTCCCGCCGGCTGCCTTCTCGGAGATCTTCAGGTCGAGTTCGTCGGCGACGAGTTCGGCGTCGTCGCCGAAGAACTCGTAGAAGTCACCCACCTGCATCGCGAGGACGTCCGCCCCCGACGCCCGCTTCAGGCGGGTGAACTCCTCGACGATTCCCATGGCCGTCGGTGGCCGGCGTTCGGATAAAGCGTGGCGGTCGCCGCCCGCGTGACGGCTGCTACCCGTCGGCTGTCGGCTCGCCGGCGAGGAGCGCGCTCGCGACGGCGTCTGGCGTCGGCCCGAACAGGCAGAGCCGGCCGTCGTCGAGGCCACGGCTCCGGACGCCCGGCACCTCGTCGCCGGCCAGCGCGACAGCCGCGTTTCGCCGGACCGCGGCCCCGAACCGGAGCGACGGGTCGGCCTCGCGCGCGTCGAGGAGCGCCGCCGCGACGTCGTCGTCGGCGCCGAACCGCGCCGCGCCGACCCGCCGCGGGCCGTCGCGGGTCCGCACGACCCGGCCGTCGACCGCCGCGGCGTCGTCTCGTGTCTCGGCGCGAGGGGTCGCGCCGACGACGGAGAGACCGGTGTCCGGCACAAGCGCGCCGACGTCGGCGTCGAGGAGCCGGTCGGCCAGCGCCGTCACGGCCTCCGCCGTCGGCTCCCGGGCCGCGTCGTCGCGCACGTCGACGAGCGGGTCGACCGCGCCCGGTCCCTCGCCGACGTCGGCGCCGTATCGCACCGCACGCGCGAGAAACGCCGTCGCGGCGCCGACAGCCGCCGTCAGCTCCTCGCCGGACGCCAGCCGCGCCGCGACGGCGCTCGACAGCACGCAGCCGGAGCCGTGGGTCGCGTCGGTGTCGACCCGCGGGTGTCCGAACCGCTCGACGCCGTCGGCGGTCACGAGGGTGTCGACGACCGTCTCGCCGGAGAGGTGGCCGCCCTTCACGAGGACGGCGTCGACGCCGGTCTCGCGGATCGTCTCGCCCGCCTCGACGGCGTCGGCGGGCGTCGACACCGCCTGCCCGGCCAGCACCTCGGCCTCGTCGACGTTCGGCGTCGCGAGGCGGGCCTCTGCCAGCAGTTCCTCGTACGCGGCCTCGGCGGCCTCGCTCAGGAGGCGGTCGCCGGACGCCGCGACCATCACCGGGTCGACGACGACCGGCACGGCGGCGTCGGCGAGACAGTCCCGCACCGCGCCGACGACGGGTGCCGTCGCGAGCATTCCCGTCTTGACCGCGCCGAGGTCGACGTCGCCGGCGACCGCGCGGTACTGCGCCCGGACGTGGTCGACCGGAAGCACGTGCGTGTCCTCGACGCCGCGGGTGTGCTGGGCCGTCGTGGCGGTGACGACACTCGTCCCGTGGACGCCGTGGGCGGCCATCGTCCGCAGGTCGGCCTGTATCCCGGCGCCGCCGCCGGAGTCGCTGCCCGCGACCGCGAGCGCGACCGGCGGCGAGGCCGGGGCGTACGTTCGTGTCACGGTCGCCGTACCGCACCCGTCGTACTTGTCGGTGGCGTCGAGGCCGACCAGCAGCGGGCTGTTCTGCGCCACCGTCGCACGGGTGAACGCCGGGCCGCCCTCGCTGTACACCAGCCCCGGCGAGAGCGGTCGGGTCGTCGTGGACGCCGGCGTCTGCGTCGGTACTCGAGCGCCGAGGCGCAGCGCCGGGCTCTCGGGGTAGCCGGTCCGTCGTCGGGCACGCACACTGGCGCCGGTCTGTGCGCCGACGCTCGTGCGGGCACGGCACGGCACGGGACAGTCGCGTCACTGAACCGTTGCGGGGCGACCGGCACAGAGCTGTCGGACGGTCCGCCTACGCCAGCGCCGCCGCGACCTGCTCGACCGGGGTCGGGATCGACTCCTCGTACTCGTCGCCGAGCTGGGTCCGACACGAGGCGCCGGGGGCG
>JAQCMY010000011.1 GCA_028274865.1 Haloferacaceae archaeon | reverse complement strand
GATAATGGACCTGACGGCGGACGACAGCGTCGCCGCGATAGAGGTCGTCGACGTGGCGCAGACGGACGACAGCGGGGAGACGGGCGAGAGCGAGGGCGCCGACGCCGTGTCCGAGGCTTAGCACTAGCACACCTGTCTCCCGGGCAGGCTCGCGGCGAGGACGGGGCTGGTATCAGTCGTCGACGTATGGTGCACAGACCCGGCGCACGCCCTCGGGGAAGGAGACGGTCGGGGTCCAGCCCGTCGCCTCGCGCAGCTTCGTGACGTCGAACCGCTGCCGGTAGTTGTAGTTCGCGAGCGGCACCGGCTCGTACTCGGGGGCGATCTCCGTGCCGAGCGCGTCGTTCAGCAGCGCTACCGTCTCGTCGAAGCTGTAGTTCTCGCCCGTACCGACGTTGTAGGCGCCGCTCAGGCGCTCGTCGGCGATCGCCTCGAGCGCACGGGCCACGTCGGAGACGTGGACGTAGTCGCGGGTCTGTGAGCCGTCGCCCCACAGCACCGGCCGCCCGCCGTCGGCCATCTTCGCCGCCCACTGTGAGACAGTGTTTGCGTAGCTGCCCTTGTGCGTCTCGTTGCCGCCGTAGCCCTCGTAGACGGAGGAGAACCGGGCAGAGGCGACCGAGAGGTCGTCGTAGTACGCGTTGTAGTACTCCATGTAGCGGTCCCGCGAGAGCATCGACGCCTCGTAACAGGTCGCCGCGGCTACGGGGTCGTCTTCGTGCGCCGGCGGGTCGTCGTCGTACATCGACGAGGTGCCGGCGTAGACGACCGTGTCGGCGTGCTCGCGGGTCCGCTCGACGACGTTGACCGTCCCCTCGACGTTGACCCGGGTGCCGCGCTCCGGGTTCTCCTCGAGCATCGACCGCGAGGACAGCGCCGCGAGGTGGAAGACGACGTCGACGTCGGCGGGCCAGTCGTCGTCGAGGACGCTTCCGCGGACGAACTCGACGTCGTCGTCGAGGTTGTCGGGCGTCCCGAGGTAGAGGTCGTCGAGCGCCAGCACCTCGTTGTCCGGAGCGAGGGCGTTCGCGAGCGTCGACCCGACGAAGCCCGCGCCGCCGGTGACGAGGACGCGCTTGTCTCTCATGGCCAATCGGAGACAGAGCCCGGACTAAACGGTGTCGACCCCCGACGAATTTATCTGACCTCCGCGAGCAAGTATACACATGTCATCTATCGAGCTCACTCCGAGTCAGCGGACGATCCTGACGGCACTCGTCAACCTGTTCCGCGAGTACGAAGACGCGGTGAAGGGCGAACAGATAGCCGAAGAGGTAGACCGCAACGCGGGAACGATCCGCAACCAGATGCAGAGCCTGAAGGCGCTCCAGCTCGTCGAGGGCGTCCCCGGTCCGAAGGGCGGCTACAAGCCGACCACGCGGGCGTACGAGGCGCTCGACCACCAGCGCCTGGACGAGCCGGCGTCGGTCCCACTCTCCCACGAGGGTGAGGCCGTCGAGGACGCGAACGTCAGTGGAATCGACCTGACGAGCGTCCACCACCCGGAGCTCTGCCGTGCCGTCATCCACCTCCAGGGGTCGATGCGGAACTTCCACGAGGGCGACACCGTCGTCGTCGGCCCGACGCCGCTGTCGAAGCTCGTGATCAGCGGCACCGTCGACGGCAAGGACGACTCCGAGAACACGCTGATGCTCCGGATCGACGGGATGGAGGCGCCGTCGGAGGCGCCGGACCACTGAACGGGCGCCGGCTCACGGTACGGTGCGGTGCGGAGGGCCCGCCCTCGACGAGCGAAGCGAGTGAGACGGCGTAGATTACATGTCGCTCCACGCTCGGAGCGCCCGCGTCGGCGTGGAGATGTCCGCGATCCAGCGGCACGCGACCGCCTTCTTCAGCGCCCGGGCAGCCGGGCCGCCGAACGTCCGGGGGAGCAGCGGCGCGATTCCCGGCAGCTTCACCTCGTGGGCGACGGCCTCGTGGCCGACGGAGATGAGCGTCCCCTTGTCGACGTGGCGCCACGTCCGGAGCGGACGGCCCTCGACGGCGCGCGCGAGGTTCTCGCCCGCGACCTCGGCGGCGTCCCACGCCGCCTGTGCGGTCGGCGGCGCGACGTCGTCGTCCTGTTCGACGAGGGCTGCGTCGCCGACGGCGAGCACCCGGCTGTTGCTCGTCTGGAAGTCCGTCCCGGCCTCGATTCGGCTGCTCCGCTCGTCCTGGTCGACCTCGGTCTCCGCCGCCGCCGCTCGCCCGGTGATGCCGCCGGTCCAGACGAGGACGTCGTAGTCCATCTCGGTCGGGTCGCCGTCCTCGCCGCCGCCGACGTAGATCGTCTCCTCGTCGACGGCGGAGATGAACTCGCCCGTGTGGACGGAGACGCCGGCGCTCTCGACGCGAGCCCGGAGGGCCCCCTGGATCTCGGGGTCGTTGTTCGGGAAGATCTCGTCGAGACCCTCGACCAGCGACACCTCGACGGGCGCGTCGTGGTCGTCGCGCCAGCCGGCCACCTCGCCGGCACACTGGATGCCCGAGAGGCCGGCGCCGCCGACGACGACGTGAGCGGGGTCGTCGTCGCTCGCCGCCGCCGCCGCACTCCGGACGGCGCCGTGGATCGTGCGGGCGTCGTCGAGGCTCTTGAGCGTCAGCGAGTGCTCGCGGAGCCCCTCGATGCCGTAGAACGCCGTCCCGGAGCCGATCGCGACGAGCAGGTAGTCGTAGTCGACCGTCTGGCGGTCGGCGTCCCCGGCGAGGCGGACGGTCCGGTCGTCGGTGTCGACGGCTGCGACCGTCCCCCGAACGAACTCGGCGCCGGGGGCGAGTTCGTCGACCGGGACAGTTATCTTGGACTCGACGCTCGGCTTCCGGATGACGCGGTGGACCTCGTGGAGCACCAGGTGGTAGTCGACGTCGGACACCCAGACGAGCTCCGTGTCCGGCGGCGCGGCCTCCTGGAACGACTGCACGGCTCCGACGCCGGCGTAGCCGGACCCCAGCACGACGACACGGTCTGTCATGTGCCACGGTCCGGAATCGCCGGGTAAAGGCGCGTCGGTCGCACGACGAGATCGGCCGTATTACCGGCTTACGACAGTGACAGACCGGCGTGCCATCGGTCCGCGCCCGCGGCCCGCTTCGTCTCGTCCATCCGCGCGAGGAGGTGGACCGCGAGGCTCGCCGTCTCCGCCGCCCGGCGCTCGCCGGTCACCTCGAACGCGCCGGTCGCGCGGTTCGCGTAGACGGTGCAGACGGCGCCGGCCCGGAGGTCGTACAGCCCCGCGAGCGTCAGGATCGCCGCCGCCTCCATCTCGACGTTCGTGACCTTCGCCGCCCGGAGGTCGTCGACGAGGTCGGCCTGGCCGGCGGGGAGGTAGCCCCGGTAGCCGGGGCGGCCCTGTCCGGCGTAGAACGAGTCCGCGCTCAGGGTCGTCCCGACGTGGTAGTCGTGGCCGAGGCGCTCCGCGGCGGCGACCAGCGCCGACACGACCTCGCCGCTGGCGACGGCGGGGTAGTCCTCGCGGACGTACTCGTCGCTCGTCCCCTCCTGTCGCACGGCGCCCTCGGTGACGACGAGGTCGCCGGTCGACACGTCCGGGTCGAGGGCGCCACACGAGCCGACCCGTATCACCGTGTCGACGTCGGCGCGGGCGAGCTCCTCGACGGCGATCGCCGCCGACGGCGACCCGATCCCGGTCGACGTCACCGAGATCGGCGTCTCCTCGTAGGCGCCGGTGAGCGTGTGGTACTCGCGGTGGCGCGCGGCCTCGCTCGCCTCGTCCCACGTCGCCGCGACGGTCTCGACGCGGTCGGGGTCGCCCGGCAGGAGCACCGCGTCGGCGACGTCGTCGGGACCGACCTCGAGGTGGTAGCCGCGGCTGTCGTTCGGGTCTTCGCTGTCCACGGGGAGAGCGGAGTGGGGAGGGAGTAAACGCTGCCGGAGAGCAGCCGGTCGGACGGAGGTATGGCCCGTCCCCGACCGGGGCGCCCGTCGGGCCGCCGTCGTGGAAACCCCCGACCGGTCCCGACGGACGCCATGAGTCAGTGTCTGCCGTTGAGTCGAAAAACACTTACGTACATATGGGGGTCAGGGCTGAATAGAACATCAACACCTTATATATATACGAGGGTCGATCCGCCGCTCTCGGGCGGGGGGCAGCCGACACAGTGTCCCCGCGGCTGGACGGGAGCGGAGCCGGACACGCGCTGCTCTCGGCGCCGAGACGGGCCTCACGGGAGCCCGTCGCCGTCGAACGCCGCCGGCAGGAGGTCGCCGAGCGTAAACGTTCGCGTGCCGTCGTCCGCCTCGCAGACGACGCGGAGGCCGGGAGAGCAAAACTCCGCGAGCGTCTGTCGGCACATCCCGCACGGGGTGATCAGGTCCGGCTCCGACGACGCGACGGCGACGGCCTCGAACGACGCGGCGCCGTCCATCAGCGCCCGTGCGACGGCCACCTCCTCCGCGTGGAGCGAGTTCGAGTAGTTCGACACCTCGAGGTTCGCGCCGGTGTACGTCTCGCCGTCGGCGGTCAGGAGCGCGGCGCCGACGCGGAACCCGGAGTACGGGACGACGGCGTCGTCCGTCGCCTCGCGCGCCAGCGAGAGGAGCGGCTGGTCGTTCACGGGCGGCCTGCGGACCGCAGGGGCAAAAGCGTCTATACGCCGCCGTCCCGACACTCTGTGTGGCGACGCGACAGGCGTCCGGGCGGCGGGTGCTGCTGGCGTTCGGAGCCGCCGCCGTCGTCGTCGGCTTCGTCGTCGGGTCGTTCGTCGGCGGCGTGAGCGCCGACCGTGGCGAGCCAGTCGTCGCGTTCGGCCTCGTCCCCCTCCCGGCTGGTCCGGTGGCAGTCGGCGTCTTCGCGGGACTCCTCGGGCTCCTGTTCGTCGGCGGCCTGTTCGGCGCGGTCCGGCTCGCCTCGCGGTTCGACGACGCGCGGGTCGAGGAGTAGGACCGCGGCGCTTTTGCTCGCGGGCGCCGAGAGCGGGGCATGGCGACGACGACCGGCGACCGGGACGCCGAGACGGGGTCCGGCCCCGACCCCGGGTCCGACGACGACGGCCTGAACCGGCGGCTGGCCGCGCTCGCTGTCGCCCCGTTTCTCGCGCTCGGCCTCGCGGACGTCGTCCTCCTCCTCGGGTGGGGTATCGAGCCGCTGTGGGCGTTCGCCATCCTCCCGCCGATTCTCTTCTGTTCGGTGCTGGCGTGGATCGCGTTCAGTACGGACTTCCTCGTCGGTCGGACCTGACAGCCGGCGTCAGCGCTCGCGCTTCAGCCACTCGTCTAACAGGTCGCTGACCGCCGCCGCCCGACTGTCCCGGTGGTCGCGAAACGCCTTCTCCTCGAGTCGCTCCAGCGTCTCCTCGTCGAGTGCGACCTCGACCGTCTCCGTTCCGAGCGAATCGACCTTCACGTCTCTCCGGGTGCCGCGCTCGCACAAGTAAGTGCGTCAGACGGGCGTCAGTCGCCGGTGTCGTACTTGTACGTCGCCTCGTCCGGGTCGATGCCGAACTCCTCGGCGGTGACCTCCGGGTCGTCCGCTCCGTCGTCCGGCCCGCCCCCGCCAGGTCGGGCGGTTTTGAACGCTTCGCGGAGGCGTGCCGGCATCTCGAAGCGGCCCGACCCGAGCGCAACCGGCACCTGCCCGTCGGCGCGGTCTCGGCTCCGGACCGGCTCCGGCAGGCCGTCCGGGTCGACGACCTCGAAGCCGAACTGCGTGAGGTAGGAGGGCTCTCCGGTGACGGCGTACACCGTCTCGAAGCCCGCGTCGCCGGCCCTGTCGGCCAGTCGCTCGACGACGTGTGCGCCGACGCCCTGTCCGCGCCACTCGCTCGGGACGCCGACGTCGCTCAGTTCACAGACCTCGTCGTCGCCGAGGACACGGATCCGGCCGAACCCCGCCCGCTCGTCGGTCGTCTCGTCGACGGCGATCACGAAGTCACGGGAGCGAAAGCCGACGTCGGAGAGTCCGAGCGCCTCGATCTGGTCGAGGAGCCACGCCTCGTCCCGGTTCTTGACGTCGCGGACGTACATAACGGCAGGTAGCGGGCCGACGGACAAAACGGTGACGTGCCGACCACGGGTGATTAACAGCCCGGGTCGCGAGGGGTCGCGCGTGACCGACCACGATGTCGCCCACCGGCCAGACGACGCGTTCGCCGAGGCGACGAACGTCCGCGCGTTCGCCCGTGCCCACGACGTCGGGAACAGCGACGAACTGATCGCCCGGACGACAGACGACCTCGAGGGCGAGCCGGACTCGGGGGTGGACTGGTTCTGGGACGAGGTCGTCGACTGGCTGGGGATCGAGTTCGACGAGCCGTACGACACCGTGCGCGACGGAGCCGACGGTCCACAGTTCACCGACTGGTATCCCGGCGGCCGGCTGAACGTCGCGCACAACGCGGTCGACCGCCACGCCGCGGACGCGGCGCGAAACCGTGTCGCGACGCTCTGGGAGGGCGAGGACGGCGAGGTCCGCCGTGTCACCTACCACGACCTCGCCCGCGAGTCCAACCGGGTGGCGAACGCCCTGGAGTCGTTCGGCGTCGGCGTCGGCGACCGGGTCGGGATATACATGCCGATGGTGCCGGAGGTCGTCTCGGTCCTCTACGGCTGTCTGAAGGCCGGTGCCGTCGCCGTCCCGATCTTCTCCGGGTTCGGCGTCGACGCGACGGCCACGCGGCTCGCGGAGCCCGAGTGCTCTGTCCTCTTCACCGCCGACGGGTTCTCCCGGCGCGGGTCGACGGTCGACCTCAAGCGGCCCGCCGACGAGGCGATGGCCGAGGCCGGCTGTGTCGACCGCTGTGTCGTCCTGTCGCGGCTCGGAGCAGACGTCCCGGCGACCGAGGGCCGCGACGTCGCCTGGAGCGAGGCCGTCGGCGGGGCCAGCCCCGAGTACGAGACGCGGTCGCTGCCGTCGGACGCGACGTCGATGCTGCTCTACTCGTCGGGGACGACGGGGACACCGAAGGGGATCGTCCACACCCACGCGGGGGTCCAGGTCCAGACCGCGAAGGAGGTCCACTTCGGCTTCGACCAGAAGCCCGGCGACCGGTTCTTCTGGGTCTCGGACATCGGCTGGATGATGGGGCCGTGGACCCTGATCGGGAACCACACCTTCGGCGGCACCGTCTTCCTCTACGAGGGCGCGCCGGACTACCCCGGGCCGGACCGGCTCTTCGAGATGATCGACCGCCACGGGCTCACGCAGTTCGGCGTCTCGCCGACCGCGGTCCGGTCGCTGATGCGTCACGGAGCGGCGGTGGTCGAGGACCACGACCTCTCCTCGCTCCGGATCCTCGGCTCGACCGGCGAGCCGTGGGACGAGGAGTCGTGGCGCTGGTTCTACGACCACGTCGGCGGCGGGCGGTGCCCGATCGTCAACATCTCCGGCGGGACGGAGATCTGTGGCTGCTTCCTGATGCCGATGCCCGACCAGCCGCTGAAGCCCACCACGCTCGGCGGGCCGGGGCTCGGGATGGACGTCGACATCGTGAACAGCCGCGGCGAGTCGGTCGCCGACACGGGCGAACAGGGCTACCTCGTCGCCCGCGACTCCTGCCCGTCGATGACGAAGTCGCTCTGGGCCGGCGACGAGCGCTACCTCGAGGAGTACTGGTCTACCTTCGACGGCCTCTGGAACCACGGCGACTGGGCACAGAGAGACGAGGACGGGTTCTGGTATCTCCACAGCCGGGCCGACGACGCGCTCAACGTCGCGGGCCGAAAGGTCGGGCCCGCGGAGGTGGAGGGGGCGCTCACGGGCCACGACGCCGCGAACCGGGCCGCCGCCGTCGGCGTCCCGGACGAGACGGCGGGCACGGCGATCGCGGCGTTCGTCGTCCTCGAGCCGGACTACGAGCCGAGCGACGCGGTACGTGGCGAACTCCGTGACGCCGTCGGCACGGAACTCGGTACGCCGTTCCGCCCACGGGACGTCCGGTTCGTCCCCGACCTCCCGCGCACCCAGAGCGGTAAGGTGGTCCGGCGTGTCATCGGCTCCGTCCACGCGGGCGAGGAGCTCGGCGACCTCTCGAGCATCGAGAACCCCGAGGCGGTCGACGCCGTGCGGGAGGCGTCGTAGCAGCCGCCGCGGTCAGCGCGACAGCGTCGGGAGGGCGACCCGCGTCGGCTCCGGCCCGTCGCCGACGACGTACTCGCCTCGTGCCTCGTCGTCCGGGAACACGACCTCGCCGCCGACGAGGAGCGGCGCGACCACGCCCGCCGCGACGACGCGCGGGTCGTCGAGGCCCGCCCGGACCACGACCCGGTCGCCCGGCTCGAGGCCCGCGTCGTCGACAGCCGACCGCGCCGCCGCGAGCACCGTCGCGTGGTCGACTGCCCCCGCCTCGTCGACGAGAACCGGGTCGTCGGCGTCGACCCGCGCCGGGTGCGCACGGGGGTTCTCCGACCACACCTGCTCCTCCCAGTGTGCGACGCCCGGGTCGTCGGGCGGGCCGCCGTAGACGACCAGGGTCGCCCCCGGCGGCGGGTCGTAGCGGTCCGCGTCGTCGACGGCGACGACGGTGACACGGGCGTCGCCGCCCGCCCGCGGGTCGAAGCGGGCTCGCGCCCCGAGGCCGGCCGCGCCGAGGAACGTCAGCACCGGCTCCGGGAGCGGGTCGGGCGCGAGTTCGACCGCCGAGACGCCTGCCTCGGGCGCCTCGTCGGCGCCACGGACCCCGAGGTGGCGCAGGAAGTTCCCGGCCTTCCACGCCGTCGTCAGCAGGTCGCGGTAGCTGTACGTCCGGTCGAGGCCGTCGGGCGTGAAGGCCCGGAGCGCCTGGCCCTCGGTCCGACGGTCGCGGGTCAGCAGGTCCCCGAGCGTCGTCGCGTCCGTCGCCGGCGCGGGGGTGTCGTCGGCTGCGCCCACGCTACGGCGCGCCCGCGACGAGCGTGGCGCCGTCGTCGCCGGCGTCGACGTCGGTGACGCCGAGGCGCTCGCAGTCCAGCGCCTCGCAGAGGAAGAACATCCCGGGCGCTCGCTCGTCGCCGTCGCGGTAGTCGAGGGTCGTCGGCATCGACGGAGCGTCGGGGCGCCCTACGCCTATCCGTTCCGGTCGGATCAGAGCGAGTTCTTCAGCCGGTCGAAGAAGCTCTGTGGCGGTTCGACCTCCTCGCCGCCGGCCTCGGCGAACGTCTCCAGTGCCTCGCGCTGGGCCTCGTTCAGCGACTCGGGGACGTACACCTGGACGTGGACGTAGAGGTCGCCGTACCGGTCACGGCGCCGCCGGTCGAGCTCGGGCATCCCCTTTCCCTCCAGCCGGAAGGTCCGGCCGCTCTGTGTACCCGGGGGAACCTCGAACTCGGCGCTCCCGGTGACGGTGGGCACCGCCACCGTGTCGCCGAAGACGGCCTGCGGGAACGAGACGACGAGGTCGTGGTGGAGGTCGGCGCCGTCCCGCTCGAAGTCGGGGTGGTCCTCGACCCGGACCTCGACGAGGAGGTCGCCCGGCCGCGCGCCGCGGCCGCCCGGCGCGCCCTCGCCCTCCAGGCGGAGTGTCTGGCCGTCCTCGATACCGGCGGGGACGTCGACGGCGAGGGTCGCCTCCCGGCTGACCTGCCCGTCGCCGTCACAGGTCGCACAGCGCTCGTCGTACAGTCGGCCCTCGCCCTCGCAGCGGCGGCAGGTGCGGGTCTGCTGGACGCGGCCGAGTGGGGTCTGCTGGACCGTCGTCTGCTGGCCCTGCCCGCCACACTCGGGACAGGTGCGCTCGTCGGCGCTCGGCGGGTGGCCGCTCCCGCTGCACGTCTCGCAGGGCTCCGGACGGCGGACGGCGACCTGCCGGTCGACGCCGCGGTACGCATCCTCCAGGTCGACCGAGATGCGCGTCACGAGGTCGTCGCCCTGCCGCGACCGGGAGCCGCCGCCGAAGAACTCGTTGAACAGGTCCTCGATACCGCCCATCCCGCCCACGTTGCCGCCCGGACCGCCCTGGCCGGCGGCGCCGCCCGGACCGCCCTGGCCGGCGCCGCCGCGCTTCTCGGCCTCGACGAACTGCTCGTGGCCGACGCGGTCGTACATCTCTCGCTTCTCGTCGTCGGTCAGGACCTCCTTTGCCTTCTTGATCTTCTTGAACTTCTCCTCGGCGTCGGGGTGGTCACTGACGTCGGGGTGGTACTCGGTTGCCTTGTCGCGGTAGGCCTGTTTTACGTCTTCCTCGGTGGCGTCCCGCGAGACCCCGAGTACCTCGTAGAAGTCCTC
>JAQCMY010000010.1 GCA_028274865.1 Haloferacaceae archaeon | reverse complement strand
CGACGCCGGACATCGGCGACCCCGAGGACGTGCCGCCCTCCTCGGAGCTGTTCGGCCCGTAGACGACCGGTCGGGTCGTCGTGATGCAGAACGTCGTTCCGGTGCTCTCGACGGCTGGTGCCTACGTCACCTTCCGGGCGCTGTTCGCTCTCGCCGGCCCGAACAGACTCCGCAGGCAGTCCTCGGAACAGCACCTGTACGACCGGCGTGTCCCGTCGCGGACGTCGACGACGTGCCCGGCGAGGTGCCAGTCGTCGTCGTAGACGAGGCCGCCACAGACCGGGCAGTCCCGAACCGTCTCGTCGTCGGGGTCGCGCCCGACCGTCACCGCGCGGAGGTAGTGCGTGCCGCCGATCGACCGGGGGACACGGAGGTCCACGACTACCGTGGGACAGCCGCGGGCAAGTCAGTGTCGCTAGATCGACTCGCGGCGGTAGAGGTCGAGCTCCGCGACGGTCGCCGGCGGGGTCTGACGCAGGCAGAAGACGACGCTCGCCGCCACCTGTGCCGGCGACAGCGCCTCGCCCTCGTCGTAGCGCTCGACGTTCGTCCGGTCGCGGGTGCCGTGGCCGAACTCGGACCGGACCGCCGCCGGGCTGACGACCGACACCCCGACCGCATCGCCGTACCGCGCCGCGAGGCTCCGCGCGAACCCGCGGAGCCACCACTTCGAGGCGGCGTACACCGGCGTCGCGGCGCTCGGGTGCGAGCCGAGGTAGCTCCCGACCAGCACCGCCTGCCCCCCGGACTCACGGAGCGCCGGCAGCGCCGCCCGGACGGTGTGGAAGGCGCCGTCGACGTTCGTCCGCGTCACCGCCTCGAAGTCGACGTCGGCCAGCGGCGCGTCGCGGACCTCGCCGACGCCGGCGTTCACCACGGCGGCGTCCAGCCCGCCCGCCCGCTCGACCGCCGTCTCGACCAGCGCGTCGACGGCGTCGGCGTCGCGCACGTCCGTCGGCACCGCGTGGGCCCGCCCGCCAGCGGCCTCGACGCGCTCGACGACCCCGGCGAGTCGCTCCTCGCGCCGCGCCGCCAGCACGACTGTCGCCCCCGCCGCGCCGACCCGCTCCGCGGTCGCGGCGCCGATACCGCTGGAGGCGCCGGTCACCAGCACCGTCTGTCCGCCCAGGCCGGCGAGGGCGTCGTCGGTCACTGCCGCTCACCGCCGTCGGTCCGCCGGCGCCGTCCCTCGGCGACCGCCTCGCGGAGCTCCCGGGTCGCCGTCTCCGGGTCGTCTGCGGCTGCTATCTCCGACACCACGGCGACGCCGTCGGCGCCCGCCGCGACGACTGCCGCGGCGCGCTCGGCGGTCACGCCGCCGATACCGACGAACGGCAGGTCGACCGCGTCCCGGATCGCCCGCACCCGGTCCAGTCCGACCCCGCTCTCCTCGGGGTCGGTGTCTTTCGTCGCCGTGCGGTAGACCGCACCGACACCGAGGTAGTCCGCGCCCGCCGCTGCGGCCTCGCGCGCGCCGTCGACGGTCGAGACGGACCGGCCGACGAGCGCGTCCGCGCCGAGCCGGTCGCGCGCGACCGACACCGGCAGGTCGTCGTCCCCGAGGTGGACGCCGTCGGCGTCGACTGCCGCCGCGAGGTCGACCCGGTCGTTGACGACGAGGGGCACGCCGGCCTCGCGGGTGACCGCGCGCACCTCGCGTCCGAGGTCGTACCGCTTCCGGGCGGTCGCGTGTTTCTCGCGCAGCTGGACGACGTCGACGCCGCCGGCAGCCGCCGCGCGGACGACGTCGACGGTCGAGCGGCCGCCGGCGAGGTCACCCTGGGTCACGAGGTAGACGCCGTAGTCCATGACCACCTCGACGGGCGACGAGTACTCGTGCGTGTCGGTTCCGGAGCGCGGATTCAACCGTGTCCGCCCGCTACGACGACGGGTGTCACAGTCGATTCCCGACGAGATGCGTGCGGCGGTCGTCCCGGCAGCCGGCGAGTCGTTCCGTGTCGAGACCCGTCCCGTCCCCGACCCCGGTCCGGAGGCGGTGCTGGTCGCCGTCGACGCCTGTGGCGTCTGCCACAGCGACGAGTTCGTCGTCGAGGGCGCGTTCCCGGGAATCGACTACCCGCGGGTGCCGGGCCACGAACTCGTCGGACGCGTCGTCGCGGCGGGCGACGAGGTCGTGCGGTGGTCTGTCGGCGACCGGGTCGGCGCCGGCTGGCACGGCGGCCACTGCTTCCACTGTGAGGCCTGCGAGCGCGGGCAGTTTCTCGCCTGTGAGGAGGCGGCGACAACCGGCCTCAGCTTCGACGGCGGCTACGCCGAGTACGCGGCGGTCCCGCAGGAGGCCGCCGCCGCGGTTCCGGCCGACCTCGACGCCGCGGAGGCCGCCCCGCTGCTCTGTGCCGGCGTGACGACGTACAACGCGCTCCGGAACGCCGGCGCGCGGCCCGGCGACCTCGTCGCAGTACAGGGGATCGGCGGTCTCGGCCACCTCGGGATCCAGTACGCCCACGCCGCCGGGTTCGAGACGGTCGCCGTCTCGCGCTCGCCGGAGAAGCGCGAGCTCGCGCTCGAGCTCGGCGCCGACGCCTTCGTCGACGCGAGCGAGACCGACCCCGCCGCGGCGCTGACCAGCCGCGGCGGCGCGCAGGTGATACTCGCCACCGCACCGTCGGCGGCGGCGATGTCGGCGATCCAGGGCGGTCTCGGCGTCGAGGGCTCGCTCGTCGCCGTCGGCGTCCCCGGCGAGTCGGTCGGCGTGGACGTCCAGGGGCTCATCGGCAAGGCCGCCGCCGTCGAGGGCTGGCCCTCCGGGTCGGCCCGCGACTCCGCCGACACCCTCGCGTTCAGCGCGCGCCGGGACGTCACCCCGCGGGTCGAGCGGTTCGGCCTCGACGACGTCGCGGCGGCGTACGGCCGGATGATCGAGAACGAGGCGCGGTTCCGCGCCGTCCTGGAGCCGTAGCCGACAGCGACTTGTCGCCGCGCGGAGAGCACGGAGCGTGAACGACAGCCGCGCAGCGGGTGTGCTGGTCGGACTGGCCTGTGGGGACGCGCTCGGGCGTCCCGTGGAGTTCCGGCAGAGCGACACGATCGCACGCGAGCACGGTCGGGTCACCCAGATGCTCGCCGGCGGCACCTACGGCAAGCCCGCGGGCACGGTGACAGACGACACGGACCTCGCGCTCCGGGTCGCCCGGTCACTCGTCGCGTGCGACGGACTCGACGCCGCCGACGTTGCGCGGCGGTTCTCCGCGTGGCTCGCCGACGACCCGTTCGACGTCGGCGGCCTCACCCGCGAGGCGATCCGCCGGTACGACGAGGGCGCGGCGCCTGCCGAGGCGGGCCGTGCGGCGCTGGAGGACCGCCCGGAGGGGCAGAACGCCGGCAACGGCAGCCTGATGCGCTGTCCGCCCCACGCGCTGGCGTACGAGGACCGCGGGCGCCTCGCCGCCGCCGCCGCCGCCGAGTCCGCGATCACCCACGCCGACCCGCGGTGTACCGCGTCCTGTGTCGCCTGCTGTCGCGTCGTCCGGGAACTGGTCGACGGCGCCGACGGGGCCGCGGCGCTCGCGGCGGCGCTCCGGGGCGCCCGCGACCGGGACGCACCGGCGGAGGTGCGCGAGCGCCTCGCCGTCGCGGCGGAGCCGGAGGCGCGGCTGGCCAACGGCGGGTTCGTGCTCGACACGCTGGAGACGGCGCTGACCGACGCGCTGACTGCCGACTCGTTCGAGGAGGCGGTCGTGACGAGCGTCTCGCGCGGCGGCGACGCCGACACCGTCGGCGCCGTCTGTGGCGCCGTGGCGGGCGCGCGCTTCGGCGCCGACGCGGTGCCGGACCGCTGGACCGACCGTGTCGCCGAGACGACCGAGCTCCGCGGACTCGCCGCCGACCTCGTCTCGCTGACCCCCGACGGCGACCCGCGGGGCTGACCCGTCCCGGGCGGCGGGCCGCCCGCGGGCGCGCCTAGTCGGCGGCGTACTCGCGGAGCGTCTCGCGGTCGACCGCCTCCAGCACCGACTCGTTCGTCGCCGCCAGCACTACCGGCGGCGCGACCCCCGCGGCCTTCGCCTCTAGCCACCGCGGCAGGCAGAGACACCAGCGGTCGCCCGGCTCCAGCCCCGGGAAGTTCACCTCGGGCCGCGGCGTCACGAGGTCGTTGCCCTGCGCACGCGAGAACGAGAGGAACTCGTCGGTGAGGACCGCACACACCTCGTGTCGACCGGGGTCACGCGCGAGGTGTCGGCAGTGGCCGTCCCTGAGGTAGCCCGTCTCCGGGTCGGTGCTACACGGTTCGAGCGCGTCGCCCTCGACGTTCCGGTCCTCGCTGTCGGTCACGGCTGGACTCGGGGCCGCGCCCCGAAACCCCTACCGCTCGACGACCAGCAGCGCGACCCGCTCTCGAACGACCCCCGCGAGGTCGCCCCTCGCGGCGGCGAGTTCGGCGTCGCCCACCTCGAAGAACTCGCGGAGCGTCGCTCGGCTCCCGAGTTCGACCGGGTGGGTGTCGAAACAGTCGAGCGACTCGACCGCCTCTGCGGCGCCGGCCTCGCCGTCGCCTGCCACGACCACGGCTGCCGGCTCTCCCTCGCGCGCCCCGGCTTCGAGCGCGCGGTCTATCTGTCGTCGTCCGGCGGCGTACAGCAGTATCTCCATCGCGCGGTCGCGGGCGATCCCCTCCCCCCGTGACCGCCCGCGGTCGGCGAGGGAGACGGCCCGTTCGAGGTGTCGCCGGTCGGCGACGTACCGGGCGTCGAACGCCTGCGCCGCGACGTCGTGGACCGCCGCGGTGTCGTCGAGAGCGCCGAGGAGCGCCTCGACGGCTGCCGTCGGAGTGCCCGTGACCAGCCGCATCAGAAGTCACCCAGGCTGGACTGGCCGTCGTCGGCGTTGCCGGTGTCGTCCGAGGACGCGCGCGCGAATCCGTGCTCCGGCGCGGAGCCGCCTTCGTCGGCCTCGTCCACGCCGTCCATCGACGGGTCGGGCCGCCCGGCGTTCTCAAGCACCCGCTCTGCGGTGCGGCGGCGTCCCTGGAGCGCCGCCAGAACGGTCGACTTGGCGGCCTCGCGGAGGTCCGCGCGGCGCTCTATCCCCCGCTCGTACAGCCGCCGGGCGCGCTTCCGGCCGACCTGTCTCACCTCCGTGAGCGGGAGGAGTTCGGCCGTCACCCCGTCGGCGACGCGACGCTTCGCGTCGCGCACGGGCGCAGTCGGGCTGCCGACCTCGCCGGCGAGCGACTCCGCCGCGCCGAGGAGCCACTCGGCGGCCTCCGTCTTGCCGCGCACGTCGCCCGGCCCGACGCCGTAGCGCTCGGTGATCCGGTCCTCGTCGGCCTCGTTCGCCCAGTCCTCCAGCAGCCGTGCGGTCTTGAGCGCCGAGAGCCACGCCTCGAAGGCGACGTCGTCGAACTCCGACGGTGTCGGGCCGAGCAGTTCGTCCTCGCGCTCGTCGGCGACCTCGGTGTACGTCTCGCGGTCGCCGGACTTCAGGTAGAGCCGGTACATGTCCGGCGTGCGCGCGACGAGGTGGTAGAGGCCGAGCGGCGTCGGCTCGCGGTCCTCGCGCTCGGCCCACGCCAGCCCGTCGAGCACCGTCGCCGCGCTCATCGGGTCGAGGTAGAGCCGCGACACCGTGTGGCCGAGCGACGTGACGCGGAGTTCGCCGCCGTCCGACCCGGAGCGCTCGAGAAAGTCGTTCGCCGCGAGGTAGTCGAGCGCCCGGTCGGTGACACGCGTCAGTTCGCCCCGACCGTCGGTCTGTTCGGCGTACAGGGTCCGGCCGAGGAACTCGAGGAGCCCCTCGCGCGACCGGGCGAAGCCGGAGGCGACGGTCGCGAGCAGGTGGGTCCGGAGCGCCGGCTCGGCCGCGAGTTTCGACCGGACCGGCTCGGGCTCCGCCTCGACGTAGCGCTCGACCAGGTCCTCGTACTCCTCGGTCGACTTCGCGGTCAGCACCGCCTCGCCGTACGGGTCGAGCCCGGGCCGGCCAGCCCGGCCCATCATCTGGTGGACCTCCAGGACGTCGAGCGGCTTCATCCCGCCGTAGTCGCCGTCGTAGCGCCGCCAGTCCCGGACGATCACGCGCCGGGCAGGGGTGTTCACCCCCGCGGCGAGGGTCGGCGTCGCGGCGATGCACCTGACGAGCCGGTCGCGGAAGGCGTCCTCGACGAGCGAGCGCTGTGTCGGCGAGAGCCCGGCGTGGTGGAAGGCCGCTCCCCGGGCGACCGCGTCGGCGAGGTCGGCGCTCGTCTCGGTGTCCGAGTCGTCGCGAATCTCGGCTGCCACGCCGGCGAGCTCGGCGCGCTCGCCGTCTGGCAGGCGCTCCGCGACGACGTCCGCGAGGCGGTCGGCGGCGCTCTCGGCGTTTCGCCGCGAGTTGACGAAGACGAGCGCGGAGCCGCCCTCGTCGACCGTGTCCGCGACGAGTGCCGACGTCTGCCGCCCGCCCGGCGGGACCGACACCTCGCGCCTGCCTTCGTCCTCGAAGTTGATCGCGGACCCGACGTGGACGCCGCGCTTCAGGTCGATCGGGCGCCACGTCGACTCGACGAGTTCGGCGTCCAGCCACCGCGCGACGTCGTCGGCGTTGCCCACCGTCGCCGAGAGCGCGACGACCTGGAGGCCGGGGTTGAGCGCCCGGAGCTTCGCGAGGGTCACCTCCAGCGTCGGACCGCGCTCTGTGTCGTCGACGAGGTGGACCTCGTCGGCGACGACACAGGCGAGGTCGTCGATCCACGGCGCGTCGTTTCGGACCAGCGAGTCGACCTTCTCGCTCGTCGCGACGATGATGTCCCGCGACGCCAGCCACTCGCCGTCCGCGTCGTAGTTGCCGGTCGAGACCCCGACCTCGTAGCCGAGGTCCGTCCAGCGCTCGAACTCGGCCTGCTTCTCGCTCGCCAGCGCGCGGAGGGGGACGACGTACAGCGCCGTGCCGCCCCGCTCCAGCGCGGAGAGCATCGCGAGTTCCGCGACGAGAGTCTTGCCGCTCGCGGTCGGGACGCTCGCGACGACGCTCTCGTCGTCGAGCAGCCCGGCCTCGACGGCGGCGGCCTGTGGCGGGTAGAGCGACTCGATTCCCTCCTCGTGCAGGCGCTCGGCGACGCCGTCGGGGAGGCCGAGGTCCGCGAGCGTCACGACAGTGTGTGGCGCGTGCTCGGCTTTAGTCTCTCGGCTCGCCCGCCACCGCTTTGACCGTCGGCGCACTCTCCCGTCTATGCGCGTCGAGTACGACCGCGAGACCTGTATCGGGATGTTCCAGTGTGTCGAGGAGTGGAGCGAGTTCGAGACGGACGTCGACGCAGGGAAGGCCCACCTGGTCGACGGCGAACGGGTCGACGCCGACTGGGGGGACGAGGTGTACGCCGTTGAGGTGCCCGCCGACGAGGAGTTCGAGGCGAAGTTCGCCGGACGGGTCTGCCCCGTCGACGCCATCCGGGTGTTCGACGACGACGGCGAGCGGGTGGTGTAGGCCGCCAGCGGCGCGTGAAGACGGACGTTTTATTCGCCTCCCCTCGCTCCATCCGTCGATGAACGGAGCGTGGCTACGGTGACGCTCTCGTACCTCGGCTTCCACGCAGTCTTCGTCCTGCCGCCGCTCCTCGCGCTCCTCGCCCTCCGGCCGCCGATCACCCGCGCTGCGGGCCGGACCGAACGGACCGCGCTGACGATCATGGTCGTCGCCGCGGTGCTGTACACGACGCCCTGGGACAACTACATGATCGTCCAGGGCGTGTGGTTCTACGGCGACGGGACGGTGTTCGCGCGGCTCGGCGCGGTCCCGCTCGGCGAGTACCTCTTTTTCGTCTTCCAGACGGTCATCACCGGCCTCTGGCTCTCGTGGTACGGCGTCGACTGCTCGTTCGACGCCGGCGACTGGCGCCCGACGCCCCGCGCCGCGGGCGCGGCGGCTGCGCTCGGCGCGACGGCGGCGGGGGTCGCCTTCCTCACGACCCCGCGGGGCTACTACCTCGGCGCGATTCTCGCGTGGGCGTGCCCGCCGTTCGCCCTCCAGTGGGGCGTCGGCGGGGGCTACCTGTCCCGGGCGTGGCGCGAGTGGACGCCCGCCGTTGCCCTCCCGACGCTCTACTTCGCCGCCGCCGACAGGGTCGCGATCGGCCTCGGTATCTGGACGATCGCGCCCGAGCGCTCGACGGGGGTGCTCGTCCTCGGACTGCCGGTCGAGGAGGGACTGTTCTTCCTCGTCACCAACCTCCTCGTCGTGTGGGGGATGACGCTGTACGGCTGGCTGGTCGACGCCCGTCGGGTCGACGCCGTCTCCGGGCCGCTGTTCGAGGCGGCGGAGCGTGCGGCGGGGGTCGTGCGGTGGCGGTAGCCGTCGCGCCCGCGGCCCGGCGGACGCTGGCACGGACGGTGGTGCGCCCCTCGTGGCTCGCGCTCGGCGCCGTCGCGCTCGCGGCGGCGGCGGGCTCCGTCGTCGGCGCCGACCTCCCGACTGTCGTCGTCTACGCGCCGTTCGCGCTGAGCGTCGTCGTCCTCGGCCTGCCCCACGGCGCCGTGGACCACCTCGTCCCCGGTCGCCTCGGGGACGGCGTCACCGTCCGCTCGGTGCTGTGGGTCGTCCTCGTCTACGCCGCCCTGATGGCCGTCTACGCGGCTGCGTGGTTCGTCGTCCCGACGGCGTCGTTCGTCTTCTTCGTCGCGCTGACGCTGTTTCACTGGGGACAGGGCGACGTCTACGCCCTCCTCGCGCTGGACGACGCCGAACACCTGCCGACGACCGCAGAGCGGGGCCTCGCGCTCCTCGTCCGGGGCGGGCTGCCGATGCTCGCGCCGCTCGTCGCGTTCCCGGGGCGCTACCGCGAGGTGGCGCTGGGGGCCGTCTCGCTGTTCGGCGCCGACGCCGCGGCGCTCGCGCCCCTGTTCTCGCCGACGGGACGGCTCGTCGCGGCCGGGGGCCTGTTCGCGCTCTCCGTCCTCGGTGTCGTCGCCGGCGGCCTGCGGGTCCGCGCCGGTGCGTCCCGGACGCCGCTGCTGGTCGACGCCGGCGAGGTCGCGCTGTTGTGGGGCTACTTCGCCGTCGTGCCCCCGATTCTCGCCGTCGGCGTCTACTTCTGTCTCTGGCACGCCCTGCGCCACGTCGCCCGGCTCCTCCTCGTGAGCGACGCGGCGAGCGACGCCCTCGCCGTCGGCGACGCGGCCGGCGCCCTCGGACGGTTCGCCCGCGACGCCGCGCCGCTGACCGCCGTCTCGCTGCTCCTCTTCGCCGGACTCTGGGTCGCGGTGCCGAACGCGCCGGGCGCCGGCGACCGGGCGGGGCTCCTCGGGCTCTACCTCGTCGGTATCGCAGTTCTGACGCTCCCCCACGTCGCCGTGGTGACGTGGATGGACTACCGCCAGGGCGTCTGGCGCCCGCGCCGACCTGAATCATAAGACACTTGAATCGAAAAGCTGGAACAGAGTCGACACGCCCTCCACGATGTCAGACATCACTACGCGAACGGTCGCGGTTCTCTTCGCGGCTGTCGTGACTCTCTCCGCTGTCGTCGTCCCGCTCGGGTTCGCGGAGCCGGCGTCGGCTGCCGCCTCATCCGTCAGTAGTGCCAGTGCGACCGACGTGGTCGTCGGCACAACGGGCGCAGAACAGGATATCAGCTTCGACGTGACGGTGGTGAACAACAGTTCGGATACCCTCACGGTCGAGACGAGCACACTCGCCAGCGCCGCCGGTGCGTCCGTCACCGGAGCGAGTGTCTCGCCGACGGCTGCGACCGACTTCTCCGCGAGCGCCAGCCCGAGCGGTAACGACGTGGAGGTGACAGTCCAAGACGCCGGGGGGAACTCCGGCGACGTCACGGGGTCGCTCACTGTCAGTGTCACCTACGACACGAGCAGCGCGAGTACGACGGGCGCACAGACGATCACGATCAGGAACGGGACGAGGGACTTCACGACCGTCTCGGGCGCCGTCGTCGATCCCGTGGCGGCTGCCGGGAGCGCCCCGGACATCACCGCCTCCGGCGGGCAGACACAGACCGTCTCCGGGGTCACGGTGAACACCGGCGGTAACCCGAACGGCGCTGCCTACTTGAACGTGACCGCGCTCCAGAACGCCGGCGGGTCGCTCACCGGCCCCCCGAAGGCGTCTGTGTCGAGCGGGAGCCGTGACGCGAAGCCGTCGGTCAACAACGGTGTCGTCAGAGTCCCGGTCGACGACGACGACGAGGACGGCTCGGTCACGGTCGACATCGAACTCCCTGTCGACGCGGGCAGCGTATCGCCGGGGACGAGTCTGACCTACGACGTCGGCGGGTCGGTGGGCAGTTCGTCCGACTCGTCACTGGACGGGTCGAGTGGCAAACCCTCGTCACCCTCCATCTCGTTCACTGTCGACCGGCCAGCCGACGTGACCCGTGCCGGCCCCGGCGGCTCGGGCGACTTCGACACCTCGAACGGCGAGGGCGTCGTCTACGACGACGCGGTCGTCTTCCGCGGCGAGGACGACATCGAGTTCGGCGGGTCGTTGTCGTCGTCACTGCTCGGCGTCGGCGGTGACGCCGAAGGACAGGTTCTCAGCCCGCCGATCTCGCCCGAAGAGCAGGTGGGTCGGTACACGAACGACGGCAACTCCGGCTCGCCCGGCGTCATCGTCGGCCAGCCGCGTATCCAGACCTTCGAGATACGGAACCAGAACGACGCGGACGTCTCGGACGGGACGGTCGCACAGCCCCGAGCGAACCTCGAGGTGTTCGTCGAGTACAACTACCACGAGGCCGAGAACCTCGAGCTAATCGTCGAGGGGCCGTCGGGGCT
>JAQCMY010000287.1 GCA_028274865.1 Haloferacaceae archaeon | reverse complement strand
GCGACGAGGGCGCGGTGGAGCGGCTGTTCACCCCATCTTCATCAGCTGCGGCGTCACGACCAGCTCGAACGCGGCGAGAAAGAGGACGAACAGCCGGGCCGGGCCGGACTCGAAGAACACGAGGGCGATGACGACGAGAAACAGGGCCGCCGCGCCGGAGGCACCGTACCGGACCTGTGCGTCGAGTGTCGCCACGGGGCCGGTCGGCGCGGAGCCCGCATGAACGTTCGGGTCACGGGGGTCGGCGCCCGTCGAGTAGCGCCGCGACGCCCTCCCTCGCCGCCGCCGTGACCGCGTGTGGTCCGCCCTCGTCGACGTGGACGCGGACGCTGGCGCCGAGCGTCTCGAAGGCCCGGGCCGAGTCGTGGACCCGTGCCTCGGGGACGTACTGGTCCTCGTCACTACAGGCGAGCAAGACCGGCGTGCCCGCGAGGTCGCCCGCGTACGCCCCGAGCGTCTCGCCCATCAGCCCGCCGCTCAGGATGCCGAGGCCGCCGTAGCGCCGTGGCTCGGCTGCGGCGTAGTCCGCGACGACGCAGGCGCCCTGCGAGAAGCCGGCGAGGACGACCCGCTCGGCCGGGACGCCCGCCGCCGCGGCGCGGTCGAGACAGCGGTCGACGGCGTGGAGCGCCGAGGTCCACCGGGGTTCGTTCGCCGCCAGCGGCGCGAGAAACGACTCGGGATACCAGGTGTCGTCGGCAGCCTGTGGCGCGAGGACGGCGGCGCCCTCGGTCGGGAGGTCGTCGGCGAGTCCGACGATTGCCTCGGCGGTCGACCCCCGCCCGTGGACGAGGACGAGCGCCGCGTCGGCGTCGGCGAGCGCCGGGCCGCGGATCACGACCGGCCCGTCGGCGTGCGGGTCGTCGTCGGTCACGGCCGGTCGGTGTGACGCGGTCGGCTTAACTGCACCCGACCGCGGTCGGATCTAAAACAGCGTCAGCTTGTCTCGGTCGTAGAGGTCGAGTTCGCTGACCACCGACGGCGACTGCCGCGCGGCGTAGGCCACCGCCTGCGCCACCTCCGCCGGCTCGACCACCTCGCCGGGGTCGAACCGCTCCTCGAAGGGGTCGCCGTCGACGGTGAACTCCGTCCGGACGGCGGCGGGGTTGACGACCGTCACGGCGACGTCGTCGCCGACCTGCGCGGAGACGCTCTTGGCGAACCCGCGGGTCCACCACTTCGTCGCGGCGTAGACCGGGTTGAACGGGCGGGGGTACTGTCCGGCGAAGCTCCCGACGTAGACGAGGTGGCCGCCGCCGTCGTCCGCCGCGCCGGCCCAGTCGCTCGCGCGGAGGTGCGGCAGCGCCGCGCGGGTGACGTAGAACGTCCCGTCGCAGTTCACCGCGGTCATCCGCTCGTACTCCTCGGTCGTCATCTCGGCGACGTCGCTCCCGGCGGCGACGCCGGCGTTCGAGACGACGAGGTCGAGGTCGCCGAACCGCTCGGCCGTCGTCTCGACGAGCGCCTCGACCGCCGCCTCGCTCGTGACGTCGGTCGGGACGGCGGCGGCGTCGACGCCGTGACTCGACTCGAGGTCGTCGGCCAGCGCCTCCAAGCGTTCTTCGCGCCGCGCCGCGAGGACGACGGTCGCGCCGCCACGCGCGAGTTCGCGGGCCGTCTCCCTGCCGATGCCGGAGCTCGCGCCGGTGACGAGTGCCGTCGCGTCCGCGAGCGACCGGCCGGTCTCGATGTCGGGCACACGCGGCGCGACGGCGGGGCGGCAAGTGGGTCTTTCGGGCAGCCGCGCGACCGACTGGGCGACAGGGCGTCTCCGAACGCGATCCGACGGACCGTGCGCGGTACGAAGTCCGACGTCATAGTTGTGCTGTATTACTTCGTAGTCTGGACCGAGATGCCGCGCGACGCCGGGGCAGACGGCTCCGTGTCGGGGACAGACACGTGACCACCGCGGTCGATACGAACGCGCTGCTCGCGATCCTCTACGAGGACACGCACACCGACGCGAGCGAAGCGGCACTTCGACGGGCCTACCAGCAGGGGACGGTGGTGATCACGCCGGTCGTCGACGCCGAACTCGCCGCCGACGGCCACTTCGAGGCCGCGTCCGAGTTGGACGAGTTCCTCGAGGATCTCAGTATTCGACTCGTCGAGCCGTCCCGCGACGCGCTGTTTCGAGCCGGCGAGCGGTTTCGGCGCGACGTGTCGCGTCGGCCGGACGACGTCGGGTGTCCGGCCTGCGGGAGCGAACGCGGCGTCACGTGTGCGGAGTGTGGGCGAGACCTCACGCCGCGCCAGCACGTCGCTGCCGATCTCCTCATCGGCGGCCACGCCGTCGTCGACGCCGACTCGCTGGTCAGCTTCGACGACGGGTTCTACGAGACGTACGTTCCCTCACTGACTGTCTACCCGGAGTGACGGGGTCGGTTGAACCGCTCGGCCGTGGCGTTCACCGACGGTCCGACCACCGGGCGAGATCCCGTGTCTATCGACCGATCAGGTGTAGCGGTCGACGAGGCGACGGAGCCGCGAGGAGCCGCCTCGGTCGCGCGAGCGTCTGCGGACCCGGCCCCGGCCGAGCAGCGCGACGCTACCGACGTAGAACGGCACGCCGAGGAGGGCGTCGATGACGACGATGGGTGCCCACGGGTGGACGCGATAGAGCGCGTCGATCGTCGACGTCGGGAGGACCGCGAGGTAGCGATGCTCGACGACGTACCGGCGGTACGCGCCCGTCTCCGGCGGGGCCTGGAGCGTGAGCGTCGCGTCTACACTCGACCGCGGCGTGACACGGCTCCGCTCCGGCGCGACCGCGACGCCGTCGCTCGCCGCCTCGAGGTAGACGACGACGGGCAGGAGGCCGCCGTTCGGGACGCGGTAGGTGAGGTCGTTCGACTCGCCGGCGGGGATGACCGTCGGCTGCTCGGACTCGAACTCGGCGCTGATGACCGTGTACTCCTGTGTGCCGGCCGGCGCGACCATCGCCGCCGTCGCGCCGGCGACGAGGAGGAGCGCGAACGCCGCGGCGATCAGCCGCGGGTCGAGACCCGCCGTGCGGCTGCGTGATCGATCCCGGTCCCGGCCCTCGCGAGCGCGCCACTCGCCGACGACGTACCACAGCGCCGTAACGGCGAAAAAGAGGTAGGCGAGCCCCTGCGCCCCGAGGAGCGCCCGGGTGCCGAACAGGCCCGCGAGGACACGCTGAACAGTCTCGAGCGCCGCCTGCGTCCCCTCGACGGCGGCGCCCAGGCCGGGGATCGCGACGACCTGTCCGCCGGGCTGGAACGCGACAGCGACGACCTGTGCCTCCTTGACCGGCGGCTCGTCGCCGTCCTGGTCGGTGAACGGGTTGGCGTCACCTCTGGTGACGTATCCGCGTTCGGTCTCGCCGACGACGCGGTGGGTCGTGAGGCCGCCGCCCTGGATCTGCTGGGCGCGGAAGACGACGACGTCGCCCTCCTCGACGGGGCCGGCGAGTTCTGCCGGGACCGCGACGAAGCCGTCGCCCGGCTCGAGGGTCGGCTCCATACTCCCCGTCTCGACGTACGAGAGGCCGACCGGCGTGCCGAGCGCCTGGCCGACGACCAGCGAGAGCACGACGATGACGGCGAGGAGTTCGGCGACGCGTATTACCGTCCCGCGGAGCGGCATTCAGATAACAAACACACATGTCGGCTCGGATAATAAGGCGTTGGCGCCGGCCTCGGGTGTCGTAGAACACGCCGGGTCCGGGGACGTCGGCGACGCCGCGGTCGCGGGTGACGAGCGTGTGGGCGTGCTCGCGGGCCGGCGAGGCGACGAGCGCCTCGCGGACTGAGAGCAGCACCCCGTCGGCGTGGAGCCGACTGTCCCCGCGAGCCCGAGCGCTATCACCTCCAGCGTCCGGAGGAAGCCGACGGTACTGCCGGACCGGTCGTCACCGACCCGTGCCGCCTCTATGAGGGATCGTGGTCTGCGTGTGTCTCCCCCGTCCGGCCATCGGGCGCCTCAGGAGTTCCGTTCGGTTCAGTCGACCCACTTCTCGAACTCCTTGGCGCCACACTGTGCAGCGATGGATCGATACGTATCCTGTGAGATCTGATCGGCGTCCACCAGCGGAACAGTGACCGCGCGAACCTCGCCCGTCTCCGGGTGTTCGTACCGGAGTTTGACGTGGCTCTCGGTCCGGCTGACCGGCACGTACCGCTTCGTCCGGAGGGCTTTGACGATCTCGCGGCCGGAGAAGTCAGCGTACGTCACGCCTCAGGCGAGCCACGGCGGCGGCGAGTCGTCCTCGTCGAGGTCGTCGGGGTCGATCCCGATCTCGCGGAGGAACGTGTCGTCGTCCTCGATCGGTTCGCCGCCACCCTCGTGGAGCACGAGTGCCTCCGCGAGCATCGCCAGCGCCTCCGCCTTCGACCCGCCGCTCGACGCGACGCCGGTCTCGATGCCTCGCGCGGTCACGAGGCCCTCCTCGTAGCTGAACTCGACGCCCTCCTCGCGTCGGTTCCCGGTCGTACTGCTCACTACGTTTTTGTCCGTCCAGCGGGGGTATAGATGCTCGTCCGCCCGACGATTAGCCCGAGTTCGCGGTGTCGTCCACGCCGAGAAGTCCGGCGACGAGCGTGACGTCCGTCGGCGCTACTCGTCGTAGAAGGCGACGTCCAAGTCGGGAACGTCCGCGAAGTCCCGGTCGCGGGTGACGAGCGTGTCGCCGTGCTCGCGGGCCGGCGACGCGACGAGCGTGTCGCGAGCCGAGAGCGGCGCCCCGTCGGCGTGGAGTCGGCCGTCTAGGGTACCTGCGCCGATAGCTCCGGCGAGACCGAGTTCTATCACCTCCAGCGTCCGGAGGAAGCCCACGGCGCGGTCGAACCGGTCGTCGCCGCGCCGTGCCGTCCCGCGAAGCACCTCGAACGCACAGACGGCGGGCGTCGCGAACTGCTCGTCGGCCCGCT
>JAQCMY010000279.1 GCA_028274865.1 Haloferacaceae archaeon | reverse complement strand
TCGTTCATCGCCTCGCTGGCGATGTTGCGGCCGCGGGGGCACAGCGCGACCTCGCGGCGCACGCGGACCTCCTCCAGCACGTCGAGTTCGATGAGGCGGTCGAAGATCTCCTCGACCTCGTCCGGCGGGAGCTCGACGAAGTTGGGGATGTCGAACGAGGAGACCCCGGAGTAGAGTGCCATCAGGACCTCGCGCTCCGAGGGGTCGAGGTCGAGGTCCGTCTCGTTCCGGGCCGCGCCCTTACCGAGGACGGACGCGATGATGGCACAGTGTCGCGCGGTGCCCGAGAGGTACGTCTCGACGCTGGTCCCGTCGTCGGTGTGTGTGGCCTCGACGACGGGGCGCTCGTTCCCCCGGACGGTCCGCTCGTCGCGCTCGACGGCGCTCGTGTCGTCGACCTCGATTTCGACCAGTTCGCCGGACTCCGTGGCCAGGTTGATCCGGTCCGCCGCCAGCTTCACGCGGGCCTTCTGCCAGTCCACGTCGCGGACGACCCCGCCCTCGACGGCCGGGTGCCGGATGAGAACGATCTCGCCGTCGAGCATCGCGCCGTAGAGCTCGCCCTCGAACGCGGCGGCGTCCGTCGGCGAGACGAGGAAGACGTCGTCGTCGTGCCGGACGCTGACGTAGTCCGACACCGTCGCGATGGTCTGGTTGACGTCGAACCGTCCCTGTGCGGCCTTGATGCCGGAGAGGGGGACGGTCCGCTTCCCCTCGTTCCCGGCGAGCACGAGTCGGCGCGTCGAGAGGACGATGCGCCCCTGCTGCCACCCTACGTCGCTCAGCTTGTGGCCGTCCCTGATGACCTGGGCGAAGCGCCCGGTCGTGTCGGCGAGCTTCCGCTCGGGCGACCGGCTCACAGCAGCTCACCTCCGGGCGTCCCCCCCAGCTCGGAGAGCGCCGAGAACGACCGCTTGCGCAGCCGCTCCTCGTCGGTCTCGTCGACGAAGCGGCCGAGCCGCTCCCGGGCGCGCTCGCCGCCGACCTTGCCGAGCACGTACAGCGCCTGTGCCCGGGCGTCGGTCGAGGCCTCGGGGTCGTCGAGGAGTGCGAGCAGCCGCCGCTCTAAACCCTGGCCGTCCAGGCTGGCGAGGCTGGAGGCGGCGAACTGCGCGGTCCGGTCGTCCCCGTCGTCCAGCGCGTCGACGAGCGCCGCCTGGGCCTCGCCGCCGTCCGTGCCGCCGGCGACCCGCCCGAGCAGCCACGCCGCGTTCCGTCGCTGCGGGGACCCGCTCGCCTCCTCCAGGATGGCGGCCAGCGGCCCGACGACCGAGCGGTGGTCGACCTCCGCCAGACGGTCGACGGCCGTCTTCCGGGCCGCGTGGCTCTCCGCCGCCGGCGCGTTTGACAGCACCTCGACGAGCGCGAAGACGGCCGTCCGGCGGACCGTCTCGCTGGGGTCGTGAAGCGCCTCGACGAGGGGCTCGACCGGCTCGACACTCCGGAAGTCGCCGAGCGCGTCGACGGCCGTCCGGCGGACCGTCTCGGACTCGTCGGCCACGAGCGGTTCGAGCGCCCGCAGGGCCCTGGCCGTCCCGAGCGCCCCGAGCGCCGAGGCAACCACCCGCCGGACCCGTGCCGACTCGTCGTCCGTCCGGTCGGTCAGCGCCTCCACGGCGCGGGGGTCGCCGACGCGGCCGCAGGCGCGGGCCGCGCGGGCCCGGACCCGCTGGTCGGGGTCGTCGAGACGGTCCACCAGCGCCGGCGTCGCCGCCTCGTCGCCGACGTGACCCAGTCCGACGGCGGCGGCCATGCGTAGCTCCGGTCGGTCGGCGTCCAGGAACTCCGCGAACGCTTCGGCTGCGACCCAGTCCGCCCCGCCGCGGAGTTGACGGTCGCTCAGCTCGGCGACCAGCCGCTCGATGGCGGCCTGCCCCCGTCTGTCGAGCGCGTCGACCGCGGCCCCGCGCACCGTCGGGGCGTCGTCACCGGTCGCGGCGGTCACCAGGGCGTCGACGACGTCGTCATCGGCCGCGGCGGCCGGCCCCGTCTCGCCCGGAATCCCGTCGGGCGCGGGGCCGCCGGGGGACCCGTCGATGTCCCCGAGGATGAGCGCCGCTCGGCGGCGGACCTCCGCCTGCGAGCCCCGGCGGAGGTACTCGACCAGCGTGTCGGCGTCCGCCTCCCGTTCGAGCTGGTACAGCGACATGGTCAGCGGTGGTGATAGACGTGCGCCCCCCGCTCGACCGGTTCGAACGAGTCGCGAAACCCGCGGGGAAGCGTCTCTGATTTCCCGATCGTCAGGTAGCCGCCCGGTGCGAGCGCGTCCTGGAGGCTCTCGACGATCTCCCGGGTATGGCCACCGTCGATGTAGATGAACAGGTTCCGACAGAGGACGAGTTCGAACGGCCCCAGCGCCGCCTCGCGCAGCAGGTCGTGACGCTTGAACTCGACCATCTCCCTGACCGGCCGTCGGACGGTGAACGAGTCACCGTCCCGGTCCAGATGTGCGCCGAGGTCCGACAGCGGCGCGAGCTCGTCGGCGATGTCGGTGGTCCGGGTGGTCCGGTACTCCGCCTGCCGTGCCGCCGCGAGCGCCTCGCCGTCGATGTCGGTTCCGACGACCTCGACCCGGGAGGCGTCGATCGAGGGGTCGTCGCGC
>JAQCMY010000170.1 GCA_028274865.1 Haloferacaceae archaeon | reverse complement strand
AGCGCCGGCTCTCCGTGCTCGACCGGGTGTTGCGCCACAACCTGCGCAACAAGCTGAACGTGGTCGTCGCGCGGGCGTCGGAGATACGCGACCACGCCGAGGACGACCGGCTCCGCGAGGCCGCGTCGGGAATCGAGCGCGCCGGCGGGGACCTGCTCGAGACTGCCGAGGCCGTCCGCCGGTTCCAGGGCGTCACCGACCCGCGGCGGTCGGCGCGGAAGCGCGTCGACCTGACAGACGCCGTCGAGAGCGCGCTGGACGGGATCCGTGCGACCTACGGGGACGTCCGTCTCGAGGTCGACTGCGCGTCGACGGCGGTGGCGGCGGGCGACGAGACGCTCGCGCTCGCCGTCGAGGAGCTGCTCGACAACGCCGCGGGCGCCGGGGGCGGCGGAGACGGCCCGACACGGGTCTCGGCCCGGGTGCGAGACGAGCCAGCCGAGGGCGTCGTCGAGGTGGCGGTTGCCGACGACGGGCCGGGGATCGGCGAGTCGAGCAGACGGGCCCTGGAACGAGGGACCGAGACGCCGCTCGAACACACCTCGGGGCTGGGGCTGTGGCTCGTCCGGTGGGCCGTCGACAACGCCAACGGCGACATCTGCGTCGAGCAGAACGAACCGCGGGGGACGGTCGTCCGTCTCCGTCTCCCCCGGTTCGATCCGGGGCGCAGCCGGCGGTAACGGCGTGTTAGAACACGCGAAGGGTTTACCCTGCGAGTGTTCGATCGTGAACCATGGACCTGACACGCCGGCGGGCGCTCGCGACGGGGGCGACGGTCGCGAGCGCGGCTCTGGGGGGGTGTACGAGCCTCAACCCACTGAGCGGCGGCGAGAGTGGAGGGGGCGCGGGGGCGAGCGGCGGGGCCGATCCCGACTCCGGAGACGCGGGGGCGATGGCCGGGTCGTCGACACCGACCCCGACCCCGGCCCCGGCCCCGACGACGACGCCGGCGGTGAGCCAGGGAGGGGGGACGACCGAGACGGCGGTCGCAGAGGTCGAGTGGTTCGTCCGTGACTTCCCGGCGACCGTCGACCGCTACCTCACGGCGTCCTCGCGCGCGCTGGGACTCGTCGAGTCGCTCGACAGCCGGGCGTCGGTGAGTGCAGCCGACCTCGACCGTCTCGAGACGCTCCTGGGTCGGGTCGAGACGGTCGTCTACGACGACCTCGTCACACACTTCGACGCCCGGCCGACGATCCGGTCGTACAACGACGACCGCCTGTCGGAGCTCCGGGCGCTCCAGGAGCGGTCCGACTGGGAGGCGGTCCAGGCGGTGCTGTCCGGGATGGCCGAGCGGTATCGCGGCCTGTCGACCAGAGCGTGGGTCGAGGAGACGTTCCAGACCGACCCGGTCGGCGGCCGACTCGCCGACCGCCTGACCGCCGACGGGGCGGCGGACCGCGCCGCGGTGATGCTCTACTACGCGCCGACAGACACCCTCGAGCGCGTCCAGGCCGACCCGAGCGCCTACGGAGGAGCCCTCCCTGGCGGTCGGGCCGACGTACCGGGCTACGAGCGGACGTTCGGCCCGACCGGGGTCGCGGCGTACCGTACCGCCAGGGCGTTTCTGACCTACGTCAGCCTGCGGTTCGACCGGCAGTCACAGCCGGTGTTCCTCCAGCAGTACCGCGACGCCGACCGGGCGGCGGGCGCAGTCGGACGGATGCTCTCGACGAGCGGCGCGGTCACGGCGGAGGGAACCGAGCCGCTCGGCGGCCAGGAGTGGCGCCGGGTGTTCTACCGGGCGAACGGCGGTGTCACCTACGCGTTCGTGCTCCGCACCGGCCGGTACGTACTCGTCGCTGCGCCGAGTCAGACGGCGTGGGGTGAGCGCGACGACAGCTGGTCCGTGCCGCTGGAACTGGGGTGGTTCTGGGATGCGTGACCAGCCGCTCACGCGGCGGCGGGTCGTCGCCGGCACGACGGCGCTGGTGGCGGCGCTCGCGGGGTGTAGCGACGAGAGCGGCGACGGCGGCGAGAACGGCAGCGGCGGCGACGGCGGCGAGAACGGCAGCGGCGGCGAGAGCGGGACGCCGACGCCGGATCCAGAGCAGACACCCAGCGGGACGCCGACGCCACAGACGGCGTATCCCGACCTCGCCGAGCGGACACTGACCGTCGCCGAGAGCCTGCGCTGGCACGCGACGGAGTACGACGCGGCGACGAGGCAGCTTCGAACCCTCGCCAACCAGGTGGTCGGTGTCGTCGCCGAACTCCGCGAGAAGTCGTCGGTGACGGCAAACGACCTGACTCGTATCGAGGACGCGACGACAGCCGTCGCGGAGTTCGTCCGGCAGAACATTCAGCCGTACTACCCCGTCGAGGACGCCGTCTCGAACGGGAACAACACCTTCGTCCAGCAGGTGAAACTCGCCGCCGAGCGGGGCGACCCGCAGTCGCTGGACAGCGCGCTGGAGCGTCTCGAGCGGTACTACGGCAACTACACCGACCGACCGGTCTACGAGACGAACTTCCCGAACGACGTCGTCCACGAGCGGCTGTACGACCGGGCGACGCGGGACGGCGCCACCAGTCTCCTGTTCGGCCTGTTCCACCCCGACAGCGACTACGTCGCCGTCGCGAACGAGGACAGGACGGACGACCTGAACACCGACGGGGTTGCCCAGCACGCCCACACGTGGGACAGCGGCCACGTCTCGGTGACGCACGTCCACCCACACGACGACGCCCACACCACGAGAAACCACGACGACGAGCCGACCGACCGCCGCGTCTACGCCTACAACCGCGACGCCGGGCGGGTGGACGTCCTCGCCGACGCAGCCCCGGACCAGCTCCGGATGGACGCGTACGAGCCGCGACACACGGACGTCTTCGGTCCGGTCAGGCTCTCCGAGTCGGCGACCGACGAGTCCTACGTCGAGGTCGGGTACACAGACGACGACTTCGGAACGACCACGATCGCACACCTCCAGACGTTCCCGACGGTGGACGACACCCAGAGCGCAGTTCAGGAGCTCCTCGCAGCCGACGTGTTCGAACAGGGGACCGGCCGGATCATCGACGACGTGGACGAGGCCCGCGAGTGGCGCCGGGTGTTCTACACGCGCGACGACGTGACGCTGTACGCGTTCATGCTGGAGCTCGGCCGCGTGCTGGTGACGGTGGCGCCGAGCGAGACGGAGTGGGCGAACCGCGCGGACTGGCCCGGCCCGCTCGCCGACTGCTGGCTCGCCGACACGTCGCCGCTCGAGACCTGACCCGTCGGGCGGCGACAGTGTTTACTTTGTGGGACAGTTAACGTCGATATGTACGACCTGACGGGTTTCCAGCGGGACCTGTTGTACGCGGTTGCGGGCCTCGACGAGCCACACGGCCTCGCGATAAAGGACGAGCTCGAGACGTACTACGAGAAGGAGGTCCACCACGGTCGGCTCTACCCGAACCTCGACACGCTCGTCGAGAAGGGGCTGGTCGACAAGGGCCAGCGCGACCGACGGACGAACTTCTACACCCTGACCCGCCGTGGTCGGCGCGAGCTCGTCGCCCGGCGCGAGTGGGAGGACGAGTACCTCGACGAGGCCAGCGTCGTCTCGGCCTAGTACCGCCCCTGTTCGCCGAGGCGAGCGCGGAGTTCGACCGCCGCCGCCCCGACACCGAGTGCCAGTACGGCTAGCCTGACCGCCGGTCCGAGGACCGACGGGAGGCGCCCGAGCAGGGCGACGAGGACGACGCCGACGGCCAGTCCAGCCGCCGGTCGCTCGACGTCGGCGAAGGAGACGAGCCACGCGCCGAGCGCGAACCGGCCGAGAACCGCTCCGGCCCACCCGAGCGCCGGGAGGGCGAGCGCGACGGCGGCGGCGACCGGGAGGCCGACGACGGTGACGGCGAGGGCGAGCACTGCGAGTGGGGTCGCGACGAGCGCGGCGGCGCCCCACAGGAGGCTCACAGGAGCGTCGAGAACGGCGTTCTCGGCGACGGAGACGGAGAAGTCGCCGAGGCCGCGGAGGAGGACCGCGCCGACGAGCAGGTTCGACAGCACCCCGTAGACGACGAAGGTACCGGGCGGGAGCGCGGGCGCCGGCAGGCCGAGGCCGAGGTCGTCGGAGGACCGGACCTCGCCGCCGACGGTCGCGCCGGGCTCGCGCTCCAGCCGCCCGTCGTAGTTCACGTCGGTGCCGACCTCGGCGGTCGACGCGAGCGTCACGAGCGCCGAGCCGGCGGTGACGTCCCCCCGGACCGTGCCCGCGACGGTCGTCTCGCCCGCCGCGGCGCCGAGCGACCCGTCGACCGTCCCGCCCGGGCCGACGGCGACCGACCCGGCGTAGGCGACGGCGTTGCCGCCGACCGTCCCCTCGACGCGGACACTGCCGGCGTAGGCGCGGAGCGTCCCCTCGACGACGCCGCCGTCGGCGACGACGACGGAGCCGGCGTAGGCGTCGACGTCGCCCGTGACGGTGCCGCGGACGACGACGGTGCCGCCGGTGGCGGTCAGCGAGTCGACCGACTCGTTCGGGCCGACGACGACGGTGCCGTCGGCGCGCTGGTCGGCGGCGGCGACGCCCGGAACGGCCACGAGCGCGAGGACGAGCGCGAGGGCGAGTGCGAGCCCGGGCGCGGGGAGGGGCTGTCGCATACCTGCGACGGCGCGGCCCCGCGGCAAGTCGGTTTTCATTCGGGCGGGCGGTCGTGGTCGGGGCTGGCTGTCGTCGTCGCGGCGGCGAGACCAGGCCGAGGGGAGTCAGTCGGCCCGTCTCAGAGCGTCTCGGGGTTGGCGACCAGCTGCTCGTCGACCGGGTCGCCGCCGAGGATCCGGACCACAGAGTCCGCAGCCGTCTCGAGCATCTCGATCCGGGTCAGCCGACCCGCGCCCGCGAGGTGTGGCGTCGCGAGGACGTTCTCGAAGCCGAACACGGGGTCGTCGGGCGCGGGCGGCTCCTCGTGGAAGACGTCGAGCACCGCGCCGGCGAGGCGGTCCTCGCGGAGCGCGCCGTACAGCGCGTCCCGGTCGATCACCGCCGCGCGGGCGGTGTTGAGCACCACGCCGTCGGGGCCCAGCCGCGAGAGCGCGTCCGCGTCGACTATCCCCCGCGTCTCGTCGGTCAGGCGGACGTGGACCGACAGCACCGACGCGCGCTCGAAGAGGTCGTCGAACGCGACGAGGTCCGCGCCGACGGCGTCGGCGCGGGCCGGGTCGACGTACGGGTCGTGCGCGACCAGGTCGGGTCCGAACGGACGCAGGCGCTCTGCCGTCGACATCCCCGTCGCGCCGAGGCCGAGGAGGCCGACCGTCTCGCCCCGGAGTTCGCGGCCCCACCACTCGGGCGAGCGCCAGCCACCCTCGCGCAGGTGTCGTTCGCTCGGGCCGATCTTTCGGAGGAGCGAGACGAGGGCGCCGACCGCGAACTCGCCGACCGAGTCGGCGTTCATCCCCGGCGTGTGGGTGACGGTGATCCCTCGTTCCGTCGCCGCGTCGACGTCGACGTTGTCGATGCCGGAGCCGGGCTTGCCGACGACCCGGAGGTCCGGGAGCGCGTCGAACAGGTCGGCGCCGTACTCGTTCTCCGAGTGGACGAAGAGCGCGTTCGCGCCCGCCGCGCGGTCGGCCAGTTCGGCGGTCGTGTAGCGGTCCTTCGGCACCCGGACGACGTCGAGGGCCGAGAACGTCTCCGCGACGGGGCCGACGTCGCGGACGGCGACGAGGCGTTGTCGGGTCACGCCGACGGGTCACGGAGGAAACGCCTGAACCTTCCGCCCGAACCGATTAGGCCGGGGACAGCGAGGGCCGGCGCATGGACGCGGACCCGACAGTCGCCGTGTTGCGTCAGGGAACGGAGGGGCTCGACACCCGCGAGTACGCGGCAGCGCTCCGCGAGGCGGGACTGACGGTCGAACGGGCCGGGACGCCGGCGGCGGAGCGCCGCCTCGTCGGCGAGGCGCCGGTCGTGACGGGCGTCCACGTCGACGAGGGGCTGGTCGAGCGGTTCGACGGCGTGCGCCTGTTCGCCGCCGGGTCGTCTGGCACCGGGAGCCTGCCGGTCGACGAGATGGTCGACCGGGGCGTCGCCGTGACGAACGCCGCCGGCATCCACGCGCCCGGTATCGCGGAGCAGGTGCTCGCACACCTGCTGACGTTCGCGCGTCGCCTCCACCTCGCGCCGGGGCGACAGGAGCGCCGCGAGTGGCGCCACTGGCAGGCCGGCGAACTCGGCGGGTCGACGGTCACGGTCGTCGGACAGGGTGCCGTCGGGACGGCGGTCGTGGCGCGTCTCGACCCGTTCGGCGTCGAGACGCTCGCGGTACGACACAGCCCGGAGAAGGGCGGCCCCGCCGACGAGGTGGTCGGCTACGGTCGCCTCCACGACGCGCTGGCGCGGACGGACTACCTCGTGCTGGCCTGTCCGCTCACCGACCTGACACGAGGGCTGGTGGACGGGGCGGCACTCGCGACGCTCCCGCCCGAGGCGGTGGTGGTGAACGTCGCGCGCGGCGGCGTCGTCGACCAGACGGCGCTCGCGACGGCGCTCGGCGAGGAGGCGATCCGCGGCGCGGCGCTCGACGTGACCGACCCCGAGCCGCTGCCGCCGGACAGCCCGCTCTGGCGGCTGGAGAACTGCCTCGTCACGCCACACGTCGGCGGGTCGACGCCGCGTCACTGGGACCGGCTGGCAGAGATCGTCGCGGAGAACGTCCGGGCCCTCGCCGGCGGGGCGGGGCGAGCGGACCTGCGGAATCTCGTCGCCGCGCCGGACGGCGTCTGACCGACGTCGGACCGAAGCCAAAGCTATACGTCGGACTAGTCGTTGAGAGAGAACGCATGCCGGAATGCCAGAACTGCGGCTCGTTCGTCACGGAGGCCTACGTGCGCGTCTTCGCGCCAAACGGAATGGAGCGGCCGCGTGTCTGTCCGAACTGTGAAGACCTCGTCCGTGACGGCAACGACGTCCGAGAGGCGCGGGCGAAACGGACGTAGCAGGGGACAGAGCGGAGGAGTTTAGCGCCTCGCGGGCGGCGGGGCAATGTGCTCACCTTCGTCGGACTCGGGCTGTACGACGAGCGCTCGGTCACGCTCGCCGGACGCGACGCTCTCCGCGGGGCCGACCGGGCGTTCGCCGAGTTCTACACGAGCGACCTGGTCGGGACGACCGTCGACGAACTCGCCGCCGCCCACGACGTCGAGATCGCGGTGCGTAGCCGCGCCGGGGTCGAACGCGACCCGGAACCGGTGCTCGCCGCCGCCGAGTCGGCGGACGTCTGCTTTCTCGCCGCCGGCGACGCGCTCGTCTCGACGACACACGTCGACCTGCGGCTCCGCGCCGAGGCCCGCGGGATCGACACCCGCGTCGTCCACGGCGTCTCCGCCGCGAGCGCCGTCCCCGCGCTCTGTGGCCTCCAGAACTACCGGTTCGGGAAGGCCGTCACCCTGCCGTTCCCGGACGCACACGGCGCCGGGACGGTGCCGCCCTCGGTCGTCGAGAGCGTCGAGTCCAACCGCGAGCGCGGCCACCACACGCTCTGTTACCTCGACATCACCGCGGACGACGCCCACCGCGCCCGCCGGGCGGAGCGTGGCGCGCGACGGCAGGGAGCGGGTCACGAGGCCGAGCGGCGAGACGGAGTCGAGCCGCGGAACAGCCGGGAGCGCGACACGTACATGACCGCCGACGTCGCCGCGGACCTGCTCTGCGAGGGCTGGCGCGACGCCCTCGGCGTCGCCGTCGCCCGCGCCGGGAGCCCCAGCCCGGTCGTCGCCGCCGACCGGCTCTCGGCGCTCGCGGCGCGGTCGTTCGGCGGCCCGCTCCACGCACTCGTGCTCCCGGGACCCCTCCACCACGTCGAGCGGGACGCGCTGGCGGCGCTGGCAGACACACCGGAGGCGGCCCTCGCCGACCACCGCGAGGCGTTCGGGGACGACGACTAGTCGTCCGCGTCGACGCCGCCGTCGGTCATCGCGGGCTGGCGTGGCAGGTCCAGCGCAGCCGCGAGGTCGTACTCGTTTCGGGTGAGGAGGAAGAGCGCGTCCTCGACCAGCGCCAGGAGCTCGGGGAGCTCCCGGACGAGCAGGTAGGTGACGCCGACGAGGGCGAAGACGGCGAGCGACTGGCTGATGACCCGGTCGGAGAGGTAGAACGACACCTTGTACGGGTCGGAGCCGTCGAACAGGAA
>JAQCMY010000267.1 GCA_028274865.1 Haloferacaceae archaeon | reverse complement strand
CCGACGCTGCCGGGGTTCGTCTACGTCGACGCCCGGCGGGGGTCGACCCGGTTCCGGCTCTATCACGACATCCTCTCGGCCGTCGGCGACGACCCCGTCCCGGAACACGGGATCGGCACCGACGAGCTCTCGCGCGAGCTCCGGGAGGCCGTCCGCACGGGCCCGGACGTGGTCGTCGCGGTCGACCACACCGACGAGCCGGAGACGCCGGACGCGACGACCGTCGTCGACTGGCTCACCGACATCAGCGGCCACGTCGCGCCCGTCTGTCTCGGGCGGGAGCCGCCCGAGGCGATCGAGTGGGAGGCCGACGCGACCGTGGCGTTCGAGCCCTACCGCCGACACGTCCTCGTCGAGCTGCTGACGAGCCGGTGCTCGACCGGGCTCGGTCGCGACGCGATCAGCCACGACCAGGTCCGCGAGGTCGGCGAGTGGGCCGACGGCGACGCACACGACGCGCTCGCCGCGATCGCCGGCGCCGCCATCGGCGCGGAGCGGGCGGGCGCCTCCACAGTTCGCCCGACGGACCTCGACGACGGTATCGATTCCGTGCCGAAGCCGGGCGCCGCGCTGGGGCGCGTGCTCGCGCTCTCCGAGAGCCGGCGCCGACTGCTGTACGAGCTCGTCAGCCTGCCGGAGGGCGACCGGGCGTCGGTGAGCGCGGCGACGGAGACGATCGCCTCGCGGCCCGCGGTCGACCTCTCGGCGTCCACCGTGCGCCGCGTGCTCTACGAGCTCGCCGACGCCGGGCTGCTCGACCGCGTGACGGTCAGCCGGAGCGACGGCAAGGGCCGTCCCCCGAGTCGGCTCGTCCCGCGGTTCCCGACGCTCGTGTTCCGGGAGCTGTTCGACCGGCCGTCCTGGCCGGCCTGAACGGACACGCTTGACCAAGCCGCCGCGGTCGACGACCGCGGCCCCGCTTTTTATTTCGCGCGACCGCGAGGCCGGCAGCGAACGCAAGACAGTTGCGGCCGGCCGCCTCACCGCCGGTATGGTGTCGCCCCTCGCGCTGGACATCGACGGAACGCTGACGACGCCGAGCGGCCGGATCGACCCCCGAGTGTTCGAGCTGTTGCCCGACTGGGACGCGCCGGTCGTCTTCGCGACGGGGAAGGCGTTCCCTTACCCCGTCGCGCTGGCGCACTTCCTCGGTCGCCCCGAGGTCGTGGTCGCCGAGAACGGCGGGATCGCGCACGTTGACGGCGAGACGGCGGTCCTCGGCGATCCGGCCGCGCCGCGGGCCGTCGTCGAGGCGTTCCGCGAGCGCGGCGGGGAGATCGGCTGGGGCGACGGCGACACGGTGAACCGCTGGCGCGAGACCGAGGTGGCGCTGTCGCTCGACGCCGACGAGGCGCTGCTGCGCGAGGTCGCCGCGGCCGCCGGCGACGACGTGGCCGTCGTCGACACCGGCTACGCGTACCACGTCAAGTCCACAGCGGTCTCCAAGGGACAGGGGCTCGAACGCGTCGCCGACGCGCTCGGGCTCGCGACGACCGATTTCGTCGCCATCGGCGACAGCGAGAACGACGTGTCCACGTTCGGCGTCGCCGGCGAGTCGTACGCGGTCGCCAACGCCGACGCGGCCGC
>JAQCMY010000262.1 GCA_028274865.1 Haloferacaceae archaeon | reverse complement strand
TGGCGCGACCTCGTGGTTGCCGGCGGTTCTCGGCGCTTCGTGGTCCGCCCGTCTGCGACACGCTCTGGCCCACACGTCGAGTGACTCGGACGCCCTCCGGGATCCCGACCGAGATAGTCTCTACGCCGCCATCGGCGGCTCGTAAGGTGAGTTCACCCGTACGTCCCGCGCCAACGTCGAGGTGGCTGCCGGTCACCGTCCGGGTGACCGTCACGCCGCTCAGGTCTGTCTGCCCGACGGCGTAGTTCGTCGCTTCGATGCGGACGGTATCGTCGTCCCGGCGTTCGACGGTCGTCTCGGCGTCCCCCGCCGTGATAGCGACAGTCTCCACGTCGTCGGTGACGTCGTACCGGACGGTCGTCGTCTGTCGTTCGGGCTCGTACACCCCGCGAATGCCGTCACCGCACCGAGACCGGTCGAAGCGAGAACCTGCCGGCGCGTGACGTGTCGGTCGGCGTTCGACTCGTCCTCGTTCGTGGAGGGCCAGTTCACACGCGGGTCTACCGGAGACGAATCTAAAGTCCGGTCAGCACTGTTTCAGAGCCAGAAACTGTGTTCCTCGTGGACAGCGGGCGGGGCAGCGTCGCTCACCGGCTACGAAACAACCGTTTTTGTGCGACCTGTACTTACCTCACGTATGCAGACCCACATCGTCCCCGTGGGGTTCGACTACGACCGGCTGATCGCGCCGCTGATCCGCGACCAGTTCGACGTCGACCGGGTCATCCTCCTCGAGGGCGCGGTGGGGAGCGAGGCGAACGTCGAGTACTCGCGGGACCTCTCGGGCAAGCTGGAGCAGGACTTTCAGAACCTCCTCGGCGCCGAGACCGAGCGGGTCGTCATCGACGACGTCTACGACTACGACGCGGCGTTCGAGCAGGCGTTCGACCTCATCAACGGCGTGCTCGACGGCGCAGCGGACGCCGAGATGTGGGTGAACGTGAGCGCGATGCCCCGGCCCGTCTCGTTCGCGTTCGCCACCGCCGCCCACTCGATCATGGTCGAGCGACAGGAGGACCGCGACCGGATCCACACCTACTACACCGCCCCGGAGAAGTACCTCGAGACCGAACTGGCAGAGGAGCTGCGGGCCAGCGCAGAGCTCCTCGCCGACCTGTGCGACGGTGCCCCGGAGCGTCGCCCGGGCGACGACCCGGACCGGGTCGCCGAGCGCCTCGCCTCGACGCGCGCGCTCCTCTCGGAGTTCGACGAGCGCGGCACCACGATCGGCGCGAAGGAGATCGGCGGCCGACATATCCTCGAGCTCCCGGTCGCGTCGTTCTCGAACGTCAAGCCGTTCGAGGAGGTCATCCTGTTCGCGCTCGGCGAGCACGGCGAGTTCGCCTCCGTCTCGGAGCTCGCGGAGGCCCTCGCCGCCGAACTCGGCGAGGAGTACACCGACAGCTTCCGGTCGAAGGTCATCTACAACGTCGACCGCCTCGGGCCGGGCGGGAAGGGCTACATCGAACGCGAGGAGCAGGGCAAGTCCTACCGCACCCGGCTCTCGCGTATCGGCGAACTGTGGGTGCGGGCCCACGCCGACGACTGACGGCTCAGAAC
>JAQCMY010000168.1 GCA_028274865.1 Haloferacaceae archaeon | reverse complement strand
ATGCGTGAAGCCGTCCGCACGCTGCCGAGTCGGCCCCGAGCCTGCCGGCGCCCGTCCGCCGAGTCCAGACCGCGCCGACGTGGGGTGGCCGGATGACCGACGGGGTCGACCCGCAGCCGGACGCGGCGTCCGACCGGCTGCGACGCAGTATCGAGGTCGAGTACTGGGTCGTCGACGACGACGGCTATCTCACCGACCCCGGCCCGCTGGTCGACGCGGCGCCGGGGGTCGAGCGAGAGTTCGTCGAGCCGGTGCTCGAGATTAAGACCGATCCGTGCCGGACCACCGCCGAGCTCCGCACACAGCTGTACAGCCGGCTCGGACGCGTCCTCGCCGCCGACGCGGACAGACGGCTGGTGCCGCTCGCGACGCCGCTCGCCGCCGACTCGATCGCCGACCGGGACAGCGAGCGCACCCGGATCCAGGACCGCGTCGTCGGCGACGCCTTCGAGTGCGTGCGCCACTGTGCGGGCACTCACCTCCACGTCGAGCAGCGCCCTGGCCGCGCGATCGACCAGCTCAACGTCCTCACGGCGGTCGACCCCGCGCTGGCGCTGGTCAACTCCGCGCCGCACTTCCGGGGAGAGCGAGTCGCCGCCAGCGCCCGCTCGGAGGTCTACCGGTGGCGCGCGTACGACAGCCTCCCCCACCAGGGGTCGCTGTGGCGCTACGCCCCGGACACCGACGCGTGGGCCACCCGGCTCCAGCGGCGGTACGAGGAGTTCGTGACCGAGGCGATACTCGTAGGGTTCGACCGGGCCGAGGTAGAGGCACAGTTCACCCCCGAGAGCGCGGTCTGGACGCCGGTGAAGCTCCGCGCGGCGTTCTCGACCGTCGAGTGGCGCTCCCCGGACGCGGCGCTCCCGAGTCAGGTGCTCCGGCTGGCCGACCAGGTGGGCGCGCTGCTCGACCGCCTCGACGACGCCGAGGTCCGTGTCGAGGGGGAGACCGGCGCCGTGACCGACGAGTCGGTCGTCCTCCCCGAGTTCGAGACCGTCCGGCGACACGTCGACCGGGCGATCCGGACCGGCCTGTCGTCGTCGGCGCTCCGGTCGTACCTGACCCGGATGGGGTTCGACGTGTCGGCGTTCGACCCGCTGACCGCGGAGTTCGACGCCGGGACACTCACGCCGGCAGACGCACGGGACCGCCGGCTGCGGCACGCCGACCGGCTCGAGCAGGAGGTCCGGACGGCCACCCCGATCAGCGCCGACTGACCGCTCCGTGGCCGTCACGCCGGCGACCCGGCGGCTCCACGTCCCCTCTGTTTCGTCTCCAGATTCCTACCTGTCTGTACGTTATCAGAACGCCGCCGTCGGCCCGACACGTGGCCCCACGGCTGCCGGGGCGACGGGACGACGGCGGCCGTCGCGAGCGCGGGGCGGGAGGGGCCGGACCACCGACAGCCCGGCGACGCTCCGGCTCTCACGGCTGTGGCGCCGCCGGCCGGTCACGAACTGTGCGCCGACAGCGGGGGCTGTGAACACGCTGTGACTACCATCGAAGCAACTATAATAAATCATTAACGACGTATAGAAAACAAATGACTCGCAGACGCGCGCGATACGCGACCACCGGCGCCCGCGCGCCCCGGGTGCGCCGACAGCGGGGGCGACGGTCCGCGTGAGTGAGACGACCGGCACAGCCGGCGGCTGGACGCTCGACACCGCGACCGGCGAGGTCGTCCTGACGGCCGGCGCGCGGCGCGTCTACGACGTCGACCGTCAGCAACTCCCCGTCGGCCAGTGGCTCGCCCTGTACCATCCGGCGGAGCGGAGTGAGATCCGGGCGACGGTCGACCGCGTCGCCGAGACCAGCACGGAGACGACGGGGAGCTGGCGACTGCGCTCGTCCGACGGCACGTACCGCCGGGTCAGCCACGAGATGACGCCGGCCGCCGCAGGCGGCGAGGTGACGGCGGTTCAGGGGACGGTCAGCGACGTCATGGCGCGCGGGCGGCGCGACAGGCAGCTCCGGCAGTACCGGGACCTGCTCGACAGCCTCGACGACGCCGTCTTCGTCGTCGACCAGGACCTGACCGTCGTCGACGCGAACGAGCGGGCGCTCGCGAACGTCGACCGAACGGAGGAGACGATCGGCGAGCCGATCGTGCCGCTCGTCGAGACGTACGCCGCCGACAGTGCCGACGCCGCGGCGTTCGAGCGGGCGCTCGAGACGGCGCTGGACGAGGGCGAGACGAGCCCCGACCCGGCCGAGATGACGCTCGCGGTCGACCGTCGCCCGGTCTTCGAGTACCAGTTCTCACCCATCTCGACGCTGTCCGCGGACGACGACGGTGCCCGGGCCGTCGCCGTCGTGGCCCGCGACGTCACCGGTCGCAAGACACGCACCGCCGAGCTCCGACGGACCCGCGATCTGCTCGCGGAGATGGAGCACATCGCCGACATCGGCGCCTGGGAGGTCGACCCGGAGACAGACGACGCGATCAACACCGCCGGCGCGCGGCGCATCTACGGCGTCGACCCCGATGCCGACCTGTCGCTGGAGGAGGCCTTCGAGTTCTACCACCCGGAGGACCGAGCGCGGCTCAGAGACCGGTTCGAGGCGTGCCTCGAGACCGGCGAGCCGTACGAACTCGACGTGGGGCTGACCCGAGCCGACGGCGAACGGCGGTGGGTCACCGCGCGCGGCGAACGGGTCCAGACGGACGACGGACGTCCCGTGGTTCGTGGCTACATCCGAGACATCACCGAGGAGAAGGAGCGTCTCGACCGCCTCGAACGGGCCGAGACGCTGTTCGAACACGCGCAGGACATGCTGTTCGTCGTCAGCCACTCGGACGAGTCGTTCGCGGTCGAGCGGGTGAACGCCGCGTTCGAGGACGCGACCGGCCTGTCGACCGAAGAGATTCGCGGGATGACGATCCGGGAGGTGCTCGGCCCGGAGCGTGGGCGAGAGACCGAGGAGATGTACCGCCGGTGTGTCGAGACCGGCGAGCCGCTCAGCTACGAGGAGACCGTCGACACGGAGACGTTCCCGGGAGCGGAGGCCCCGACCGACGACGGCCTGACCTACTGGGAGACCCGCATCGCGCCGGTCGAGTCCGACGGTGACGTCGGCTGGATCGTCGGCGCGACCCGCGATATCAACGAGCGCACGCAGCGCGTCCAGGCGCTCGAGCGGACGAACGAGCGGCTGGACGAGTTCGCCAGCATCGTCAGCCACGACCTCCACACCCCGCTGAGTGTCGCCGCGGGGCGTCTCGAGCTGGCCCGCGAGGCCTGCGAGAACGAACACCCACAGCTCGACGCCGTCGCCGACGCGATCGACCGGAGTCAGGCGCTCGTCGACGACCTGCTGACGCTCGCGCGCGGCGGTGAGACGGTCGAACGCGCCGAGCCCGTCTCGCTCGCGGACCTCGCCGAGCGGTGCTGGGGCGTGACTCCGACGGCGGAGGCGTCGCTCGCCGTCGAGACCGACGGACGGTGACTGCCGACGCGGGACAGCTCCGGCAGCTGCTGGCGAACCTCTTCGAAAACGCCGTCGAACACGGCGGCGACGACGTCACGGTGACGGTCGGGGCGCTCCCGGACGGCGACGGGTTCTACGTCGCGGACGACGGGTCGGGGATCCCCGAAGCCCACCGGGACCGGCTGTTCGAGGCGGGCCACTCGACCGCCGAGGACGGCGCCGGACTCGGACTGCGGATCGTCGAGCGGATCGCCGCCGCACACGGCTGGACGGTCTCGGTGACGACGAGCGACGCGGGCGGCGCCCGGTTCGAGGTGACGGACGTCGAGACCGCCGAGTGACGGGCCCGCGCGTCGTCGAGCGTCCGGGCCAGTTCGTCGCCCTCGCCGCGGCGCCGACCGGACGGGCTGGCTCTCCACAAACCGTATGTCGCCGTCGCGAGTTGCCCCGACCGTGCAGACTGTCATCCTCGCCGCGGGGCAGGGGACGCGGATGCGCCCGCTCACGGCCCGTCGCCCGAAGCCGACGCTTCCGGTCGCCGACCGGCCGCTCGTCGCACACACGGCGGCAGCCGCCGTCGCCGCCGGTGCCTCCCGGCTGGTCCTCGTCGTCGGCTACGAGGCCGACGCCGTCCGGGAACAGTTCGGCGACACGTGCGCCGGTGTGCCGGTCACGTACGCCGACCAGCGGCGCCAGCGAGGAACCGCCGACGCCGTCCGGGCCGCCCGTCCGCACCTCGAGGACGGCCCCGTCGCGGTGCTGAACGGCGACGCACTCTACGACCGGCCGTCGCTGGCGGCGCTGTACGACGCCGCGCCGGCGGTCGGGTCGTTCCGCGTCGACGACCCGACCGCCTACGGCGTCCTCGAGACGGCCGACCGGGACGGCGATACGGTCGCGACCGGCGTCGTCGAGAAGCCAGCCGACCCGCCCTCCGACCTGATCAACGCCGGGGCGTACGTCTTCCCCGCGACGGCACAGGACTGGCTCGACGTCCCCGAGAGCAGCCGCGGCGAGTACGAACTCACCGACGTGCTCGGGCGCGTCTGCGAGGCGACCGACGTCCGCGTCGTTCCGTTCGACCGCTGGCTCGACGTCGGGCGCCCGTGGGAGCTGCTCGCGGCGAACGAGTGGAAACTCGGCGCCGCCGAGCGCGCAATCGACGGCGAGGTCCACGCCGACGCCGAGTGCCGCGGCGCCGTCGTCGTCGAGGACGGCGCCGTCCTCGACCGCGGCGTCGTGGTCGAGGGTCCGGCCCGGATCCGCGCCGGCGCGACCGTCGGGCCGAACGCGTACGTCCGCGGCGCGACGCTGGTCGGCCCGGACGCGACGGTCGGCCACGCCGTCGAGGTGAAAAACAGCGTCCTCATGCGCGGGGCGACCGTCGGCCACCTCTCGTACGTCGGCGACAGTATCCTGGGCCGGGACGTGAACTTCGGCGCCGGAACGACCGTCGCCAACCTCCGACACGACGACGCGGACGTGCGAACACGGGTGAAGTCGGAGTCGGTCTCGACGGGCCGGCGCAAGTTCGGTGTCGTCTGTGGCGACGGGGTCAAGACGGGAATTCAGACGAGCCTGAACGCCGGCGTTGTCCTCCCGACGGACTGCCGCACGGCCCCCGGTGAGTCGGTGCTC
>JAQCMY010000167.1 GCA_028274865.1 Haloferacaceae archaeon | reverse complement strand
ACGACACCACCCCGAGTCCGCGTGGCGCGACCGGCTCTCGCCGGAGGCGTACCGCGTCCTGCGCGAGGGCGGGACGGAGCCGCCGGGTGCCTCGGACCTCCTCGCCGTCTCCGACCCCGGGACCTACCGGTGTGCCGGCTGTGACCGCCCGCTGTTCGACGGCGCCGAGAAGTTCGCCTCTGGAACGGGGTGGCCGAGCTTCACGGCTCCGCGACCGGACGCGGTCCGCGAACGACCCGACCACGGGCTGACCGAGGCCCGCTGTACGGGCTGTGACGGCCACCTCGGGCACGTCTTCGACGACGGTCCCGAGCCGACGGGGCTGCGCTACTGCGTCAACGGCGCCGCGCTGCGGTTCGACCCGGACGGGTAGCGCGTCCCGCCCGCGACGGTGGCGCCGCCGCCGGGAGCGTTATCCCTCGGTCGCACACAGTCTCCCCGTGCGTCTCGTCGCCCCCCGTTCCGTCGCCGCGTCGCGAGGTGCCGTCGTGATCCAGCCGGCGCCGCTCCCCGCCCGGGACTCGCCGGAGGGGGAACGGTGAGCATCGCCGACGAGTTCGACGAGTGGGCGCGCCGCGGAAAAGACCGCGGCATGGAGGAGCGCCACTGGCACACCGCGAAGGAGGCGCTCCGGCGGATGCCCGTCGAGGCCGGCGACACCGTCCTCGACCTCGGCACGGGGTCGGGCTACGCGCTCCGGGCGCTCCGCGAGACGGCAGACATCGGCAGCGGCGTCGGCGTCGACCGCTCGCCCGCGATGCTCGCGAACGCCCGGTCGTACGCCGACGACCCGCAGATCGCGTTCTGCCGCGCCGACTTCGGGAGTCTCCCGCTGGCGGCGGGGGCCGTCGACCACGTCTTCACGATGGAGGCGTTCTACTACGCGACCGACCCCGCCGCGGCGCTCCGGGAGGTCGGGCGGGTTCTCTGTCCCGGCGGGACGTTCTCGTGTGCGGTGAACTTCTACGCCGAGAACGTCCACTCACACGGCTGGGGCGAGACGATGGACGTCGACCTGACGCTGTGGAGCGCGGCGGACTACCGCGCGGCGTTCCGCGACGCGGGCCTCCACGTCGCCACACAGGACAACGTCCCGGACCGCGAGGTCGAGATCCCGCCGGCAGAGGAGTTCCCGACCGCGGACTGGGACTCCCGCGCGGCGATGGTCGAGCGCTATCGGGAGTTCGGAACGCTGCTGACCGTCGGCGTCGCGCCCTGACGACCGGCTGCTACGGCTCGACCCGTGCCACCGGCGCGTCGTCTGCGTCCACCGCGACGTACAGCGCCCCGTCCGGCGCGCTCGCCACGTCCCGGACCCGCCACCCGCGGTTCTCGAGCAGGGGGTCGACCTCCGTCACCCGGGTCCCGTCGACACGGAGGTGCGCGAGCGACCGCGACGCCAGCCCGCCGACGAACAGGTCGCCGCGCCAGGGGCCGTGGCGGCCCCGGTAGAACGCCGCGCCGCTCGGCGGGAACCCGCCGCTCCCGCAGGGCCACGAGTGGACCGGCGCGACCACGTCGTCGCGGTCGGCGTGGCTCACCCCGACCGGCTCGTCCGTCCCGTACTTGCAGCTCTCGTCGGCGACCGGCCACCCGTAGTTCGCGCCGGCTCGTAACAGGTTGATCTCGTCGCCGTCGCGCTCTCCGAACTCCGTCGCCCAGACGGCGCCGGTGTCGGGGTGGACCGCCAGCCCCTGCGAGTTCCGGTGCCCGTAACTGAACACCGCACCTCCCGCCGTCGCGTCGTCGACGAACGGGTTGCCCTCCGGGATACTCCCGTCGGGCCGGAGGCGCAGGGTCGTCCCGAGGTCGTTCGTCGGGTCCTGTGCGACGTGGTCCGGCCCGAAGTTCTTGAACTGCCGGTCGCCGACGGTGACGTACATCGCGCCGGCGCGGTCGAACGCGACCCGTGACCCGAAGTGGCCGCTCGACTCGACGAACGGCTCGGCGGTGTACAGCGCCTCGAACCCGTCGAGTCGGGGCGCGTCGGTCACGAGCCGACCCCGACCGACGCGGGTGCTCGACGACCCGTCGGGCCGCCCAACCGCGTAGGTGAGGTACAGCAGCGGCTCGTCCGGGTAGTTCGGGCCGACCGTCGCGTCGAGGAGGCCGCCCTGTCCAGACGCGAACACCTCGGGCGTCCCCTCGACACGCGCCCGGTCGCCCGTCGACCGGCTGACGAGCCACAGGTCGCCGGGGCGCTCGGTGACGAGGAGCGCCGGTTCGTCGGGCAGCGGTTCGACCGCCCACGGGCTGGCGAAGCCGGTCGCGACCGGCTCGACGGTCGGCCCTGCCGTCGCCGGACCGTCGGTCGGTCGACCGGCTGTCTGGCCGGCACACCCGGCAGCCGTGGCACCCGCGGCGAGCGACAGGAACGTCCGTCGACGCACGACCGCGTTCTGCCCGCGACACGCCTAAGCGCTCCGCTCCGCTCGGCCTACGCCTCTGACGCCGGCGCCTCGAGGCCCAGCTCGGCGAGCAGCGTCCGGGCGGCCTCGGCGCTCGACGGCGGTCCGCGGGCGGTGATCAGGTCGCCGTCGACGGTCACGCTCGTGTCGGCGTCGAGCTCGGCGTCCCAGTCGGCGCCGGCGTCGCGCACCTCGTCCTCGACGCGGTACGGGAGCTTCCGGCCGTCCGGGAGCAGGTCGTCGTCGTCGACGATGCCGGACTCCCACTCGTTCGGGAACCCCGTCACCGACCGACCCGCGGCGACGCGGCTGCCGTCGTCGCCGGCGAACGCGAGGACGCCGACCGCGTGGCAGACGACGAGCGCCACGCCGTCGTCGCCGGCCACGGCCTCACCGAGCGCCGCGCGGGCGTGGGCGTCCTGGTTGACGTCCCAGACGGTGCCGTGGCCGCCGGGGAACACGACGGCGTCGTAGTCGGCGGCGTCGACGCGCGCGAGCGCGACGGGGCTGTTCAGCCGCTCGTCGGTCTCGTGGACCTCGCGGGCGTGGTCGGCGTACGCCTCGCCGACGTCCTCCGGGTCGAGCGACCGCTCGTCGACGACGGGCGGGTCGCCCGTCGGCGTCGCGACGGTCACGTCGACGCCCGCAGCCGAGAGCGTGGTCAGCGGCTCGACACACTCCTCGGCCCAGTAGCCCTCCTCGCTGACGACGAATAGTGCCTCGGTCACGTCTCTGTGTCGTCGCGCGAGTGGCAAGTCGGTTCCGCTCCGGCTACTCGCCGCGCGCGAACGAGACGAACCGCTCGGTCGGAACGTCACACCGCACCGCGGGCTTGATACCGCCGAGGTGGACGCCACGCTCGGTTCGTCTCGCCGGGCACAGCGTCGCCGCGACGGACTCGGCCATGTAGTAGTTCGGCCCCGCGCGGGCGCCGCTGAGGCGCACCACGCTGTCGAGGAGGCCGCCGCGCGACCCCTCGACGACGACCACGTCCCGCGGGCGGTCGGTGAACGACGGGTCGTGGTAGTAGAGCGCGCCGTTGCCGGCGAACCGCTTTGTGTGGGCGTTCTCGGGGTGTGCGGCGAGGCGGTCGCGCACCTCGTCGGCGGCGAGCGAGGGCGCCAGCACCGTCGGCGCCGCGGCGACCTCGAACCACGCGAACAGGTGGCGGTGTTTGTAGTCGGACTCGGGCGTCGGGAAGCCGGCGTAGAAGCCGACTGCGTCGCCGGGGCCGAGGCCGCGGAGCGCCGCGACGTAGCCCGGTCGGTGCTCGCCGTAGGTCAGGGCGTCGAGGTTCGGGTCGTGGTGGACCGGCTGGTCGGCGACCGCCGGGCCGTCGAGCCACGACCCCTCACTGTTCGGCCGGACGGCGGTCAGCAGGTCCGCGAGGGTGCCATCGGCGTGGCGGCGCGGGGTGGTGCCGTACGTCGCCGTCTCGCTCGTCGGCCCCTTCTCCGGAATCGGGACGTACTCGACGTGGCCCGTCTCGTCGACGGACGGTACCGGGCGGACGTTGCCGGTGTCGCCGGCGACGCCACAGAGGACGACGGTCACACCGCGTCCTCCGGAGCGGTCGAGAGACTCGGCGCCACACTCGTCTCTCGCTCCCGCGGAACAAAAGCGCCGCGCAGTTGAAGTCGCGGGCAGCCGGACCGTCCGGGCGTGTTCGCGGACCGAACAGCAGCCGGTCGACGGCTGGCGAGTCTGCTCGCGGAGCGTGGCGTCGCCGCGGACGTCGTCCTCGCGGTGCCGCGCGGCGGTCTCCCGACGGGACGGGTCGTCGCGGACGAACTGGCGGCGCCGCTCGACGTCGTCGTCGCGCGAAAGCTGAGCGCGCCGCACAACGACGAACTCGCGCTCGGCGCTGCGGCGAGCGACGGCGCCGTCTGGGTGAACGACGAACTGGTCGACCGGGTCGGCGCGGACGACGCCTACCTCGACAGCGAGACGGCGCGCGCCCGCGACGAGGCCGCGGCGAAGGAGCGCCGCTACCGCGAGGGGAGAGCCCCGCTCGACCTCGCCGGCGAGCGGGCCGTCGTCGTCGACGACGGCGCCGCGACGGGCGCGACGGCCCTGGCCTGCGTCCGGCGCGCCGACGCCCTCGGCGCCGGGCGAGTGACCCTCGCGCTCCCGGTCGCCCCCCCAGCGACCGTCGAGCGGCTGCGCGGCGAGGCCGACGCGGTGGTCGTCGTCGAGTCGCCCGCGTCGTTCGGTGCAGTCGGGCGGTTCTACCGCGACTTCGGCCAGGTCGACGACGAGACGGCGCGGTCGTACCTCCACGACTAAGCCCGCCGCGCCAGAGCGTCGGTGTATGGCCGGAGACGAGCGACAGGACCGAGACTGGACCGGGAACGCCGACTGCCACGAGTACCGCGGCGCCGCCGTCGACGTGACGTTCGACGCCGCGCGGTGTCTCGGCGTCCGGGCCTGTATCGAGGGGCTCCCGGACGTCTTCGACCCGGACCGGCGGCCGTGGGTCGACCCCGACGCCGCCGACCCAGACGCGGTGCGGGACGTCGTCGAGCGGTGTCCGACCGGCGCGCTGACGCGCGACGGCGACGAGGCGCCGCCGGCCCGGAACGTCGCCGTCGCCGTCGCCGACGGCCCGGTCCACCTGCGCGGCGACCTGCGGGTCCGGGACGACGACGGCGAGACCCTGGCCCGCGAGACGCGGCTGGCGCTCTGTCGGTGCGGTCGGACCGACAGCCGCCCGCTCTGTGACGGCAGCCACGAGCGGACGTTCGACGCCGGCGGCGTCGACCCGGCACGGGCCGTCGAGGCGGCGCTCGAGGCGGCCACCGGAGACGGCGACGAGCACGGTCCGCTCGTGGTCACGCTCCGGCGCGACGGCCCGGTCCACCTCGACGGCGAGTTCGTCCTGCTCCGGGGCGGCAGCCGAGTCGCCGACGACGAGACGGCGCTCTGTCGCTGTGGCGCCTCGCCGGTGAAGCCGTTCTGCGACGGCACACACGAGTCGGCCGGGTGGGAGACGGCACCGGACGGCACGTAGCGGACGAGTGCCCGTTCGGCCAGACCGGGCGTGAGACACGCCAAACGACCCCGACCGTGACCGCCGCGAGAGCTACGCGGGGGCCGTCCACGAGACACGCGACGGCGGCGCCCACCCGCTGCACGGACGGCCCGTCCGGACCGGACGGTTCACCGCAGGCGACGCGCCAGCCGTCGACGCCGCGAGCCGCTGGACTCGACCCGCGCTCCACCAGCGGTACGCACCTGCTCCCGGACCGCGCCGCGCACGCGGGCCTGCCTCGCGCGAGTGAGCCGACGTCAGCTCGCCCTGAAGTCTGGAACTGTGACGCCGAGTGGCGGATTCACCGCCCACCCAGAAGGGCTCGAGGCCGAGTTCATGGACCACCCTCCACGAGCGAACCCGTCAGGGTGAGTGAAGTAGGGTGGGGTGGTTGACCTGGTCGGTACGCGTGCGTCGTCGGCGCGAGACTCGCTCGTCCGGAGTGTCGATCCGCCGGTCTTGCGACTGAACCTGTCCTCAGTCGGTAGTGACGTAGACAACAGGCAGTCGACGGTCTCGGTGAGTATCCGACTACTGTCGTACAGAACCGACCTATCCGATACTCAACGGCTCCTCCGGATATCGTCGTATACTGATAGAAACCGTCGGATGTCAGACTCGGTATTGAACGCGTGGACCGAGAGACGGATCGCATCCGGCTCGGCTATCGACCGCACACGGACGTCGTGTGCCGCCAATCGTTCGACAGATCGTTCTGGAGCGTCGTCGTCGATAGCGATCAGACCGGACTCGAACGGTCGCGGCGACAAGAGCAGCGACGCTGGCAGTTCGTCCTTGAGGAGGGTGGTCAGTGACTCGATCCGAGTTTCGACCGTGTCCACGCCGACCGACGCAACTCTCTCGAGTGCCGTCTGGAGCCCCACGTACGGTGCTGCCGACGTCGTCCCGACTTCGAAACGGCGAGCGTCAGGATGTGGGTCGAGCGCCGGCGAATCCCTATCGACGCCACGATAGCTCACGTGTCTGGGACGCAACTCGGGGATGACGTCCTCGGCGACGTACAGAAATCCAGCTCCCCAGGGCCCGACGAGCCACTTGTGACCAGCCGCAGCGACGTACTCTACCTGCCACTCAGTCACGTCGACAGGTGTCTGGCCGACCGACTGGACGGCGTCGACGAGAACCTCCGCTCCTGCATCGTGGGCGATCCCGGCGATTTTGCTGACTGGGAGTCTTGTCCCGTAGTTTCGCGAGATAGAACTCACACAGACCAGTCGTGCGTTCGTGACAGCGTCCTTCAGGTCGTCCAGATCGACGTGGCCGTCTGTTGTCTCAATGACACGCGTGTTCACTCCGTTCGCAGCCCACGGAACGATGCTCGAGGGATGTTCGAGGTCGGTTCTGACAACCGTGTCACCGGGGTCCCACAAGATAGCGTTCGCGACTCGACTCATGCCGTCACCCGTACTCTGCGTGAGGGCAATTTCCCCGGACCGGGCGTTCAGGAACTCGGCCACGTCTTGCCGCGTCTCGTCGAAAGCGTCGTAGACTGGCGGATACATCCCCGACTCTCTGGTGGGCGATTCGTAGCCGTGACGCTCGAGGAACTCCTGCATCGACTCGACGACGTCGACGCTACTCGGACTACTCGATCCGGTGTTCAGCGCAATGCAAGGTGGAGCCTCCGGCCTCAAGGAGCGACCGAAGCGTAGCGGAGGGAGCGAGTAGGCCGGAGAGGAAACCGACACGGTACGACACAACCGGCATACTCCGACCGACCGACTCCCGAGAGTATAAATACCGTCGGGTCTTCTCTGAACTATGGACGTACGTCGAACCGCCGTCGTGAAACTCAACCTTTCCGACGAGCAACGCGACGTACTCCACCGAACCGCCGAACAGTACCTGTACTGTGCGAACCGAACCGCCGACTACTGTTGGTCCGACACATCCTACACAGAGTGCAAGACCAACAAACGAGAGGTTCGTGACGCACTCTATTCCGACCTCCGCGAGGAGACGGAGTTGCAGGCCCAACTCGTCCAAGCTGCCATCAAACGTGCCATCGAAGCCGTCAAAGGCGTTGTCGAACGGTGGAAAAAGGGACAGCGCGTCTCTTGCCCGACGTTCACCGCCGAAACGATGGACTACGACGCGCGAAGCGCGACGTTCTACCGAAACAAGGTGTCGCTGGCAACTGTTGAGGGGCGGGTCGAACCGTCGTTCATTCTCCCGGCAGACAGTCCGACGCCCTACGAGCGATACGTTCTCTCTGAGGACTACGAGTTCCGCGAGAGTACGGTTCGATACGACGCGGTGGACGACAAGTTCTACATCCAACTCTCGACTCGGCGGACAGACGGCGACGACGCAGAGGTTCCGGCAGATACCGGGCACCCCGATCAAACGGTCCTCGGTATCGACCTCGGCGTCAACTCACTCGCTGTTTCCTCGACCGGCACGTTCTGGCAGGGAGACGAGTACGACCACTGGTGCCGCGAGTTCGAGAAACGGCGCGGTGAGATGCAACAACGCGGAACACAAGCCGCGCACAACGCCCTGCTTCGACTCGGAAAGCGCGAGGAAGCATGGCGAAAACAGTACATCCACACCGTCGCCAACGAGATCGTCACGGAAGCCGTCGAACACGACTGCGACGTAATCGCGTTCGAGGACTTGACGGACATTCGAGATCGGCTTCCGCAGGCGAAGTGGCACCACATATGGGCGTTCCGACGACTGTACGAATACGTCGAGTACAAGACACCTGAAAAGGGTGTCTCCGTGGAGCAAGTAGAGCCGGACCACACGTCTCAACGCTGTTCTCGAACGGACTGTGGGTTCACACACGAGGACAACCGCCACGGAGAACACTTCGAGTGCCAGAAGTGTGGCTACGAGGTGAACGCGGATTACAACGGCGCGAAGAATATCGGGCTACGGTACGCCCGGAAGCGGACACACAGACTCCGTTCCTCGCCCACGTCGGGGAGCGGAGACGCAGAAGTAGACCTGCGTATAAATGGTGGGACGTTGAACGGCGAGAGTCACCAGCCTATTGCTGGCGACTGAGTGCCGGGAGTCCACATCAAAGCCCCACCCTCAAGGACCGAGGCGCGTATGCGCCGAGGGAGTAGGGTGGGGTAGTTTACACGAAGCGGAAGTTCAGCCCGTAGCCAAGAACCACCCCGATCGTGACCACAGTCACGGCGTAGACGGCGAGCAGTTTCCGCTCGAAGAGTCTGTTGAGAAGGATCAGGTTCGGAATACTGACTCCTGCACCACCGACCACGAACGCGATGACGGTCCCAATTGGCACGCCCTGGTCGACGAGCGGGGCAGCGATGCCGAGCATTCCTGCCATACTGACGTACAGCGGTGCGCCTGCCAGT